>CBFGSA010000125.1:0-7603 GCA_965651365.1 uncultured Rhodanobacteraceae bacterium | reverse complement strand
TGAACGACCTGCTGCGCCCGGCCCTGTACGAGGCCTGGCACGACATCGTGCCGGTGTCGCCGCGTGAGGGCAGCCTGCAGGCATGCGACATCGTCGGGCCGGTGTGCGAAACCGGCGACACCTTCGCCGTGCAGCGCGAACTGCCGCCCTGCCAGGCCGGAGACCTGCTGATGATCCGAGCCACCGGCGCCTATGGCGCCTCCATGGCCTCGACCTACAACTCGCGGCCGCTGGCCGCCGAAGTGCTGCTGGATGCAGGCCGCTACGCGATCATCCGCCGCCGCCAGAGCTTTGATGAGATGATCGCCGGCGAGCAGTCCGCGAAGGAGTGGAGCCAAGTTGATGATTAGCAGTCGCAGACGTGAGACATCAGGCCAGAAAGTGGATTCCGGATCGTCGCTGCGCTCCGTCCGGAATGACGGGCTTCTTCCATATTCTGTCATTCCGGGGCCGCGCGCAGCGCGGAACCCGGACGCTGAAGGCAGGATGCCGGAAGCGAACATCTGCGCAGCCGATGGCCCGGAGGGTGAGCGCCGGGATGGCGCGAATATATCCACTTCCTTGCCGGAAACGTCAAGCGAAACGAACAGCAGCATGCTGCTACAACGCCGCTTCCACCGATTCGCGAGCTTGGCCTCCCTGGCGGCAATCGCCCTCTCATGGGCCGTACCAGCCAGCGCAAAAACTGCCCAAGCCAGCGCGCCGGCACACTACGCATCGCTGGTCGATGAAGTCGTCGCCCGCTACCACCTGCCCGGCATCGCCGTCGGCGTGGTCGAAAACGGCCAAGTCACCTTTACCCGCACCGTGGGCACGCGCGCCGTGGGCAGCGGCCAGCCGGTCAACCGCGACACCCTGTTCAAGATCGCCTCCAACAGCAAGGCCATGACCACGGCGCTGCTGGCACGACTGGTGCAGCAGGGCAAGCTGGCCTGGGACGATCCGGTGACGAAATACCTGCCGGACTTCCAGATGCACGATCCCTGGGTCACCCGCAACCTGCGCGTGGCCGACCTGCTGACCCACTCCAGCGGCCTGCCCGAGGGCGGCGGCGACCTGATGTTGTGGCCGGGCCCCAACCACTTCACGCGCGACGACATCATCCGCGGCCTGCGCCACATCAAGCCGGCCTACAGCTTCCGCTCGCGCTACGAATACGACAACCTGCTGTACGTGGTGGCCGGCGAGGTGGCGGCGTCCGCGGGCAATGCTCCCTACGAAACCCTGATGCGGCGCGAGATATTCAAGCCCTTGGGGCTGGACCGTTGCATCGTCGGGGCTTTCGACCGCGATGCGGTCGGCAACCTGGCACAGCCGCACCGGCGGGACGGTACCCGCAACGTCGTCACCGGCGCCGATCCCGCCCACGTGCCCGCCATCACCATGGCCGCGGCCGGCGGCATCCGCTGCAGCCTCGACGACATGCTGAAGTGGGCGCGCCACTGGCTCGATCCGACGCCGGCCCAGCTTGAATGGCTGTCGCAAACCCAGCGCCGTATCCTGCAGTCACCGCACATGCTGATCCCGGTGTCCGAGCGCCGCCGCGACTGGGACAACAGCCACATCATGGCCTACGGCTATGGCTGGCGCATGGCCGATGTGGACGGCCACTGGAGCGTGTGGCACACCGGCACGCTGTCGGGCATGTACTCCGAGCTGATGCTGCTGCCGGATGCGAAATCGGGCTTCGTGTTCCTGATCAACGGCAGCGGCGGCGATGCCCGCACCGTGCTGGGCGAAGTGCTGCTGAAGTCACTGATCGGCAGCAAGAACACACGCAGCGTCGCCGACTACGCCGACGAACTGGATCGGGCCGAGCACGCCCGCCGCCAGAGCCGCGTGCCCGACACCTCGAGTCGCGTCGCGGCCACGCCGGCGGACCTGAAGGACTGGCTCGGCGTCTGGCGCGACCCGTGGTTCGGCAAGGTGCGCCTGTGCGCGGCCGGCAACGGCGTGCGTTTCACTGCGGCCAAGTCGCCGCAACTGAGCGGTCCGGTGATGCGGGTCGGCACGCGCTTCCTGGTGCAGTGGGCGCACGGCGATGCCGAGGCCTGGTTGACGCCGCCCGCCAAGGGCAGCGCCACGATGCACATGGCCAAGGTCGACCCGGATGCCGACTTCAGCTACGACTACGAGGACCTGGCCTTCGTGCGCATCGGCGACTGCGACTCGACCCCGCCGCATGTCGGCGTGTCCGATGCCACCACCGCCGCCGAAGCCGGCCTTGTCGACATCCGCACTCTGGTGCCCGACATCGCCGAGGACATCAAGTACGCCGGCAGCGACAACTTTGTCGGCACGCCGGTGGACGGCTACCGCGCGCCCAAGTGCCTGCTGCTGAAGCCCGTGGCCGAAAAACTGGCCGCCGCAGAACGCGACGCACGACGCCAGGACATGCGCCTGAAACTGTTCGACTGTTACCGGCCCGCCCGTGCCGTGGCCCATTTCGTGCGCTGGGCGCATGACCTCAAAGACACCCGCACCCGGACCGCGCACTACCCGAATCTGGACAAGTCCCAACTGCTCGGCAAATACATCGCGCCGGTCTCCGGCCACAGCCGCGGCGCCACCGTCGACCTGTCCCTGATGCAGTGCGACAAGGCCGGTCAGTGCCAGCCGCTGGACATGGGCACGCAATTCGACTACTTCGGCGTCGAAGCGCACACCGACTGGCCCGGCGCCAGCAAGACGCAGCACGCCAACCGCCTGCGCCTGCGTGCACTGATGCACAAACACGGTTTCAGGAACTACCCGCTGGAATGGTGGCACTACACGCTCAAGCCCGAGCCTACGCCGCACCTGCTGTATGACGTGCCAGTCCGGTAGGCCGGCTCAAAGGGTGCAACGACAGAGTAGGCATCACCCGCACAAACACATTGCTTATGACAACCAGGAGTACAGCATGCGAACTCCATCCATGCTCCTTGCGACCACCCTGCTGGTCGGCTGCGCCAGCATGAACCTGACACCCGAAGCACAGGTCGATGCCCTGATGCAACGCTACCAGGGCGAGGTGCCCGGCGCCTCGCTGCTGGTCGTGCGCGACGGCCAGCCACTGATCCAGCGCGGCTACGGCTACGCCAACCTGGAGCAGCACATCCAGGCCGGGCCGGAAACCGACTACCGGCTGGCCTCGATCACCAAGCAGTTCATCGCCGCGGGCGTCCTGCTGCTGCGCGAGGACGGCACCCTCAAGCTCGACGACCCCATCCGCAAGTGGCTGCCGCAACTGCCGGCCAGCGATGACGCCATCACCATCGAACACATGCTCACCCACACCAGCGGCATGACCGACTACGAGGATCTGATTCCTTCAGGTCAAACCGAACAGGTCTCCGACCAGCAGGTGCTGGAGATGCTGTCGGCCGATCACGACAGCTACTTCGAGCCTGGCAGCGCCTACCGCTATTCCAACACCGCCTACGTGCTGCTGGGACTGGTGATCGAGCGCGCCTCCGGCCAGACCCTGCCGGCGTTTCTCAAGCAGCGCATCTTCACGCCGCTGGGCATGGACAATACCCTGCTCTACGAACACCACCGCGGTCCCGGCGTGCCGCACCGCGCCTTCGGCTACAGCTTCATCGACGGCGCCTGGCAACGCACCGACCAGAGCTTGACCAGCGCCACCCGCGGCGATGGCGGCATCTACTCCTCGATCCATGATCTGGCCAAATGGGACGCGGCCCTGTACGACGACCGCCTGCTGTCCGACGAATCACGCAAGCTCGCCTTCAGCCCGCACGTCAAGGTCACGGGCGAGCCATACGCGGCCAGTTACGGCTTCGGCTGGCGCATCACCGGCGATACGCTGTGGCATTCAGGCGAGTCGATGGGCTTTCGCAACGTGATCGTGCGCTGGCCAAACCAGCACTTCACCGTGGTCCTGCTCAGCAATCGCAACGACCCCGAGCCCTACCAGACCGCCCTGGCCGTCGCCCGCATCTACCAGCCCGATCGCTAAGCCAACCCCGTCATCCCGGAATCGCGAAGCGATATCCGGACGCTGGAGGCAGGAGGCTGGAAGCGAACCTCGGCGTAGCCGAGGGCCCGGAGGGCGAGTGCCGGGGCGGCACGAGTATATCCACTTTCTGGCGGGAACCCCCGCACGAGCCACTGCACTCCGGCGACTCAACCCGACCGCGAACGCAGCCACAGCACGCCGATGTCGAGCGTGGCCAGCGCCGCCAGCACACCGGCCAGCCACGGCCGCGCCGGATCGGCCAGCAGCCACACCAGGGTGGCGCAGACCAGCAGCGTGGCACCGACCAGGCCACCGGCCAGCATGCGCCGCGTGCGGCGGGCCTCGATGTGGATCTGCTGCAGATCGCGCGAGTCGAAATGCACGCGCAGCTCGCCGGCCACCGCCTGCTGCAGCCATTCGCGCGCCAGGTCCGGCATGCGCGGTGCAGCATGGAGCCATTCGGGAAAGCGCTTGCGTACTTCGCGCAGCGCATGCCGCGGACTGTAACGCTGCTTGAGAATGCGCTTGAGCACCGGATGCGCCACTTCCCAGATGTCGATGTCCGGGTCCAGCATCCGGCCCACGCCCTCGATGTTGAGCAGGGTCTTCTGCAGCAGGATCAGTTGCGGCTGCAGGGTCAGCTCGAAGCGGCGCGCGGTGGCGAACAGGGCCGCGATCACCTCGGCCAGGGAAATCTTCGACAGCGGCTGGGTGAAGTAGGGCTCGCAGACCGTGCGCACCGCCGCTTCCAGCTCGTCCACGCGCACGTGGCGCGGCATCCAGCCGGCCGCCAGGTGCAGCTCGGCGATGCGGCGGTAGTCGCGCTCGAACAGGGCGATGAAGTTCTCCGCCAGCCAGTACTGGTCGGTCTCGGGCAGCGAGCCCATGATGCCGAAATCGAGCGCGATGAAGCGCGGCTCGTCCAGGCTTTCCGGGTCCACCCAGATGTTGCCCGGGTGGGCGTCGGCATGAAAGAAATTGTCGCGGAACACCTGCTCGTAGAACAGCCGCACGCCCTTGGCCGCCAGGCGCTTGCGATCGATGCCGGCCGCATCCAGCGCCGCGATGTCATCCACCGCCAGGCCGTAGACCCGCTCCAGGGTCAGCACGCCCTTGCCGCTGTGCGACCAGTACACCGCCGGCACATACAGATCCGGGGAGTTTTCGAAATTGCGCTTGAGCAGGCTGGCGTTGGCACCTTCGCGTTGCAGATCCAGCTCGTGTTCCAGAGTCTTCTCGATCTCGGCCACCACCTCCAGCGGCCGGATCTTGTCCGCCGCCGGATGCCAGCGCTCGGCCAGCCGGCCCAGCGAATGCAGCAACGCCATATTGCGCCGGATCAGGCGGTCGATGCCCGGGCGCAGCACCTTGACCACGACGCTCTCGCCACTCGGCAATTCGGCCGCGTGCACCTGAGCCACCGAGGCCGAAGCCAGCGGTTCGACATCAAAGGAACGGAACAGGGTGCTGATCGGCGCGCCCAGCGCCTGCTCGATGTGCGTGATCGCCTCGGTTCCGGGAAAGGGTGGCACCTGGTCCTGCAGCAGTGCCAGTTCGTCGGCCACGTCCTCGGGCACCAGGTCGCGCCGCGTGGACAGAATCTGGCCGGCCTTGACGAAAATCGGGCCCAGCTCGTTGAGCGCCAGGCGCAGCCGTGCGCCGCGCGGCAAGTCAGCCAAATCCTTGCGCGGGCGCGGCAAAAAGGGTCGCACCAGCTTCAGCGGCCGGAACAGGTGTACATCAGCCACCAGATCGTCCAGCCGGTAGCGCAGCAGCACCAGCGCCACCCGCATCAGGCGGAACAGGATCATTCGTCCGGCTCCAGTCGGGTCAGCCGCTGCTCCAGGCGCTCGCTCAGTTCGGAGACCTGGTCAACGCCATCCAGCCAGTCATCGACTTCCGCCCGCGAAGGCGTCAGCCGCGCCTCGTCACGCAGCCAGGCCGCCGCGTCCTCGCGCAAATCCGCGGCGCGGCGGCGCGCGCTGCGCGCCGTGCCGGACACTGCCCGCGCCATCGGCACACCGGCCACATCACCGAATACGCCCGACAGTGCTGCCTCCAGATCCGGCTGCCAGTTCTTCAGCAAGCCTTCCATCTGCCGTGCCAACCCGGCATCACCGGAAATCTGCAACTTGCCCGGCGGCACCTCGTGCCTGGCGTCCAGCGCCATCGCCAGCACCGCGCCGGGCGTGGTACGCACGCGCAAGCTGGCCGCCTCGGCAGGTGGCCCGACCCGCAATGCATCGCCATCGACCCACACCCGCAGCGCCAGCTCCGGCCCGTCCAGATGCAGCTCGACCGATTGCCCATCCAGCCCGCCCAGCCGCGCAGCCGCCGCCGGATCCAGCCGCAGCGCACGATTCAACGCCCGCTCCAGCCCCTTCCCCGCCAGCACCCGCAGCGGCCGCGGCACACGAAATGATTGCCCAGTTTCCATGCCCGTCATTGTAGCCGCTGCCGGACGGCCGGGTGACTTCCAACTGCAGCATTGACCTATGCGCGATTGTCCCCCATCCGCCGTCACCATCGCGCAGCAGACTCAAACTGAAAAGTGCGTGCCTGCACGATCCGCATCACGTGGAGCAGTGATACGTCTATTGCTACGAGCACCAGGTCGATGACCGTACTTCTGCGATTGAACCGCTATTACCTTGAGCACTCCCAATCTGCCGATCCCGTGTTTGATCCGTGGATGGCGCTGACCGTTCCAGATCCCAGCCTGCCTGGTTAGTGAATGAGCGACCAAGCGATGACAACCATGGTGCCGCTCGTATGATACGGTTTTTGGCAGCGGGTGTTGTAGGTGCCTGCGCTTGGTAATGTACTCAATTTGTCGAGGCTCGTTGAATACACGGAAGCGCCGCCCGCAAGGACTGGATCAGTGGTGTTGCACGGCAAGCAGCAAACTGATTTCCCGAATGCTGTCTTTAAGGAGGCGATCATGAAACGGTTCATCATTAGTGCTGCAGTTCTTGCCCTTATGGGACTGCCAATGCTGGCGTTTGCCAAAGATGGCAAACTCACCAATTCGAATGGCAAATATTACTGTTACGTAAAACATGGAAATGGACATCAGTCCCTCCCATGCTCTTGGGACTGGGTAGATTGTGGAAGTGTGGAAGATGGCTTGCCTCCACCGTCCAATAACAGGAAATGCACGGCGCAGCGCCCAGCAAATATCGACAATACCACCGGGACCAGTCATCCACGCCCTCACCCCAAGGTGCCCGCTGTGAAGACGAAAGCAGCTTCCAGCATTCAGAGATGACACCCAACGGCGAAGCGGGGCCAGGTTCTGAGGCTTCTGCACGAAATCAGGCTGGAGCTTGTGATTGAGTCAGTGCAGCGAGCGGCAAACTTTGCAACCGCATGCGCAGTGCGCCGTTCGTTCCATCGGCCAAGGCCCGACCTGTGGTTTGCGTCCGATGCGCATGACCGTCGAGTAGCGCCCACCCGTGCAAGAACGGGGTCTAAGAACGGGGTCGGGTTAACTTCCACAATAGCAAGCTGGGATTGGTGAGAGGTTACTTAACTTGACCCCGTTCTTGTTGTACAGGCATGGACACCATGTCATTTTGCTACCCCGGGCCGGCGCTGGCAAGTTCACTGCCGGTGCTGACCGTACTCCTGCTGCTGTTCGAG
>CBFGSA010000124.1:0-7853 GCA_965651365.1 uncultured Rhodanobacteraceae bacterium | reverse complement strand
ACCGCGGCGTGGATCGCCTTGGTCCGCTCGATGTCGACGCCGATGTCCTTGCCGACCTTTATTTTCAGCGATTCGAATCCGCGCTCGACCGCCTTCAGCGAGTCGGCCACCATCTTGTCGATGTAGTCGATGCTGATGGTGATGTCGGTGCTGATCACCGGATCGCCGCCACCCAGCAGCTTGTACAGCGGCGCGTCGTAGAGCTGGCCCCACAGGTCGTAGACGGCGATTTCCACCGCCGCCTTGGCGCTGGAATTCTTCTCCATCGAGTCCTGGATCAGACGCGTGATGTGGTTGAGGTCGGCAATGTCCTGGCCGATCAGGCGCGGTGAAATGTAGTGGCGGATGGCATCGACGATCGAGCCGTGGGTGTCGCCGGTGATCACGGCCGTGGCCGGCGCCTCGCCGTAACCGACGTGGCCCGTGTCGGTATTGATGATGACCACGATGTCCTCGACCTGCTCGACCGTGCGCAGCGCCGTCTTGAACGGCGTCTTCAGCGGCACCACGAGCTTGCCAAACTGGATGTCGGTGATTTTCATGGGTGGGCAATCCTGGCGGTGGGCGTCAGCGTGCGACGCGGACGATGCTGGTCATGTGGTCGATGAAGCTGGAATGGTCGTTGTACAGCAGCGGTTCGAGCGGGGTGACGGAAACCTCGTTGAGCTTGACGTGGCGCATTTCGCCGTCGGCTGTGCGATAGCGGATGCCGCTGACATCGTGGATCACCCACGGCTTGCCGTCGACATGGCCGATTACCAGCATCACGTGGCCGGGAATGTAGACCAGGTCGCCGATCTGGAGCTTGTTCACCGCACGCATGCGTGCGGCATGGTCGTCGTCCTTGCCGAAGGTCTGGTGCTCCAGTGCCGGACTGACGCTCTGGGCGCTGGTGTTGCGTGGCATCTGCGCGCCCATCGAGCGATACACCTCGGACACGAAGCCCGAGCAGTCGCGGCCGTCGTACATGTGGCCCCAGCCGTAACGCTCGCCCAGAAACTTGAAAGCCTGGCGGATGATGTTGCCCCGGGTCATCGGCAGATAGTCGCTGCGGCTGTCGGCGATCCGCTGCAACAGCGCGGGCTTCAGCACCAGGCTGCCGTCATCGTTGCGAATCGGCAGCGACAGCGTCCACGAGGTGTAGGCCGACTGGCCGTTGACCGGCGCGGCCGGATCCAGGCCCGTGGCCAGCGGAATGCGCACGCCCATGTCCAGCACAAGCTGCGACAGTTGCGGCTGCTCGGGCGTGAACACGGTGCGCACCTGGGCGCCGGTCACCACGCGCGCGTGCTTGTGCTGGCTGTAGCCCAGCACCACATCGCGGTCGCCCTCGGCCACCGCGTCGGCGTGCACCCAGGCCGCGTAGCGCGGGCTGACCACGAACAGCCACTTCTTGTTGCGGCTGGCGTGCGCGATCACGACCGGCGTGCCGGGAAACACGCCGGTTTCCTGGAAGCGGTCGATGTCGGTATCGCCGCTGCTGGAAAACACGCGGGTATCGGTGGGAAAGGTGCGCAGGCTGGCGCGATGCACGATCAGGCCGTAGCGCGTGTCCTGTGGATCGGGGATGGCGTCCAGATCAAGCTGCGCCCTGAAGTCTTGCAGCGCCGCCTTGCCGACACGCTGGCCTTCGAGGTCATACAGCACATGATCGGGCAGGCGCGACAGCCCGGTGATCCATTGGCGCACCTGCTGGCGGCCCAGCTTCAGCGGAATCTTCGAAAGGTCATGCATCGACGGATCGCGGGCCAGTACGCGCGCGTTCTGCCCGGCGATCTTCGCGGCGCTCATCAGAACGTCGTCCGCCTGCGGCGCGCGCGCAATCCAGTAGTCGGCCGTCATGCGCGCGGGCGTCACTCCGATCACGCCGTGCGCCGGCACCGGCAACACGGCCGGAGCATCGGCAAGGGCAGACGAACCGCTTGCGGCGAGGAGCATCAGGGCTAACAGGCAGCGCAGCTTCATCACAGGTCTCCAGCACAACTCGACATCCGACAGGCTACACCGTCGCCCATGCGGCAGCCGAATGACGGCAGTGTCTCGTGTGATCGCCATCATCGGCAGTCCGTCTTCAGCCATCGGCACATTCGGGTTCGATCTGCGAATCAGAATAGGTGATTCCATCAAGATTTACAAAAAGCATAATTTATTGACTGGAGAAATCAAGCATGTTACACAGGGTCCACCAGATCTTTCGGAGGCCGCATGGCCAGGCGCGACACCCCGCACAAGCAGTCACCGGCACGCTCGGCCCGCCTGGCCGGGCTGGCGCTGCTGCTGTGCCTGTCGGGCGCGGCGATGGCTGCGGAAAGCGAGGTGCATCCGCGGGTCGTGAACATGGTGGATGCGGGCCAGTTCCGTGCTGCCACAGCCGCCGTACAGAAGATGCTGGCGCAGCCGGACCTGGATGCCGCCGAGCGCCGCGCCCTGGGCTTCCAGCTTGAGCGCATGCGCCGGATACGCCTTGATTTCAGCCTCAGCGCCGATGAGCTCAAGGCCCGCATTCGCAAGCAGATTCCGGATCTCACCGAGGCCGAATTCCAGCGCTGGGATGCGCACGGTCTGCTGGAAAGCATGGTATTCGATGGCCAGACACGCTATTTCAGCCGCGCTGCCGGCAACCTGTTCCGCCTCAGTGCCGAGGCGCGGGCACGCCGCGCCGATCCCAAGCCCTTTTCCGCCTCGCCGCTGGAAACGCTGAACCGGCACCATGTCGCGGTACGCGATGCGGCCCTGCGCGAGCATTCTTCCAGCGTGCTGCCGCAGCGCTTCCGCATCACCCAGACCCTGACCGTGGATGCCGATGCCGTGCCGGCCGGCAAGACGGTGCGGGCATGGATTCCCTGGCCGCGGCATATTGCCGGCCAGCAGGAGGACATCAAATACGTCGCCAGCGAACCGAGCGCGCACCAGATCGCGCCCGAATCGGCGCTGCAGCGCACCGTGTACCTGGAAAAGACCGCGCAGGCCGGGCAGCCGACCGTGTTCAAGGCCAGCTACGAAGTGACGATCTCGGCGCGCTGGTTTCACGTCGACCCGGACAAGGCGGAACCGGCCACGATCACGCCGGAACTGAAACCCTTCGTGTCCGAGCGCGCGCCGCATGTCGTGTTCACCGAGCCAATGCGGGTGCTCTCGAGGCAGATCGTCGGCGACGAAACCAATCCCTGGCGCATCGCGCAAAAGCTGTACGCCTTCGTCGATGCCATTCCCTGGGCCGGCGCGCGCGAATATTCCACCATCAGCAACATCAGCGACTATGCGCGCCGCGCCGGCCATGCCGACTGCGGCCAGCAGACGCTGCTGCTGATCACCCTGCTGCGCATGAACGGCATTCCGGCGCGCTGGCAGTCGGGCATGATGTTTTCCGACACCGGCTACTGGAACCTGCACGACTGGGGCCAGCTCTACATCGCGCCCTACGGCTGGATGCCGATGGACGTGACCTTCGGCCGCCTCGCCAGCGACGATCCGCAGCTCGCCAATTTCTACCTGGGTGGCCTGGACGGCTGGCGCATCGCCTTCAACGACGACTACAGCCGCCCGTTCGTGCCCGCCAAGCAGCACTTCCGTTCCGAAACCGTCGACCTGCAACGCGGCGAAGCCGAGTGGGACGGCGGCAACCTGTACTTCAACCAGTGGAGCTACGACTTTGCCTGGCGCCTGATTGCCACGCAAGAGCCCGGCTCCTGAACCGTCTTTCGACACCACCTGCAACGAGGGGAAGCATCATGTCCGCCAGCAACACCACACTGCGCAAGAAAGCACTCGCGACCGCGATGGGCCTGTGCCTGGCCTGCCTCGCCGCCCCGGCCGCCATGGCTGCCAACAATGACGGTTCGCTGGTCGGTCGCGCCCAGCCCGGCGCCACCATCACCATCAGCAACCCGGAAACGGGCTTCCAGCGCGCGGTCACTGCCGATGGCAAGGGCAACTATCGCTTCCCCTATCTGCCCGTGGGCACCTACCAGGTCCGCAGCAGTTCGGGTGCCACGCGCACGGCCGCCGTGAGCATCGGCAAGGCAACCACGGTCAACTTTGCCGGCCCCACCGACCTGGGCGCGATCCAGGTTTCGGCTTCGGCCATTGCCCCGGTGGTGGACGTGACTTCCACCGAGTCGGCCATGAACATCAATGCACAACAGATCGATCGTCTTCCGGTGCCGAATTTCGTCTCCTCGGTCGCATTGCTGGCACCGGGCGTCGCAGCAGGGTCCGCCGCTTTTGGCGGTCTCTCCTTCGGCGGCTCTTCGGTGGCGGAGAACTCGTTCTACATCAACGGGCTCAACGTCACCGACTTTTACAACCGCGTGGGCTTCTCCGAAGCGCCGTTCGAGTTCTACAAGGAATTCCAGGTCAAGACCGGTGGCTACTCGGTCGAGTACGGCCGCACCACCGGCGGCGTGGTCAACGCCGTGGCCAAGTCGGGCAGCAACGAATTCCACTACGGCACCAAGTTCGTGTGGGGTCCGCGCATTCTCGAGACCGGCGCGCGTGACAGCTACTTCGAGGGTGACCGCTACATCACCCGCAGCCGCGATTCGGGTGACTCCTCGCGGCTGAACGTCTGGGCGTCCGGCCCGATCATCAAGGACAAGCTGTTCTTCTTTGCCATGTATCAGGCGCGCCAGTACAAGCCGCAGAACACCAACAATGCCGGCACCACCAAGAGTTTCGGTGACTCCGACGACGGATTCTGGGGCACGACCATCGACTGGAACGTGACCGACAACAACATCCTCAGTCTGATGGCATTCTCGAACAAGAACCGCCTCGACAGCGAAACATACGCCTACGACTTCGACGCCGACACCAGTGGGCAGAAGATTTCGGAGTCCTACGGCGAGTCGGGCGGCAAGAACTATGCGTTGTCCTGGACTTCCTACTTCACCGACAACCTGTCGATGAAGCTGATGTACGGACGCAACGACCGCACCAGCTTCAGCGCCTCGCCGGCCGATTCCGACTGCAACTACGTCACGCGCAGTTCCAGCGTGACTGATCCGGGCGTGCCGGTTGGCTGCACCGACAACTCCAGCGTCTACGACCGCAACGACGTGCGCAAGCAGACCCGGGCCGATTTCGAGTGGAGCCTGGGCGATCATCTGCTTCGCTTCGGCCTGGACCGCGAAGTGAACACTTCCGATCTCAGCCAGCACTACCCCGGCCCTGGTGGCATTCAGTACAACGTCTATTCGACAACACCCGGGGCGCAGATTCCCGACGCGGGCATCGTGCCCCCCGGTTATCACGCCTATGTGCGCGCCCGCCAGTACGAGATCTTCGGCAACTTCGAAAGCACCAACCAGGCCGTCTATCTTGAAGACAACTGGTCGATTGGTGACAACTTCGTGCTCAACCTCGGTCTGCGCAACGAGGCGTTCGACAACAAGGACGCGGCCGGGCGCAGCTACATCAAGATGGACAAGATGATCTCGCCGCGGGTGGGCTTTTCCTGGGACATGGCCGGCGACGGCACCACCAAATTGTTCGGCAATATCGGCCGCTACTTCCTGCCGGTGGCCAACGTGATCAACATCAAGCAGGGCGGCGCGCTGCTCGATGCCCGCACCTTCTACGGCTTCGATGGCTGGGAAATCAAGGAGCGCGACGGCCTGCAATATGCCGTGCCCAAGCTGGGCACCGAGTTCGGCTTCAGCGACGACCAGGGTGACGGCACCGTGGGCGACCTGCGCGCCGAGGTCGATCACGACATGGACCCGGTCTACCAGGACGAACTGATCCTGGGCTTCCAGCAGGCCCTGGACCAGAGCTGGTCCTGGGGCGTGCGCGGCATCTATCGCAGGCTGCACAACGCCATTGATGACATCAACATCAATGCCAACCCGATGTGCGGCCGCGTGGGCAGCAGCTGGGTGATGGCCAACCCGGGCAAGGACGTGACCATCTGGGGCGACAGCGACTGCGATGGCGTCGATGACGGCTATATCACGATCGACACGTCCAAGTACGGCTACTGGACCGAAAACGACAACTACGAGTATCACGACGGTGAATGGGACTACGTGAACTCCACCGGCGGCTCGCAGCGTGGCTGGGTCAAGCCGCGGCGCAGCTACAAGGCCGTCGAGTTCCAGATTGACCGCGCCTGGGACAACAAGTGGAGCTTCAACGCCTCCTACACCCTAGCCTGGAGCAAGGGCAATGCCGAAGGTCCGGTCAATACCGACACCAACTTCGGCGATGCTGGTCGTACCGAGAACTTCGACGACCCGTTCGTCAATCTCGACGGCTACGGCCCGCTGGCCAACGATCACCGGCATGAATTCAAGTTCCGCGGCACCTACGCACTCACGGACAACTGGCGCCTGGGCGGTACCCTGAATGCGCGCTCCGGCGGTCCGATCACGGCCTTCGGTGTGGGCAACCCGTACAACTGGAAGAGCTATCACAGCTACTACCTGTGCGTGGACAACTGCACGCCCGAACAGACCTATCCCGATCCGCAGGAAGGCGACACCTGGAGCACCGGCGACCGCATATTCAAGCATTCGCCGCGCGGCGGTGCCGGCCGCATGCCCTGGGTGATCAACCTTGGCGCCAGCGTCACCTACACGCGGGACTTCGGCCCCTCGACCTTCAGTGCCAAGTTCGCGATGTACAACCTGCTCAACCGCCAGGTGCCGGTGTGGGTGTACCAGGAACTGGAGCCGGGCGTGGGCGACCGCGATGACTTCTTCGGCAGGGAGCGTTACCTGCAAGGCTCGCGCTTCAGTCAGTTGACCCTGTCCCTGGACTTCTGACTTTCCCCGTGGGCGGTCCGCCGCATTGCGTCGGCGGGCCGCCCTTTCTTTTTGCGCGAAAGGGGACGAATGCATGGCAAATTTCGTGATGACAGGCAGCAGGCCCGAGCTCGCGCCAGCCAACACGCCGGATGCGGGCGGCGCCTGGGATCGTGTTGATCTGGAAAGCCTGGCGGCACGCGTCGGCACCCCCTGCCATGTCTATTCGGCCAGCGCGATACGCCAGCGCATCGACGCCATGCAGGCAGCCCTGGCCGGGCTCGATGCCGGCATCTGCTTCGCGGTCAAGGCCAACGGCAACCGCGCCATTCTGGAATTGATGCACGCGCACGGCGTCGGCGCCGACATCGTGTCGCTGGGCGAAATGCAGCGCGCACTGCATGCCGACATGCCTGCCTCGCGCATCGTGTTCTCCGGCGTCGGCAAGCAGCGTCACGAAATCGAGGCCGCGCTGCAGGCCGGCATCGCGCGCTTCAATGTCGAATCACGCGACGAACTGGATCTGCTCCAGGCCTGCACGCGCGAGGCCGGGGTCACGGCGCATGCCGCCGTGCGCATCAATCCGGATGTCGACGCCCGCACCCACGCCAAGATTTCCACCGGCCGCTCGGAAAACAAGTTCGGCGTCGATGTGGATGAGGCCCGCACCTGGTTTGCCGCCCTCGACCCGGCCGGCCCGGTGCGGCTGGACGGCCTGCACGTGCACATCGGCTCGCAGATCCTGGAACTGGAACCATTCCGCCAGACGCTGGCGGCCGTGGCCGCGTTCTGGCGCGAACTGGAACAGGCCGGCCATTCGATAAGCAGCATCGATGTCGGCGGTGGCCTGGGTGTCGTCTACCGGCAAGGCCACGACCAGCCGCCCGACGTGCGCGATTATGTCGACATCATCCGCCAGGCGCTGGCCGGATTCCGGGGACGCATCGTGCTGGAACCGGGGCGCTGGCTGATGGCCGAGGCCGGCGCATTGCTGACCCGCGTGGTCCGCGTCAAACAGGGCCGCGAGCGCCGCTTCGTGATCGTCGATGCGGCCATGAACGACCTGCTGCGCCCGGCCCTGTACGAGGCCTGGCACGACATCGTGCCGGT
>CBFGSA010000123.1:0-8035 GCA_965651365.1 uncultured Rhodanobacteraceae bacterium | reverse complement strand
GCAGTCCAAACCTGTTGGACGTGGGTGAAATGGGTGTTTATTCTTCCTATACTCCGCGCTCGCGCAGATAGTTGGCGGCTTCGCTGGCATCGTGCTCGAACCAGGCGCGGGCCGAGCCGAGGCGGAAGCTGTAGCCCCAGGCGTCCATGTCGGCCCACATCCGTTCACGGCCCATGCCGGGCAGGGCATCGGCCAGCAGGATCTGCAGGTAGCAGGTGGCGTCCTCTTCCTCGATCGAGTCGCTGGCGTCGGTATGTATCTGCTGACGCCTGTCAGGTGGCAGCACGATCAGGTGACAGGCTTCGTGCAGCAAGGAATGTACCGGGGTGTCGTTGCGGGCGTAGACGCACTTGCCGATGACGCCGGCTTCCGGCTCGCCCCAGTAGCTGCCGGGAATGGGCTCGCCATCGGCCACGGAAACCAGTTCCAGACCAAATCGCGCCAGCAGTGCGGCGGCGCTGCCGGGTGCCAGTTCAGCGAGGCGCATGACCGAGGTTTCGCTGGCCGCCACAACCGCCTGGTTCACTTGCGCGTGGCCGCGTCCGGCAGCGCCACGGACAGCTCCAGCAGCTCGTTGTTGCCGTCGTGCTCGACGTTGATCTGCACCTCGTCGGCCTCGACGTTGACGTACTTGCGGATCACGTCCAGCAGTTCGCTGCGCAGCAGCGGCAGGTAGTCGGGCGCGTTGCGGGTGCTGCGTTCCTGGGCCACGATGATGCGCAGCCGCTCGCGCGCCACGTTGGCGCTGGATTCGGGTTTGTTGCGCAGAAAGTCCAGAATGCCCATGCCTAGCTCCCGAATACCCGCTTGAGAAAGCCCTTCTTCGGCGCCTCGGTGAAGCGCATCGGCCGCTCCTCGCCGAGCAGCCGGTCGACGGCATCGGCGTAGGCCTGGCCGGCGTCGGATTCCTGATCGACAATCACGGGAACGCCCGCATTGGACGCATTCAGCACGCCGGTGGATTCGGGAATCACGCCGAGCACGTCCAGGCCCAGGATGTCGACCACGTCGGCGACCGCCAGCATTTCGCCACTGGCCACCCGTGCCGGGTTGTAGCGCGTCAGCAGCAGATGCTTGGTCACGGCGCCGTCGCCGCGCTCGGCGCGCCTGGACTTGCTGTCCAGCAGCCCGAGGATGCGATCCGAATCGCGCACGCTGGACACTTCCGGGTTGACCACCACGACGGCCTGGTCGGCGAAATACATGGCCAGGTGGGCGCCTTTTTCGATGCCGGCCGGCGAATCGCAGACCACGTAGTCGAAGCCGTCGGCGGCCAGTTCGCCAAGCACCTTCTCGACGCCCTCGACGGTCAGTGCGTCCTTGTCGCGCGTTTGCGAGGCGGCCAGGACAAACAGCGTGTCGTCGCGCTTGTCCTTGATCAGCGCCTGCTTGAGCGTGCAGTCGCCCTGGATGACGTTGACGAAGTCGTAGACCACACGCCGCTCGCAGCCCATGATCAGGTCGAGATTGCGCAAGCCGACATCGAAGTCGATGACAGCGACCTTGTTCCCGCGTCGGGCCAGGCCCACGGCGAGCGAGGCGGCGGTAGTGGTCTTGCCGACCCCGCCCTTGCCGGATGTAACGACGATGTTTTCAGTCAAGGTGTGATTCTCCGATCAGCAGTTTTGACGTTTTTTCAAGGCTCAAAGTGCAGCGATGCGCAGCTTGTCATCTTCCAGCCAGCATTGCACGCTGCGGCCTTCCAATTGTTCAGGTACTTCCTCGAACACCCGGTAGCGACCGGCAATCGAGACCAGCTGGGCGCGGAAATCGGTGCAGAAAATGCGCGCCTGTTCGTCGCCCTGGGCACCTGCCAGCGCCCGGCCGCGCAGCGTGCCATAGACGTGTACCGAGCCGTCGGCGATCACCTCGGCGCCGCTGGCCACGGCCGCGGTCACGATCAGGTCGCGATGCTGCGCATACAGTTGCTGGCCACTGCGAACCTGTTGGGCATGCATCTGGCCGGCCTGGCTGCCGGTCGGTCGGGTATCAGTGCTGGCAGCCGACCTGGTGCGGCGGTTTGGCGCACTGCCCGAATCGTGCTCGTAGGCATCACGGAAGCGGGCAATCAGGGGCAGATCCAGACGCCTGGCCAGCTCTTCGGTGGCACTGCTGCCGTAGGCCAGGCCCACCGGCAGCATGCCCGCCTGACGGATTGCGTCCAGCAGTGACTTGACCTGCGCATCGTCCGGTTGCCGGCTCAGGTGACTCAGATCGACCACCACCGCGGTGCGGCTGAACATGGCTGGCGCGGCGGCCACGCGACGGGCCAGATCGTCACGCAATTGCTCGGGTGCCTCGGCCAGGATGCGGATATTGGCCAGGCCGACCTGGCCGAAACGCACGTCGCAAACAGCGTCGTCGGTGTTCGCCGAGCCGTTCAAGGTGCGTTGCCAGCCGCGACCGGCGCACCCGGCTCTGTCGCAGGAATCAGGCGACCACGCAGCCAGGGCAGATCGGGCAGACCGCCGCGCGCGAGATAGCGCTCGCGCACGTAGCCGAAGCTGGGCAGATCCTTGGCCAGCAAGCTGACCCGGATGTCGCCCGGTGGCACGCGCTGCTGGCCGGCCTCGTTGAAGCCGAAGGTGCCGTGGAACAGCACCGCCGCGTCATTCGGCGGCTCCAGAAACACTTCGCAGGTCAGGCGCGGCACGCGAACCTCGGCAAAACTCTCGACATCGCAGTAGAACACCCGGCCCAGGCCGAATCGGCGCTGATCCGGCGCCAGCACGATGCGATCGATGTAGACGAAGCTCTTTTCGCGTTCGCTGAACCAGCGATAGTTGGGGCTGGCGTAGTCGTGGCCTTCGCGCAGGGCGACCAGAAAGCCCACGATGCGCTGGCCCACCTCGGCCACCCGAAAATAGTCTGCACAGGAAAAAAAGCGTTCCACGTCAGTGGCCTGCAAAGGCAAAATACCGGGGCTGGCAGCATTGTTGAGGGCCAGGACCGCATCAAGGTCGGCGCGGCAGACGTCGCGAATCACGGGTGACATGGGAAATCCAGGATTTTGTGGCGGTGTGCGGGGCGAGTTGCCTTCCTGCGCCGTTTTGCACAACGGTGCAAGTATCGCACGTCGCGTTTGGCATTGCCCAGTCCCTGTCGGCCTGTTGGACTTTACTCGGCCGGCCTGCGAACCCGGCTGTGCGGTCCGTATTTCCGCCGATTTTTGGCCCACAGCACCACCATGAACCTGCAAATCGTCAAAAATCTGTCCTCGCACAGCCGAATTCTCGACTCGACCGGCAAAGCCCGACAGGCTGCCAGCCGGAAAGCCCGGTTGTATCATGCGGCCATGACTCGGCCTTTCCACAATCCGATCCGGCTGTTGCGCTATGCGGGCCTGTTCACCTACATCTGCGTTGGACTGCCGCTGTTGCAGATGGACTGGCTGTCACGACGGCTGGCCGAGGTGCAGCATCTGCCGGGCATGGCCCTGGGGCTGTGGGCCGGCTGCTACCTGCTGTTCGGCGTGGTCTACTGGCTGCTGACCGGCAATCTGCAGTCGGGCCGCTTCCGCGCGCTGAAGCTGCTGGGCGTGCTGGTAATGACCCTGACCGCGATGGGTGTGGGTTATTTCAGCCAGAGTGGCCTGTGTGCACTGCTGCTGGTGGTGGCGGCGGTGGTGCTGCCCTGGCTGCTGCCGCTGACCTGGGCCGTGGCGGGTCTGGTGGTCCAGAATCTGTTGCTTATTCCGGTGTTTGCAACGTTTCCCACCCTGGGCACGCTGTCCCTGGCGGTGTTCCAGGCCCTGGTCTACCTGGGGTTTTCCGTGCTCACCTTTGTCACCGCGGTGATCGCCAAACAGCAGGCCGAGGCGCGCGAGGAGCAGCGCAAGCTCAACGCCGAGTTGCGCGCCACCCGGGCGCTGCTGGCCGAATCCAGCCGCATCGCCGAGCGCATGCGCATCGCGCGCGAACTGCATGACCTTGTCGGGCACCACCTGACGGCCTTGAGCCTTGAGCTGGAGGTCACCCGGCACCTGGTCGATGCCCGCGCCAGTGGCCACGTGGAAACCGCGCAGCAAACCGCGCGCAAGCTGCTGGCCGATGTGCGCACGGTGGTCAGCGAGCTGCGCCAGGACGACGAGGTCGACCTCAGCGCTGCCTTGCGTGAGCTGGCTGCCGGCGTTCCGGGGCTCACGGTTCACCTGGACCTGCCGCGACGCTTCACCCTGGATGATCCGCGCCGGGCCGAGGTGGTGCTGCGCTGCGTACAGGAAATCATCACCAACGTGGTGCGTCATGCCCGTGCGCTCAATCTGTGGCTGCGTTTCGAGTTGCTGGCCGATGGCGAACTGTTGCTGGAGGCGCGTGATGACGGACGCGGAAGCAGTCAGATTCATGCCGGCAACGGCCTCAACGGCATGCGCGAGCGATTGGCCGAATTTGGTGGCCGGCTCAAGTTCAGTACCGCTACCGACAGCGGTTTTTCCATCAATGCCTGGCTGCCGCTGGAATCCGGCCCGGCCGCAGCAGGAGAGTCTTCGGCATGATTTCCGTTTGTCTCGTGGATGACCAGACCCTGGTCCGGCAGGGCATCCGCTCCCTTCTGGATCTGGCTGGTGACATCGACATCGCCGCCGAATGCGTTGACGGCGCCGAGGCGGTCCGCATGATTCCCGAGGTCAAGCCGGACGTGGTGCTGCTGGATCTGCGCATGCCGGTGATGAACGGCCTTGACGTGCTCAAGACACTGGCCGAGCAGGGCCAGTTGCCACCCACCATCATCCTGACCACCTTCGACGACGACCAGTTGGTGCTGGCTGGCCTGAAGGCCGGCGCGCGCGGCTATCTGCTCAAGGACGTGTCACTGGAGCAGCTGGTGGAGGCGGTCAAGAAGGTGGCCGCGGGTGGATCGCTGGTGGCGCCCACTGTGACCCAGCGGCTGTTGTCGGGAGTGGGGCGCATCAGCAATCAATTCAACAGCCTGGAACGACCGGACCCGCTGACCGAGCGCGAAACCGAGATTCTGCGCCTGATGTCCGGCGGCTTCAGCAACAAGGAAATTGCCGAATCCCTGAGCGTGGCCGAAGGCACGGTGAAGAATCATGTCTCCAACATTCTGTCCAAGCTGGGCGTGCGTGACCGCACGCGTGCGGTTCTGAAAGCACTGGAGCTGGGTATCGTGTAGCGGCCCATGCCCGTCCCGGTACCTTCGGGCCATGGCGTTTCCGTCCGTGAACCAGTACCATCATGGTCTTGCCGAGTGCGTCCAGGTACGGTCCGGTATGGGGATTGAAGCCGGTCACACGGGCATCAGCGGCCGCTTGTTGGCAGCCGAACAAAGCAATCTGGAGAACACTTGATGACGCGTCTGCTTGAAATCATCGTTGCACTGATTCTGGTCTTTGTCCTGGCCGTGGTGGTTGGCGTGCTGCTGCCCTCACACGGGCATGTCGAGCGCAGCCTCGAGATCAGTCACAATTTGCGTCATACCTACGACGCGCTCAACAATTTCCGCCGCTTTTCGGACTACTCCGCATTGCGGGCACTTGACCCGGGTATCCAGTTCGAAGTGACCGGGCCGGCCTATGGTGAAGGTGCCGAGGTGTCCTGGCACGACAACAGTCAGGTCGACAATGGCAGCCTGAAGATCGTCTCCGACGAGCAGGACAGGCAGATTGTCTGGGCGCTGGACAACGATTGGCGCGGCACCGACAAGAAATACACCATCGACCTTGAACCCAGCGACAACCAGAAGCTGGTCAAGCTCACCATGAGCTACGACGTCGACTACGGCTGGGACCTGATCAGCCGCTACAGCCAACTGTACCTCCATGGCAAACCGGCCACTTTCATGCAGTACACCCTCGGCAGCCTGCAGAGCATGCTGGCCAACATCCCGAACATCGGCTACAAGGATCTTGACCCCGTCCTGCTGGATACGCCGCAGCAGCCGGTCATGATGGTCTCGACCCAGGCGGCACGCAATCTGGACGATATCGCAGTGGCCACCAGTGCCGCGCTGGAGCAGATTCATGCGGCGATGCAGAAGGCCGGCGTCAAGCAGGCGGGGCCCTACATCACCTTGACCACCGATTGGGGCGACGAGAACTACAGCTTCGATATCGCAGTGCCGATCGACTCCAGCACGCTCAAGTTTGGCGACAAGACGGTGGACCTGCACGACGCGCCCGTTGCAAAGAGCCTGGCCGAGCAGAATCTGGAGAATGCCAGCGAGCCCGCGCAGGGCAGTACGGCGGCCGCTGCGGCCAGCGCTGACGACACCGGTTCCGCGGAAGCCAAAGCCGGACCGGGTACTTTCGGCGACGACGGCACCCTGGAAGTGGAAGGCGATGTTCGCGCCAAGCTGGCCTTTGGTGGTCGTGCCCTGATGGCCACCTGGCACGGCAGTCCGGCCGGCCTGTCGCTGATGCGCCTGGCGCTGAAGGCCTATGCCTCGACCCACGGTTACGATTTCAACGAGTATTCCGAGCGCCTGTACGACGTTGATGTCAGCGCCGCGGACAACCAGACCGAAGATGATCGCGACTATCGCGTCTACCTGCCGGTCAGCGATGCCCCGGACACCACGCCGTGGCAGGCAGAAAACCCGGATGAGGCTGAAAAGGTGATCAGCGGCGTGCCAGCCTCGGCCAGCAGCAGCGCGCCTGCATCTGCCGCGACTGCGTCCGGGCACTGATTGGGCCGATTGTCGGCGCGGCACCCTGTGTGCCCGCCGACACAAAGCCCGCTCCCGTCCGGTCCTGCCTGATGCTCCCCCAGGAACCGCCACACCGCCACAGTCGCAGCGTGGCGATAGGCATTGCCTTGGCAGGGGCCAGCGCCGTGCTGCTGGGCGCCTTTGGTGCGCATGCCTTGAGTGGCATTCTCGATGCCCGCGGCGAAGATCTGTGGCACACCGCAGTCGGCTACCAGTTCTGGCACGCGCTGGCCTTCACGCTGGGCGCCTTCGTGGCGCCGCATGGTCGTGCCCGACGTTTGGCGTTGGGCTCGTTTCTGGTGGGCATCGTGCTGTTTTGCGGGAGTCTTTACGCACTGGCCCTGGGTGCACCGGCCCGGCTCGGCATCCTCACGCCGCTGGGTGGGCTGGCCTTTGTGATCGGCTGGCTGGCGCTGGCCAACAGTTTCGGTGGCCGCAAGCGCGACACGACCGGCAGCACTCAGTGACTGCTACCCGGCCACCGCGCGGATTCGACCCGCGTGCCGCTGACCGATACCTGCGCAAGACGGACCCCGACCTGGCGGCCTGGATGAGCCGAATCCGCCTGCCGGAGCGCGACTACGACCAGTCATTCAACCCGGTCGATGCGCTGGCCCGCTCGATTCTCTACCAGCAGCTCTCTGGCAAGGCGGCGGCAACCATCACGGGGCGGGTGGAGGCTCTGATGCTGCGGCGGGGCTTCATCACGGTGCGCGGGCTCGATGCCGCCAACGACGAGGCGCTGCGTGGCGCCGGCGTGTCGCGCCAGAAGCTGGCCGCGCTGCGCGATCTGGCCGACAAGGCCCGGGCCGGCATCGTGCCCGACCATCGCCGCCTTGCCCGCATGCCCAATGAGGATGTCATCGACCACCTTACCCAGGTCCGCGGCATCGGGCGTTGGACGGTGGAAATGTTGCTGATGTTCCGGCTTGGCCGGCCCGACATCCTGCCCGTGGATGACCTCGGCATCCAGAAGGGCGCGCAGATCGTGCGTGGATTTGAGCAAACGCCCAGGCCCCGACAACTGGCCGAGCTGGGTGCGCGCTGGGCCCCCTGGCGCACTCGCGCCAGCCTGTATCTGTGGCGCGTTGTCGAGCTGGCCGAGAATCGCCAGAAAGTGCGCCGCTCGCAGGATTGATGAGGCTCGGGACTCGGGGTGAGCCGGACCGAACTGCCAGTGGCAGTTCGCAGCCGGCGAACGACCGGCCATGGATGGCCGGGCCGGACAATACCCGCCATGGACGGCTGCTCGCCTCAAACGCCGCGGACCGCAGCGCCAGTTGCGAACATTCCGCCTTGCGCCTCTTGTCTCCGGCACGGACTGAGGACATTCGGCAACGGTGGGCAGGTGGAGCTTGCCCACCCTACG
>CBFGSA010000122.1:0-8082 GCA_965651365.1 uncultured Rhodanobacteraceae bacterium | reverse complement strand
GGCGTGATCGCCGATCTGGCCCTGTTGTTCAATCTGGTGCTGCTGGTCGCCGTGCTGAGCATGTTCCAGGCCACCCTGACCATGCCCGGCATCGCCGGCATCGTGCTGACCATGGGCATGGCCGTGGATGCCAACGTGCTGATCTGCGAGCGAATACGCGACGAGCTGCGCGCAGGCGCTACGCCGCTGGCGGCGATCCGCACCGGCTACGAAAAGGCTTGGGACACCATTCTGGACGCCAACGTCACCACCCTGATCGCGGCGCTGGCCCTGTTGACGCTGGGCTCAGGTCCGATCAAGGGCTTCGGCATCACCCTGTTCATCGGCATCCTGACCTCGATGTTCAGTGCCGTGACCGGCTCGCATGCGCTGGTGGCCTTGATCCACGGCCGCCGCAAGCTGAAATCGCTGTCCGTCTGAGGAACCGACACTCATGCAAATCTTCAATCCCGACAGCAACGTGCCGTTTCTCAGCATGCGCAAGCCGGCAATCGTCGTTGTGCTGCTGCTGGTCATCGCCTCCCTGTTCATGATCTTCGGGCGCGGCCTCAACTACGGCCTGGACTTCACCGGCGGTGTGTTGGTGGAGGTCGCCTATGAAAAGCCCATTGATACCGGCGATGTACGCAAGGCGCTGGCAGAGGCCGATTTCGGCGATGCCATGGTGCAGAGCGTGGGCGGTACGCGCGATGTCGTGGTGCGCCTGCAGCCGAAGGACATGGACACCGGCGAGGACAGTGGCAAACAGGCCGACCGCGTGGCCGGGCAGGTGCTGGCCGCGCTCAAGGCCAGCCGCGGCGATGTCAGCCTCAAGCGGCATGACTTCGTCGGGCCGCAAATTGGCGCCCAGTTGCGCAATGACGGCATCGTGGCCGTGGTCTTCGTCACCATCGGCATCATGCTGTATCTGGCGATACGATTCGAGCGGCGTTTTGCCGTGGCGGTACTGATTACCGAAATCCACGACACCATCGTCACCGTCGGCATCATTGCCCTGGTCGGGCGCGAGTTCGACATGACCGTACTGGCCTCGGTGCTGGCGGTAATCGGCTACTCGGTCAACGACACCGTGGTGGTTTTTGACCGCGTGCGCGAGCTGTTCCGGCTGTCACGCAAGGCCGAGCCGAAAGCGATTCTCAACCGCGCCATCAACAACACCCTGTCGCGCACCATTATCACCTCGCTGACCACGGCCATCACCATGGGTGCGCTCTATTTGTGGGGTGGCCCGGCAGTGAAGGGCTTTGCCGTGACCATGCTGATCGGCATCGGACTTGGCACCTTGTCCTCGATCTTCATCGCCTGTCCGCTGCTGCTGTGGCTGGGCGTGTCCAAGCAGGACCTGATGCCGGTGCAGAAGGACAACCCGGAGCTGGCGAGGAGGCCGTAGCCCTGCTGCGCAGGGCTACCCTGGAACTTTGCTGCGCAAAGTTCCGGGCCCCGGCCTGCGTTGGCCATGGACCTGCGTTGCAGGTCCACCCCCAAAACTTTGCTGCGCAAAGTTTCGGGCCCCGGCCTGCGTCTCCACACCCCCATTCGCGCTGTGCGCGAATCGCCCCCTGACTCAGGGGGCTGGCTTGGCAGGTGGGGCATGGTGGCGTGGGGCGCCGGCTTGATGCCAGAGTCGGCAGCGCTTGCAAGAGGCGTTTGGCTGTGTCGTAGGGTGCTGCTGAACGCAGTGAAGCGCACCATCGCAGCCTTCAGGCCGCGGTGCGCTTCGCTTTGCTCAGCAGCACCCTACGGTGATGTCCGATAAATTCCGCTCACCGTTCACTGCGCAGCCGCCATCTCCGGCGTCTCGTGCGGGCGGATGCGCTTGACCATTTCGGTGGCCAGGCGCGGGTTGGCGGCGATCAGGTTGCCGTTTTTGGGCAGACCATCGCGGCCCTGGAAGTCGCTGTAGGTACCGCCGGCTTCACGCACCAGCAGGCAGCCGGCAGCCATGTCCCAGGGCTTGAGGCCGATCTCGAACATGCCGTCCAGCCGGCCGGCGGCCACCCAGGCCAGATCCAGCGCGGCCGAACCGGTGCGGCGGATGTCCTCGGCGTCCTCGAGCAGGGCGCGGGTCATCTCCAGTTGCGCCGCCAGGTGCGCGCGCTGGCGGAACGGAAAGCCGGTAGCCAGCATGGCTCCGGTAAGGCTCTCCCGTTTGCCGCAGCGGATGCGCCGGTCATTGAGAAAGGCGCCGTCGCCCTTGCTGGCGGTAAACAGTTCCTCGCGCAGCGGATCGTAGACCACCGCGTGTTGCGGGATGCCGTTCTCCAGCAGCGCGATCGAGATTGAAAAATGCGGGATGCCGCGCAGATAGTTGTGGGTGCCATCGAGGGGATCAATCACCCAGGTGGCCTGTCCGCGGCCCTGGCTGCCGGACTCCTCGGCCAGGATGGCGTGGTCCGGATAGGCGCGCCTGAGCTCGCGGATGATTTCCTTTTCTGCCTGCCGGTCCACCTCGGAGGCGAAATCCATGCGCTGCTTCTCGACCACCGGAATGCTGTCGATGCGGTTCATGTAGCGCACGATGACGCGGGCAGCGGAGCGCGCGGCCTGGGTGGCAACGGTGACGGCAGGTCTGGGCATGGTCGTTATCGCAAATCGGGGTGGACGCAGCGGCCCATGGTGCATACTGTGCAGCCCCGGGCGCGGCGCAAAGCGCGCATTCTAACAGACCCGCAGGGTACAACCCGCCGCAAATCGCAGATCATGACTCCAGGAAACCTCCAGCTTCGCTTTGTACTTTCGCGTACTTCGCATCCAGGCAACATCGGTTCGGCAGCGCGTGCAATCCGCACCATGGGTTTTGACCGGCTGGTTCTGGTGGCGCCCCATCACTATCCCGATCCGCAGGTCGAGGCGCTCGCTTCCGGCGCCAGCGGCGTGCTGGAAGCCATCCGCGTCCATGACAAGATCGAGCCGGCGCTGGCCGAGTCCACGCTGGCTCTGGGCATGAGTGCGCGGCGACGCGGCGTGACCCTGCCGGAGCATACCCCGCGCCAGGCCGCCGAACGGGTGCGCGAAGCCATCGCCGGGGGTGAGCAGGTGGCCCTCGTGTTCGGCAACGAGCAAAGCGGCCTGGACAATGCCGAACTCGCCCATTGTCATGCCATGGTGCGCATTCCCAGCGTGGCCGATTTCAGTTCGCTCAATCTGGCCCAGGCGGTCCAGGTGCTGGCCTACGAGATGCGCATGACGTTGATGGCCGAAAATCCGGCGCCGCCGCCGGTGCGCGATGCACTGGCTTCCGGCGAAGACATGGAGCGCTTCTACCAGCACCTGTTCGACACCCTGGATGCGATTGATTTCCACAAGGGTCGCTCGCCGCGAACGATCATGAACCGCTTGCGCAAGCTGTTCCAGCGTGCCCGCCTGGATGAGCGCGAACTGCGCATACTGCACGGCATCCTGGCGGATGCCGAGCGTGTGGCCGGCCTGGCCGGATCGGCCGGAAAATCGGATGACTGAGGACAAGGCGCCCCTGCAGGCTGATGCGGCTGAAATGCCAGGATCAAGCCACGGTGCACGGCTGGACCTGATTGTGTTGCTGGCCAGCCTGATCATGCTTGGCCCGTTTTCCATCGACACCATGTTTCCGGGTTTTCCGGACATTGCGCGCGATCTGGCCAGCACGCCGCTGGCGGTACAGCAGACCGTCAGCGTATACCTGCTGGCCTATGCCGTGATGAGCCTGGTACACGGCCCGGTCTCCGATCGCTTTGGGCGCAAGCCCGTGATCGCGCTGGGCATGCTCGGTTATGCGCTGGCCTCGGTCGGTGCCGCCACCGCCTTGTCGCTGGATGCACTGCTGGTCTGGCGCGCAGTGCAGGGCGCGTGTGTGGGTGCGGGCATTGTGGTGGCGCGGGCGGTGATCCGCGATCTGTTCGACGGCGCCGCGGCGCAGAAGCTGATGTCGCAGGTGATGATGATTTTCGGCATCGCACCGGCCGTGGCTCCGGTGGTCGGTGCGCAGCTCGTGCTGGTGGCCGGCTGGCGCGGCATTTTCTGGGCTCTGGCCTTATTTTCCCTGGCGCTGGTCATGGCCAGCGTCTGGCGGCTGCCCGAATCCTTGCCGCCGGAAAGTCGAGTATCGCTGGCGCCGCGCGCGCTGGCACAGGGCTATGCCGGCATCCTGCGCGATGCGGGTTTCTGGCCGCTGGCCATTTCCGGCACGCTCAATTTTTCCGCCCTGTTCGTCTACATCCTGTCCGCGCCGCGGGTGGTGATGGAGCTGATGGGCCTGTCCGAGCAGGGCTTTCCCTGGCTGTTCGTGCCGATCATCGGCGGCATCATGAGCGGTGCCTGGCTGTCCTCGCGCCTGGCTGGCCAGCGCAGTGCCGCGGCCACGGTGGCCACGGGCTATGCCTTCATGGGTCTGGGCACGCTGGCCAACCTGCTGCTGGCGTGGCTGTTGCCGCAACCGGCCCCGCCCTGGGCGATGCTGCCGCTGTACCTGATCGGCAGCGGCGTCGGTCTGGCCTTCCCGACACTGACCCTGCTGCTGCTGGACCGCTTTCCGCGCCACCGCGGCGCGGCGTCATCCATGCAGGCCTTTGTCAGCCTCCTGTTCAATGCCCTGCTGGCCGGCCTGATTGCGCCACTGCTCTACGCCAGCCTGCCGCGACTGGCGCTGGGCGCTGCCAGCCTGAGCCTGCTGGGCTGGCTGGCCTGGCGCTGGTATGTCCATGCCGAACATGCCGAAGTCCAGCGCCATGCAGCTGCCGACGCGGCCGATGTCGCCGCCGAGGCTTCGCCGACCGAGACGATTTGACTCACCACGCGACTGCGCGTGACGCGATCACAGGGCGCTGCTGAGCGCAACGAAGCACACCGCATTGCCCGTTTTTGATGGGGCGGCCTTCGGCCGCATGAAACGCTGTTGCTCTTCTGCGCCTGCAAGAAGAACAAGCACACACCTTGAAGCGTGTGCGCCACGCATCTGTGGAACATTGCCACGCTCGCGAAGAGCGAGGGTCGGCGGCAAGCTCAGGCGCGCGGAGGCCCGCGCAAATTCGTCAGCGTCCGTAGCGTGCGGTGATGCTGGCCTGGGCGAGGGCGTGTTTCTCGATCGTGGCTCGCGCGGTGTCGGGTTTGCTGGTGGCGGTCAGGGGCAGGTGGTCGGTGTCGAGGGCGTAGACGGTCAGCACGTAGTGGTGGGGCTTGTCGCCGGGGGGCGGGCAGGGACCGCCGTAGCCGGCTTCGCCGAAATCGTTGTGCAGGCTGAAGGCGCCTTGCGGCAGTTTGCCGCCAGCGGACAGGCTTTTTTTCGCTGGCGGGGATGTCGACCACCAGCCAGTGCCACCAGCCCTTGCCGGCGTTGGCGTCCGGGTCGAACAGGGTCAGCGCGAAGCTGCGCGTGCCGGCGGGAGCATTGCGCCAGGCGATTTGCGGCGCCGTGTTGTTGCCCTGGCAGCCGTAGCCGCGATAGACCTGTGCTGGTGCGATGGTGGCGCCGGGCTTGAGATCCGCACTTTGGGCGGAGAAATCGGCAGCGGTCGCAGTGCTGCAGGCGAGAATGGCGGTGGCGGCGAGGGTTGGCAGGATTCTCATGGTTCGATTCCGGCAACGGGCATACCGTCGGCTACGATAGCACTGACCGCGGAATGCGGACTGCCTCAGGCGGCAATGCCCCGCAGCAGTCCGCGCTCGCGCAGATAGTTGGCGGCTTCGCTGGCATCGTGCTCGAACCAGGCGCGGGCCGAGCCGAGGCGGAAGCTGTAGCCCCAGGCGTCCATGTCGGCCCACATCCGTTCACGGCCCATGCCGGGCAGGGCATCGGCCAGCAGGATCTGCAGGTAGCAGGTGGCGTCTTCTTCTTCGATGGAGTCGCTGGCGTCGGTATGCACCCGGTCACGACGTTCCGGCGGCAGCACGATCAGATGGCAGGCCTCGTGCAGCAGCGAGTGTACCGGCGTGTCACTGCGCGCGTAGACGTGCCTGCCGATCACTCCGGCTTCCGGCTCGCCCCAGTAGCTGCCGGGAATGGGCTGGTCATCCTCGACCGGAACCAGTTCCAGGTCGTAGCGGGCGAGCAGGGCAGTCGCGCTGCCGGCTGGCAGACCGGCCAGGCGCAGGACGCCGGCCTTCCCGGTCATCGGCGCACCCGCCGTACTCACTTGCGCGTGGCCGTTTCCGGCAGCGCCACGGACAGCTCCAGCAGTTCGTTGTTGCCGTCGTGCTCGACGTTGATCTGCACTTCCTCGGCCTCGACGTTGACGTACTTGCGGATCACTTCCAGCAGTTCGTTGCGCAGCAGCGGCAGGTAGTCCGGTGCGTTGCGCGTGCTGCGCTCCTGCGCCACGATGATGCGCAGGCGTTCGCGCGCCACGCTGGCGCTGGATTCGGGTTTGCCGCGCAGAAAATCCAGAATGCCCATGATCAGCTCCCGAATACCCGCTTGAGAAAGCCTTTCTTCGGCGCATCGATGAAGCGCATCGGCCGTTCCTCGCCCAGCAGCCGGTCGACGGCGTCGGCATAGGCCTGGCCGGCCTCCGATTCGGTATCCACGATGACCGGAATGCCTGCGTTCGAGGCGTTCAGCACGCCGGTGGATTCGGGGATCACGCCGAGTACTTCCAGGCCGAGGATATCGACCACGTCCTGGACTGCCAGCATCTCGCCGCTGGCCACCCGCGCGGTATTCCCGCCCCTCGAATGGCGACTCGATACGCGGTGCCGCTGCTCGGATTGGTAATCCGGAATTCAGAGAAGATGGGTTCTTCACCCAGGTTCTCGAACTCGAAAGCCTGCTCGCGCCCATACTGACGTCGCAGGGCCACCTGCCAGCCGGCTGTACCTAGATCCCCAGGCGCATGGCTGCGGGAGACGCGCCGTGGCTTCTTGGCCGATGCTTTATCTTTCGAAATAGGCATGCTGGGGGTTCCACGTATCACTCGATGGTGCCTCAAGGGAATCATCCAACTGAGTTGTCGCTCTCCAGGAAACTGTCACCCCATGTCTTGGGAGACATCACCGCGATCGGGGGCAGGAGAAGCGGAATTTGGTTCACGCCGGATGGCATTCACCGTCAGCTCGACGAGCTACGGATCGACTTCGGCTTCTGCCAAACCATGGAGTTTAACGAGCTTTGGCCTCATGAGTACAGAGCGGTACTCGCCCAGAAGCGCTGGCGACAGCAGGTAAAGCAATGCCCTCGACAACATCGCATCCAGGACCGACGCTACCGGACTGTCGCCGGAATCCGCATCAGACCGGCGACCACGACATTCGTATCGACGACGAATACGGGTGGGTTCATTGCGAGCCCTCCTCCCTGTACCGCTGTCAGCAAAACACACTGGATCCCCGCGTTCGCGAAGATGACGACGCGTAAGTCAGCGCTATACCGGTCTGCCCCTGGTCTTGCGGCGCCGCAGCGATTGGCTGGCCCCGCGTTCGGCTCGGCGCGTGACCGCATTCCGGCGACGTGACGCTCTGCAATCATCCGTTTGCGCAGGATATTGGTTCTGGCGATACACCGTCCGCACGAAACGACAGATGGGATCGATTGACGCAGTGGGCGCTTGACCAGCACGCGGATGCGTGCCCGCGCGCTCTCGCGCACCTGCCAGTCGATGCTGACATTGGCCTTCACGCGCTCGACCCGCTCATGGGCGAGATTACACCACGTGCTCACAGGCGCCTGATCATAACGCCCAGTACAAGGTGACGCGAAAATTGAGCTGATAGTCGTCCTGGTCCGGCGTGACCGTTTTCAACGGGAACCCGGCGCTGAGCTCGCCCGTGAGCCATTGTGCATAACGAAACGATAGACCCATACCAGCACTCGCAAGATATTTGCCCCTGGAGCAAGCGCTCTATGCCCGTCAGCCCGTGGACTCCGATGCACTGGTCCACCACTCCGACCGAGGCTCGCAGTATGTGTCCATCCGCTACACGGAGCGCCTGGCTGAGATGGGCATCGAACCGTCGGTTGGAAGCCGTGGCGACAGCTACGACAACGCCCTGGCCGAGACTATCAACGGGCTGTACAAAGCGGAGCTGATTCATCGACGCGGCCCCTGGAAAACCCGGGAATCCGTCGAACTGGCCACGCTGCACTGGGTACACTGGTTCAACCACCATCGACTG
>CBFGSA010000121.1:0-8107 GCA_965651365.1 uncultured Rhodanobacteraceae bacterium | reverse complement strand
TCCCGAGTCCCGAGTCCCGAGTCCATCAATAAGCGTATACTCCCCCGACTACCCACGAGGGTGATGCTGCTGGTGGAGCTTTTTCAGTTTCTCCCGGGCGACCAGGGTGTAGATCTGGGTGGTGCTGAGGCTGGAGTGGCCGAGCAGAAGCTGCAGCACACGCAGGTCGGCGCCGTGATTGAGCAGGTGGGTGGCGAAGGAGTGGCGCAGCACGTGCGGGGACACCCGGCGGCTGTCGATGCCGGCCTGGCGCGCATGACGCTTGGTCAGGGTCCAGAACATCTGCCGGGTCATCGCGGCTCCGCGATTGGACAGGAACATCGACGGTGAATTGCCGCGTCCTGCAACCAGTTGCGGACGCGCGTCGCTCAGGTAGCGATCGAGCCAGTCGCGCGCTTCCTCGCCAATCGGCACCAGGCGCTGCTTGCCGCCCTTGCCGGTCAGGCGCAGCACGCCCTGGCGTGGATTGAGCGCGGCCAATGGCAGACTGACAAGTTCCGACACGCGCAGGCCACAGGCGTACATCAGCTCGAACATGGCACGGTCCCGCAATCCGAGCGCACTTGCGGTATCCGGCGCCTTCAGCAAACCCTCGACCTGAGCCTCGGACAGGGCCTTGGGCAGACCGCGTGGCAATTTCGGCGGCTCCAGCAACACGGTCGGATCTTCGCTGCCGGGCTGGCGGCGCACACGGTCGGCATAAAAGCGCCGCAACGAACTCAGCAGCCGTGCATTGCTGCGCGCCTTGACCTGGCGCGCGGCCAGATAGGCCTCGATATCGGCGCGCCCGGCCTGCGCCAGGCGGCCATTGCGTGCGGCCAGCCAGCGGGCAAAACCGCGCAGGTCGCTGCGATAGCTGGCCAGGGTGCTGTCGGCCAGACCCTGCTCAGCCCACATCCGCTCCAGCCACTCGTCGATGGCACGGCGCTCGGACTCGGCAATGGCGGTCGACGGCGGGTTCATGGCACGATGCTGGCCCGCACTGCCGCATTTCGCAAGCCCATGTCCGAATCGCCCTGGCTGGCCCGCCGTTTCGGCGCCATGCTCTACGACCTGCTGATCCTGGCCGCGCTGTGGATGCTCACCGCCGCGATCTGTCTTGGCCTGACCGGCGGCCAGATGGATGTGCAACACCCGCCGTGGTGGCAGCGACTGGCCCTGCTGATCGTGAGCGTGGGCTATTTCCTGCTGTCCTGGAGCCGCGGCGGCCAGACCATCGGCATGCGCGCCTGGCGCTTGCGGCTGCGCGATGCCGGCGGCGGACCGGTGCCGGTGCTGCGGGCCGCCTTGCGCCTGGTCCTGGCCAGCCTGTCACTGGCCCTGGTCGGCGCTGGCTTCTGGTGGGCCTGGTTCGACCACCGGCATCTGACGGCGCATGACCGTTTGTGCGCCACCAAGGTCGAACGCCTGCCAAAACGAGCGTAGGGTGCCGCTGAACGCAGTGAAGCGCACCGTCGAAGGCTCGAGGCCACGGGGCGCTTCGCTATCGCTCAGCAGCACCCTACCCAGGTGAAGCGCACCCTACCCGGCTCACCGGCCCACTACGCCGTGCGCCGGTAATGCACCAGCGCTACCGCGGCCAGCAGCAGCGCCGGCAGCAGGTTTGAAAGCCATGGCGGCAGGCCGTAGACATTGCCCACGCTGACCAGGGCCATCTGCAGAAAGTACCAGGCCACGGCCAGCAGGATGCCGATGAACACGCGCTTGCCAACGCCGCCGGAGCGCAGGTTGCCGAAGGCCAGCGGCAGCACCGCCAGCACCAGCAGCAGCACGCTGAACGGGTAGAAGATGTGCGCCCACCAGGCATTGGCGTAACTGGCCGGGTTCTGGCCGTTGGCACGAAAATAGCGGATATTGCGCCTCAGATCGCGCAGGGACATGTAATCCGGATTGACCACGGAAAGCTCCAGCAATTTGGGGTCGAGGCGCGATTTCCACGGCATCGAGACGTGGCGGCTGGAATGGGCACCGCCGGCATCGAATTGCGTCACGCGCACTTTCTGCAATTGCCATGCACCGCGCTCGTACATCGCCATCCCGGCGTGCATGAAGGAGGTCAGCACACCGCTCGCATCCAGCCCGAACACCCGCACATCCGCCAGCTGCACCCGCAGTCGGCCGTCCACGGGCACGGCGCGGGCGCCCTTGGCATTGATGATGTTGTCGCCATCGCGCGCCCACAGACCGCTGCGCGTGGTCAGGCCAAGCTGGTTGGAGCGCAGCGACAATTGCAGCGCCTGGGCGCGCTGCTCGCCGGCTGGCGCCACGGTCTCGCCCACGATCACCACACCCAGCGCCAGCGCGGCAACCGTAACCAGCGCGCTACCCATGATGCGCAGGCGCGACATGCCGTTGGCGCGCAGCGCGGTCAGTTCGCTGCTGGCGGCCAGGCCACCCAGGCCCAGCAGGCTGCCGATCAGGGCCGCATGGCCGAACATCTCGTAGGCACGGCGCGGAATCGTCAGACCCACGTAAATCAATGCCTGGGCCAGGCTGTAACCGTTCTTGCCCAGCTCGCCGAGCTGGCGCGCGAACTGGCTCACCGCGTCAAACCCGACCAGCACCAGCCACACCACCAGCAGCGAGCCCAGCACATTGAGCGCAATGAGCTTGTCCACGCGCTTGATGCGCAACACGCGCCTCATGCCGCGGCCCGCGCCGGCAGCTTGCCGACATGGTATTGCCGCCACACGATCCACGCGCCGATCGCCGCAGCCAGTGCGTGCACCCACCACAAGCCCAGCCAGGCGGGCACATGCCCCTGCACGATCCCGGCGCGCACCAGGGCCAGCACATTGGCGTAGAGCAGATAGACCAGGATCGCGATCAGCAGCCGCCCATAGCGCGCCTCGCGCGGGTTCTGCCGCGACAACACCACCGCCAGCAGCGCCAGCACCAGCACGCTGACCGGCACGCTCAGGCGCCAGGCCAGTTCCGCCTGCGCTGCCGGATCGCTGCTCTGCGCCAGCATCAGACTGGACTTGGCATGGTCTTCACTGCTGTCGGCAGCCTCGCCGCTGGGCGTGCTCAGTGCGATTTCATTGCGCTCGAAACGCATCCGCTTCCAGTCGTCCTGACCCATCCGCCCCTCGAAGCGGTGGCCATCGGCCAGCGCCAGATAGCGCCCCGAAGCCTCGCTGCCGTGATACAGCCGGCCGCTGGCCGCGGTAACGATGTCGAGCCGGGCCGGGCCGGTCTTGCTGGCGCGCTCGTTCTCGATGAACACACGCCCCAAACGGGTGCCCTTGCTGTTCATCGAGTCGACGAAGATCACCCCGGCGTGTCCCGGCAATTCGACGAAGCGGCCCGGCTCCAGGCCCGCCGCGATCACCGAGCGGTTGGCATCGCTGACCATGGCATTGGCGGTGCGCACGGCGGCCGGGCCCAGCCACAGCGATACCAGGCCGGCCAGGATCGCCAAGGGAACGCCCAGCATCGCGGCCGGACGCAGCAGGCCCGCCGCGCCCATGCCGGCCGCAGCCAGCACGTGCATTTCGCTGTCGCGATACAGCCGCGACAAGGCCATCATCACGCCCAGAAAAAGGGCCAGCGGCAGCAGCACACTGAGGGCATCCAGAACCCGCAGGCCCAGCACCGGAAACATCACCGTGCCCGGCAACCGGCCCAGCGCGACCTTGTTCAGCACATCGGCAAAGGTGCCGCCGGCGGTAATCACCAGCAGTACAAGCGCAGTGGCGGCCACGCTCAGGGCCAGCTCGCGCAGCAGGTAGCGGTCGATGATTTGCAGCATGCGTTAGACTGGCTTCTTTTTTGCAGTGCGCGTCGGCATGGCGACCAGTTTAGCTGTTCGACCCCGCGCTGTATCCCGAACAGGACGCAATGGCCATGACACTCGAGTTCACCCTGACCCGGACCGCCGCCCCCGAAGCCGAAGCCGACTGCATTGTGGTGGGCGCCTTCGAGGGCGGCAAGCTGAGCAACGCCGCACAGGCTGTCGATGCGGCATCGGGCGGCGCGCTCAAGCGCCTGGTCGACAGCGGTGACCTGTCCGGCAAACCCAAGACCCACTTGTGGCTGCACGGCGCGAACGGCATCAAGAGCCCGCGCGTGCTGGTGGTGGGCCTGGGCAAGCCGGACAAATTCGACGCCGCGCGCCTCAAGAAGGCAGCCGAACATGCCGCAAGCCAGCTCGCCTCGGCACATATCGAAAGCGCTGCCACCTGGCTGGGCGAGCTGGAAGTGGCCGGCAAGAATGATGCGTGGAAGACACGCCTGATAGCCCTGGCCACCGATCATGCTGCCTACCGTTTCAAGATCAGCAGCAAAAACAGCAAGGACACGCGCATCAATCGCCTGATGCTCGCCGGCGGCGAAGAGTGCGAATCCGCTCTGCAGCAGGCGCGCGGCATCGCCGAAGGCGTGCGCTGGACCCGTGAGCTCGGTAACAACCCACCCAATATCTGCACGCCGGCCTGGCTGGCCTCGGAGGCCGAGCGCATCGCTGGCGAAAACGAGGCCGTGGAGGCCGAGATTTTCGATCCCGACGCCCTGCGCAAGTTGGGCGCCAACGCCCTGCTCGCGGTCGGCGAAGGCTCGGCCAATGGCCCGCGCCTGATCGTGCTGAAGTACACCGGCAATGGCGACGCCAAGCCGTTCGCGTTGGTTGGCAAGGGCGTCACCTTCGACTCCGGCGGCATCAACATCAAGCCCAGTCCGGGCATGGAGGAAATGAAGTTCGACATGTGCGGCGCAGCCGGCGTGCTGGGCACCTTCCTGGCCGCGGTGAAAATGAAGCTCAAGCTCAACCTGGTGTGCGTGGTGGCCAGCGCCGAGAACATGCCCGGCGGCAAGTCTTACCGCCCCAGCGACATCCTGACCACGATGTCCGGCACCACGGTCGAGGTGCTCAACACCGACGCCGAGGGGCGCCTGTGCCTGTGCGATGCGCTGCACTACGTGCGCCAGTTCGAGCCGCAGGTGATCATCGACGCGGCGACTTTGACCGGCGCCTGCGTGGTGGCCCTGGGCAAGGAGGCCACCGGCCTGATGAGCGCCGATGAAGAACTGGCCGGCGAACTGCTGGCGGCCGGCGAGAACAGCCTGGACCGCGCCTGGCGCCTGCCGCTGTGGGACGACTACCAGGAACTGCTCGAATCGGGCAATGCCGATGTGGCCAACATCGGTGGCCGGTGGGCCGGCGCCATCACCGCCGGCTGCTTCCTGTCACGCTTTACCGAAGGCTTTCGCTGGGCTCACCTCGACATCGCCGGCACCGCCTGGACCTCCGGCCGCAAGGGCCTGGCCACCGGCCGGCCCGTGGGCCTGCTCTCGGACTGGCTGATTGGAAAAGCCGGCTGAGCCGGCTTCCTGGAATCGGGATTTGGTGTAGGGTGCTGCTGAACGAAGTGAAGCGCACCGCAGCATTAGGCTCACGATGGTGCGCTTCGCCACGCTCAGCGGCACCCTACGCAACCCTCCATTCCCGATTTCCGATTCCCCATTCCCGATTCCCGGCACTTGAATGTCCCGCGCCGACTTCTACCTGATCGACAAGCCGCGCTTCCGTGAAGAACCGCTGCAACTCGTGTGTGCGCTGACCGCCAGGGCTTTCGACAGCGGCCAGCCGTGCCTGATCCTGGCCGCCAGCATGGCGCAGGCCGAAGCGCTGGATGATCTGCTGTGGGCCTTCGACCCCGAATCCTTCATTCCGCACCAGATTGCCGGTCAAGGGGACGACGATGCCGAGGTACCGGTATTGATCGTGCCGCCGGGTGTGGTGAGCGCCGAACGGCCACTGCTGCTGAACCTGCGTGAAGCACCCGTCGAGGGCATATTCGAGCGCGTGCTGGAAATCGTGCCGGCCGACGAAGCCGCCCGCGGCGCCTCGCGCGAGCGCTGGAAGGCCTATCGCGAACGCGGCTTGGCAGTCAACAAATTCGACATGTAGAAGCGACCGGACCTGTGCGACTCCATTCGCTGCACTCCTCGCGCGCAGCTTGACCGTTCAATCGGTCGGTGTTCGGGAACAAACCACCAGAATGACGGATCGCGGGTCAACTGCCACCCTGGTCGCGCTTGAAGACACGCACGCCGGCGCGGCGTTGCAGCTCACTGGTGTAGACGAACTGGATGCCGTCAAGGTCGATCACCGCGCCGGCTTGAAAATACTCGCTGTCCACCCCCAGCCCGGCGGCGAACTCGGGATCGGTCTGGACTCCGGCACTGCGCAGTTCGGACACGACGCTGGCCACCGACTGCCAGTGCGCCTGGCCGCCACGATGGATGCGCGCGGCAATCGGCTGCGTGATGCGGCTGTCCAGGCTCATCAGCACCGGGATGCTGGCGGTGTTGAGGTTGAGCGTGGTCTCGGTGGGCAAGGCACATACGTAGGGTTCAAGCCGCTGCCACGCATGCGCATCGACACCCGCAACCAGGCGCAATTCGCTGGCGTCGGCCAGCGGACGGTTGGCGGCAAGCCAGGCCGGACTGCGGCCCAGGTAGGCGCTGTCCTCGGCGCCGCGCTCGCGCGGCAGGCGATCGGGATCGATCCAGTCGACGGTGGCATCAGCGATGTCAGGTGACAGTTGCAGCTCCAGCAAAAGCCGCCGGAAGCGCTCGACCCACACGTGCTGCGGCTGGCCGTCGCGCACCAGGTTGTTGAGGTTGAAGCAGCCGTTGAGATCGCGCATCCGGGCACGGATGCTGCCGCCCGGCACCGGGGTGGGCGGCAGCGGCGTGGCCCAGATATCGTCGTTGGCATCGATCGCACCCTGCTCGGCATCCTTGACCAGCACCTGGGCGGCATAGGCTTCCAGGCCGCGCGCCCAGGCCTGGGCCTGTTCGGCACGCAGCTCGTTGCGGCTGCGCGCCAGTGACAACTGGCCACCGTCGAGCAGCGATGCAATCAGCAGCGTGGCCAGGGCCACCACCAGCAAGGCCACCAGCAGCGCCACCCCGTCTTGCCGGCGCCCGATCATGCGCCACTGCCCGGCAATTGCGGCGCCACCGCCGCCGCGGGTGGCAGGGCAATCAGGCGCCGCACCTCGCCCAGGGACTTGAAGCGGATGCGGAACTCGACCGCACGCGGCAGGGTGGCCGAATCGGCATTGCCGGACTGTCCGGGTGGCCAGCGATCGTGCCAGCCGCCCTTGTGATCCAGATAGCGCAGGCGGAAACCCTCGATGCCCTCGTCCATGTTGCGCCGGGTGAAGGCGCGGTCATCGGCTCGATCCAGCACGGCGAAACGCCCGCGCACCAGGGCCTTGGCATCCACGAACCAGCTCACCCGCTGCAGTGCGCTGTCGTTGGACTCAAGCTCGCTGGCCACGCCCTTGCGGGTAAACGCCAGCCTGTGCGCGTCGCCAACCAGCGCTGGGCGGCGTCCGGCCTGCCCCGCGCGCACCGGTCGATCGACCGCCGTGGCCAGGTCGCGGGCCAGAAAGTCGACGCTGCGCTGAACGGCGGCAAAGGCATCCTGTTCCTGCGCCAGGCGCTGCCGGGTGTCGGTGACGGCGCTCAGGCCCGCCCAGGCCAGCGCCGAGGCCAGCGCAAACACGGCCACTGCCACCAGCAGCTCGATCAGGCTGAAGCCGGCCGCGCGCCGCATCGTCACTCGGTTGCCAACTGGCTGCTGTCGAAGCCGTCCATGGTCCACACCGGCGTCGCGCCCTGGTCGGGATCTGCACCGGGCGCAAAGACGGCCACATGCAGGCGCCGAATGCCCGCTGCCGGCGTCGGCTTGACCTCCAGCCGCCACGTCCACTGCCGCCCGGCCATGCGTGCCGTGCCGTCACTGCGCCCGATCGCCGGCAGTCCCGGCGCCAGACGCACCTCGGTCAGCGTGTTGGCCGCTACCCAGCCGGCCACGCTGCGCTGGCGCAGGCTGTCGAAAGTTTCCGTTTCACGGCCGGCGGTGCGAGTCAAGGCGACCAGGGCCACGGCCAGCACCACCAGCGCCACCAGCACCTCAAGCAGGGTAAAGCCGACCATCGTGGGGCTGTACCGTCGTTTCGAAGGGCGCTTTATCAACCGACGGATAGAGACCTTGTCATCCTGGACACCGCGCAGCGGTGATCCGGGATCCATTTTCGCTCTAGCCCGCATTATTCACCAGCATGTCTACTGCGCCGGCCCCAGAGTACGCGCC
>CBFGSA010000120.1:0-8159 GCA_965651365.1 uncultured Rhodanobacteraceae bacterium | reverse complement strand
CCACACCCCCATTTCTGGCTGCGCCAGAAACCGCCCCCTGACTCAGGGGGCTGTGTTACTGCGCCTGCAGCGCGGCGGCGTGATGGGCGATGTGCTCGCTGATGTAGCTGGCGATGAAGTAGTAGCTGTGGTCGTGGCCGGGGCGCATGTGCAGGTCGAGGGGATGGTCGGCCTTGGCACAGGCTTGCTGCAGGAGTTCGGGTTTCAGTTCACGCTCGAGGAAATCGTCGGCTTCACCCTGGTCGATTTTAAGTGGCAAGCGCTCGGTGGCGTTTGCCACCAGTTCGCAGGTATCCCAGGCTTTCCAGGCTTCACGGTCGTCACCGAGATATGCGCTGAAGGCTTTTTCGCCCCAGGGCACGCGGCTGGGCGCGACGATGGGCGAGAAGGCTGACACACTGCGGTAGCGGCCAGGATTTTTCAGCGCGATCACCAAGGCACCATGACCGCCCATCGAGTGGCCGCTGATGGCGCGCACGTCGCTCGCCGCCGGATCGGCTTCGACCCAGGCTGGCAGCTCCTCGGCGATGTAGTCGTACATGCGGTAGTGCTTCGACCACGGCCTGCGCGTGGCGTTGAGATAGAAGCCGGCACCCTGACCAAGGTCGTATGCGCCGTCGTCCGCGACGTCATCGCCACGCGGACTGGTGTCGGGGGCAACCAGAATGATGCCGTGTTCGGCGGCATGACGCTGGGCACCGGCCTTGGTGATGAAGTTCTGCTCGTTGCAGGTCAGACCCGACAACCAGTACAGCACCGGACACGGGCCTTGTGCCGCCTGCGGCGGAAAGTACACGCCGACCTTCATGTTGCAATCCAGCACTTCGGATCGGTGGCGGTAGACGTCCTGCCAGCCACCGAAGCAGGCATGGTGTTCGAGTCGTTCGGTGTCTGACATGGCTTGCCTCGTTGAATTTTGGCTGGGCGTGCCTGGACTGCTGGCCTGCGGATTTTCCGAATCCCGAATCAGCAATCCCGAATCCCGGCTCTCAAAAATGCAGCACCGTGCGGATCGACTCGCCGCGATGCAGCAGGTCGAAGGCCTCGTTGATCTTCTCGAACGGCAGAGTGTGGGTGATGAACGGATCGAGCCGGATGTCGCCGCGCATGGCCTGCTCGACCATGCCGGGCAACTGGCTGCGGCCCTTGACGCCGCCGAAAGCCGAGCCGCGCCATACGCGGCCGGTAACGAGCTGGAACGGGCGCGTGGAAATTTCCTGACCGGCACCGGCGACGCCGATGATGACGCTCTCGCCCCAGCCCTTGTGGCAGCACTCGAGTGCGGCGCGCATCACCTGAACGTTGCCGATGCACTCGAAGGAAAAGTCGACGCCGCCGTCGGTCATGTCGACGATGACCTCCTGGATCGGCTGATCGTGGTCTTTGGGATTGACGCAATCGGTGGCGCCCAAGTCGCGCGCCAGATCGAACTTGGCCGGGTTGGTGTCGATGGCGATGATGCGTCCGGCCCTGGCCTGCACCGCACCCTGGATTACAGCCAGACCGATGCCGCCCAGGCCGAACACGGCCACGGTGTCGCCTTTTTGTACCTTCGCCGTATTGTGCACCGCACCGATGCCGGTGGTGACGCCGCAGCCGAGCAGGCAGACCTTGTCCAGCGGCGCATCCGGGTCGATTTTCGCCAGCGAGATTTCCGGCAGCACCGTGTATTCGGAGAAGGTGCTGGTGCCCATGTAGTGATACACCGGCTTGCCCTGGTAGGAGAAGCGCGTGGTGCCGTCCGGCATCAGACCCTGGCCCTGGGTGGCGCGCACCGCCGAGCACAGGTTGGTCTTGCCCGAGCGGCACATCTTGCATTCGCCGCATTCGGCCGTGTACAGCGGAATCACGTGATCGCCGGGCTTGAGCGAGGTGACCCCTTCGCCAACCTCCACCACTTCGCCGCCGCCCTCGTGACCGAGCACGGCGGGGAACACGCCTTCGGGATCATCGCCGGACAGCGTGAAGGCATCGGTATGGCACACCGCGGTGGCGTGGATCTTCACCAGCACTTCGCCAGCCTTTGGCGGTTCGACGTCGATCTCGACGATTTCCAACGGCTTGCCCGCTTCAAAGGCAACGGCTGCGCGACTTTTCATGACCGGACTCCAGAGGGCAGAACCCTTACCGTAGCACTTGTGGCCGGAAAGACCAGCCGCGCCGAAACACCCGTTCAGCCTACCGTCGTCCGCGCAGCACGCGCATCAGCACGGCGCCGACCAGCGCTCCCAGCAACAGACCGATACCGGCACCTACCACGGCGCCCTCGCGCCCGTCCGCGGCATAGCCGATCCCGAAACCGAGCACGAAGAGCAGCATCACGGGCAGACAACCCATGCTTGTTTCCTTGCACATCCTGAAGGCACAACTATAGCGCCGACAGTGCGGTCAGGCTGATGGTGGCTGGAGCAAGCTCACATTCCGGTGCCCGAATGGCGAACGGAACGCTGCCACAGCGCACGCTTCCCCGGGCTGAAGATTTCGGACCATCACCGGGTCGCCCGGCACTGCGATCGAGTTGGCGCGCCGTTACGGTGAGTGGCTTGGGGCAGCGGCAATGGTGCCGAGGACGCGCGGGCCGCGGGCGCCGGTGACGCTGGGCAGGTTGCCAGGGAGTTGAAGCAGACGCTGGCGGGCCAGCCAGGCGAAGGCCGTGGCCTCGATGAAGTCGGGATCGATGCCGTAGTCGGCCGTGGTCTGGAGCCGTGCCGGTGCGAGGGCTTTGGCCAGTGTGGCCATCAAGGCTGCGTTGTGTACGCCGCCGCCACAGGCAATCACCGATACCGCGCCAGGCGCGTGTGCGGCGATACTGTCGGTGACCGTGCGTACGGTAAGCGCGAGCAGGGTAGCCTGGATATCTGCGGGCGCGCTGACGTCATCCAGGCGCGAAGACAGCCAGTCCAGGTTGAATTCCTCGCGGCCGGTGCTCTTGGGCGGCGGCAGGCGGAAATACGGCTCGTCAAGGCAGCGCGCCAGCAATGCGGCATCGACCTGGCCGCTTGCTGCCCAGGCGCCGTTGTTGTCCTGCGCCTGGTCCAGGTGACGCTGGATCCAGGCATCGAGCAGGCAGTTGGCCGGGCCGGTGTCGAAGCCCAGCACCGGGTTCCCGGGTGCCAGAACGGTGATGTTGGCAATGCCGCCCAGATTGAGCACCACGCGGGTTTCGTCGGGGCTGGCCAGCAGAGCCTGATGCAATACCGGCAGCAGCGGCGCACCCTGGCCGTCAGCGGCCATGTCGGCACGTCTGAAGTCGGCAATCACGTCAATGCCCGTCTGCTCGGCAATGCGGGCCGGATCACCCAGTTGCAGCGTAAAGGGCGGTTCGCTGCGCGGCCGGTGGCAAACGGTCTGGCCGTGGCTGCCGATGGCGCGCACCTGCTGCCGGTCGATACCGGATTGTTCCATCAGTGAATGGGTGGCCAGGGCAAACTGGTCCGCAATCAGCGCATCGAGCTGGCCCAGTTCGTCCAGGCTGATGCGGGCTTCGGAGCGCGCCAGGGCCACGATGCGCTGGCGCAGTGCGGGTGGCCAGGCATGGGTTTGTTGAGCCACGATCCGCGTGCCTGGCTCGAATCCGGCCAGCACGGCATCAATGGAGTCGGCGCTGGTGCCGGAAATCAGCCCCAGGAACAGCTCGCCCCGAGGCATGGCAATCAGTTCGCGCCGACGGTGGTGGCCGCGCGCTCATCAAGCCATGCCAGCCGGTTGCTGTCCAATACCTTCAGGCGGGCCACCTGGGGCGCGACCTGCGACTTGAACTTCGCCAGCAAGCTCCTGGGTAACGGCTCGGGCTTGGGCATGGTGACGGTCAGCGGGTTGACCTGATGGCCATGCACGCGCACCTCGTAGTGCAGGTGTGGCCCGGTGGCCAGGCCGGTCATGCCGACATAGCCGATCACCTGGCCCTGTCGTACATGCGAGCCGACGTGTTCGCCCTTGGCGAAGCGGTTCATGTGGCCGTAGGCGGTGGAGTAGGTCTTGTTGTGCTTGATGACGATGAAGTTGCCGTAGCCGCGGGCGCGACCGCGGAACACGATGCGGCCGTTGCCGGCGGCATGGATCGGGGTGCCGCGCGGGGCGGCATAGTCCACGCCCTTGTGGGCGCGCGTGTAGCCCAGGATCGGGTGTTTGCGGTGCAGGGTGAAGCGCGAGGAAATGCGCGAGAACTTGACCGGGGTGCGCATCAGCGCCTTCTGCAGCGGCCGGCCGTCCTCGTCGTAGTAGGCGTAGCTGCCGTCAGGCTTCTTGAACAGGTAGGCCGTGTAGCGATGACCGCGGTTCCAGAATTCGGCAGCCAGGATCTTGCCCGGATACAGCTTCTCGCCGTCACGCCAGACATCGTCATAGATCACGCTGAAGTGATCGCCCTTGCGGATGTCCTTGATAAAGTCGATGTCGTACTTGAACACCTCGGCCAGCTCGATCACCATGGCCTCGCTCATGCCGGCGTCGGCGCCGGCGGCAAACAGCGAGGAATGAATCGTGGCCTGGCCGGCGTGCATGCGCCGCTCAACCTCGCGCGGCACGAGCTTTTCGCTGACCTGGTCGTCATCGAGCGACACCACTACCCGGGTCTTGTCGTCACGGTCAAAGCGCAGGGCGGCCAGACTGCCATCCTCGTTGAGTCGGAAGTCCAGCTCGTCGCCCGGGTGCAGCATGCGCAGCGCCTTGGCGTTGTCCGGCTTGGCGATGATGCTGTTGAGCTCGCCGTAGCCCAGGCCCAGCGAGTCAAAAATCTGCGACAGCGTCTGACCGGACTGGACCGTCACGGTCCGCCACACGGGTGTGCCTGCATCGCGCGCCGGGTGGTTGTCGGTCGCCAGGGTCGGCACCGCCAGCGGCATGTTGATCATTGCGCCGGCGTCAAGCCTGGTATTGTCGGCGCGCGCGGGCAACATGGTGAACGCAATCGCGCAGGCGGCAACGGTACAAAGCGACCACAGCAAACGGCGGTCCTGCCGCAAAAAGCGGTGCGCGATTTGCAGCACCTTGTGCTGCCAGTGTGCGGGCGCCGGGTGGCCCGTCCCCTCATGATTCATCGTCTGCAGTCGCTTTATGCCGAAACGCCACGTACCATAGCTGTGTCGGGGAATGGTCGTCAACGGTTTTTGCGTGCAAATGCCGATTGTGTTCAATGACCTAACCACAAAATAACGAATCCGGGTGAACTCTGTCTCCGGAAGCAACAAGGAACCACAAGTCAGCATGAGCGACATCGACAAAGCCATGGCCCTGATCAGCCGCGGCGCCGAGGACATCATCAAGCCGGAGGCCTTGCGCAAGCGACTGGCCACCGGCCGACCCCTGCGCGTCAAGGCCGGTTTCGACCCGACGGCGCCGGATCTGCATATCGGTCACACGGTGTTGCTGAACAAGATGCGCCAGTTCCAGGACCTGGGCCATACCGCAATTTTCCTGATCGGCGACTTCACCGGCATGATTGGCGACCCGACCGGCAAGAGCGCGACACGCAAGCCGCTGACGCCGGATGATGTCAAGGCCAATGCCGCGACCTACGAAGCGCAGGTCTACAAAGTGCTGGATCGCGAGCGCACCGATCTGCGCTTCAACAGCGAATGGTTCGGCCAGATGAACGCTGCCGACATGGTGCGCCTGGCTTCCCAGCATACCGTGGCCCGCATGCTGGAACGCGACGACTTTGCCAAGCGCTACAAGGCGCAGCAGCCGATCGCGATCCACGAATTCCTGTATCCGCTGGTGCAGGGTTACGACTCCGTGGCCCTGGAAGCAGATGTCGAGCTCGGGGGCACGGACCAGACCTTCAACCTGCTGATGGGCCGTGCCCTGCAGGAGAGTCACGGTCAGGCACCGCAAATCGTGTTGACCATGCCGCTGCTGGAAGGCATCGACGGCGTCAACAAGATGTCCAAGTCGCTCGACAACTACATCGGCATCGACGAGCCGGCCATCGACATGGTCACCAAGACCATGAAAATCGGCGATGAACTGATGTGGCGCTGGTTCGAACTGCTGAGCTTCGATGTGTCGCTGGACGAGCTGGCCAGCATGAAGTCGGATGTCGCATCCGGCCAGCTCAATCCGCGCGATGCCAAGCTGAAACTGGCGCGCGAACTGACCGCACGTTTCCACGACACTGCCGCGGCAGAAAAGGCCATCGCCGGCTGGCACGCCGTGGTGCGTGGCGAGGGCGATACCGCGCAACTGCCGCTCACAGAGGTCACCGTGCCGACCGAAGGCGTGCGTCTGGCGGCCCTGTTCAAGGCCGCCGGCCTGGCCCGGTCCAATTCCGAGGCCAACCGCAAGCTCAAGGAGCGCGCCGTGCGTATCGACGGCGAGGTGGTCGAGGACGGCCAGCGACTCTTTGAGTCCGGATTCGAGGGTGTGTTGCAGATCGGCAAGCGCAACTTTGCCCGTGTGCGACTGATCTGAACGTGTTCGATTGGCTGGCCAACTGGAGCGGGCAGTTCAATGCGCTGGGCATTGTGGTGCTGGCGATGGTTCTGGGTGGCGCCATCGGATATGAGCGCGAAACCGCCAACCGTCCGGCGGGACTGCGCACGCATATGCTGGTCGCAGCCGCGGCAGCCTTGCTGGTGGCCCTGGGCCACATGCTGATCGAACATTTCTCGGGTCATCACTATCCCGACATGATCCTGCGCAGCGATCCCATGCGCCTGGTCGAAGCGGTGGTGACTGCGGTCGGCTTTCTGGGTGCCGGCACCATCTTCCGCCATGGCGGCAAGGACATCGTGGTCGGCCTGACCACCGCCGCATCCTTGCTGATGGTGGCCGTGATCGGCATCGCCGTCGGGCTGGAGCAGTACGTGCTGGCGATTGGCGTCACCGTGCTCACGCTGCTGGTGCTGCGTATCGTGCGGCGCCTGGAGCAGGCCACCAAGCGCCGAATCGGCCGGGATTGAGGCTTTGCGGCTGAACCATCAGCAACCCGGCAAGAGCAATTCGGAAAAATTTTCGGAAAACTGTTGACGCCCCGGAAATCCAGTGTAAGATGTGCGGCTCGCTTGGACGAAATGCTCAAGCCGCGGACCTCCGTGATGAGGGACGCAAGCAAGCTCATTGACAGTGTGCGCAGGTAACTTGTGTGGGCGCCTTGCCGGACCGTGAGGTCTGAAGAAATGCAAGCGTCCAAACCCAAAAAAGAACTGGTAGTTCAGCGATGAATGCCGGGTCGGGTACGGACCTTCGGTAGAACAGGCTGGCCTTCGGGCTGGCCGAAAACTCAAGTGAAGAGTTTGATCCTGGCTCAGATTGAACGCTGGCGGCATGCCTAACACATGCAAGTCGAACGGCAGCATGAGAGAGCTTGCTCTCTTGATGGCGAGTGGCGGACGGGTGAGTAAGGCATCGGGACCTGCCCAGATGTGGGGGATAACCCGGGGAAACCCGGACTAATACCGCATGAGCCCTACGGGGGAAAGCGGGGGACTCTTCGGAGCCTCGCGCGTCTGGATGGACCGATGTACGATTAGCTTGTTGGTGGGGTAAGGGCCTACCAAGGCGACGATCGTTAGCTGGTCTGAGAGGATGATCAGCCACACCGGGACTGAGACACGGCCCGGACTCCTACGGGAGGCAGCAGTGGGGAATATTGGACAATGGGCGAAAGCCTGATCCAGCAATGCCGCGTGTGTGAAGAAGGCCTTCGGGTTGTAAAGCACTTTTATCGGGAACGAAACCTTGTCGGCCAATACCCGGCAAGACTGACGGTACCCGAGGAATAAGCACCGGCTAACTCCGTGCCAGCAGCCGCGGTAATACGGAGGGTGCAAGCGTTAATCGGAATTACTGGGCGTAAAGGGTGCGTAGGTGGTGAGTTAAGTCTGATGTGAAAGCCCCGGGCTCAACCTGGGAATGGCATTGGAAACTGGCTCGCTGGAGTGTGATAGAGGATGGCGGAATTCCCGGTGTAGCGGTGAAATGCGTAGAGATCGGGAGGAACATCAGTGGCGAAGGCGGCCATCTGGATCAACACTGACACTGAGGCACGAAAGCGTGGGGAGCAAACAGGATTAGATACCCTGGTAGTCCACGCCCTAAACGATGCGAACTGGATGTAGGTCTCAACTCGGAGATCTGTGTCGAAGCCAACGCGTTAAGTTCGCCGCCTGGGGAGTACGGTCGCAAGACTAAAACTCAAAGGAATTGACGGGGGCCCG
>CBFGSA010000119.1:0-8220 GCA_965651365.1 uncultured Rhodanobacteraceae bacterium | reverse complement strand
CAGCTGAGCGAGCATGCTTGCGGTATCGGCGATGCGCCCCGCGCCCGGGATGCCGCTGGCGACCAGCGCATGCGCCTGCCGCGCCAGGCTGCGGTCAGGTCTTTCAGAAGTGTCAGCGACCCAAGGTCGGGAATCGCGGCATGCGCAGCATTCGACGCGTGCTCGGCCGTGATGCGGTCGGCGGCGGGACGTTCCTTGAGAACTGCAGACATGGTTGGCTCCGGTCAGCGGGGGTGGCATCCACACTGATCCGCAAGCATGTATTTTACAAAGCAAATGTTTCAATCATATATATTAATATGGTTAAGTACATGTGCAAATGATTGATGGAAAAGGCCATGACTACACGATCAAGGGCACGAAAACCCGCAGCGCAGGCCAGTGATTCGGCTGCGCGGGTCTACTACAAGGGCAACCGGCCCAAGCAATTGCGGGCTTTCGTGTACACGTCGCGACTCGGCACCCTGACCCGGGCAGCCGAGGCGCTGTACCTGTCGCAACCGGCCATCAGCCTGCAGATCAAGGCGCTGGAACGCGAGCTGGACGTGCAACTGCTGGAGCGCACGCGCCGCCGCGTCACCCTGACCGAGGCCGGCGAAGCCCTGTACACGCTGGCACGACCGCTGATCGAGGGCTGGGAAAACCTGGATCAGGCGTTTCGCAAGCAGTTGAAAGGCCTGAAAAGCGGTTCACTGACCATCGCCGCCGGCACCTCGACCATCCAGTACCTGCTGCCGCCGCTGGTGCAGGCCTACCGCGAACGCATGCCCGACGTGCAACTGCACCTGGCCAACGTCACAGGCCAGGACGGCCTGGAGCTGCTGCGCTCCGGAGGGGCCGATTTTGCCATTGGCTCGATGCTGGACGTGCCGCATGACATTGCCTGGGCACCGGTCTACCACTACGACCCGATGCTGATCATGCCGCCGCACCACCCGCTGGCCGGCAAGGACGACATTCGCATCGAGGATCTGTCACCCTACGGGCTGATCCTGCCGCCACAGCGACTGACGACCTACCGGCTGGTGGACATGGTGTTTCAGCAGCGCCAGGTGCCCTACACGGTAGCCATCGAGGTCGGTGGCTGGGATTTGATCAAGCACTACGTCGGCATGGGTCTGGGCATCTCGATCGTCACCGGCATCTGCCTGACCGACGAAGACCGGAATCATCTCGCCGTGCACAACATGCGCCGCTATTTCCCGCAACGCAGCTATGGCGTGGTGATGCGCAAGGGCAAATACCTCGGCCACGAGGCGCGGACTTTCCTGGACCTGATCAAGCCCGGCCTGCTGACCCACCGCGAATACGACGAATCCGGCCATTCGGCGCGGTGAGCGGTTTTGCAATCGTTGTGCCTGTTTCGGCTACAATTCGGCTCGATGGAGATGGCATACCTCCCGCCGCCAGGAGCTCCTGGCGCAAACCGCGAGACGCTGATGATGCCTGCACTGCCGATGGCCGGTGGTGCAGGCATTTTTGTATCCGCGGTTTGCCAGCCGCGCCGCAATGAGGATGATGTATGGGTATTGCTGCATTTGTCGCCATCGGTGCTGGCGCCGCGCTTGGGGCCTGGTTGCGCTGGGGCCTGGGCTATCTGCTCAACCCGGTCTTTCCAACCTTGCCGCTGGGAACCTTGGCCGCCAACCTGATCGGCGGCTTGCTGATGGGTCTGATCCTGGGCGCATTCGCGCACTTTCAGGCATTGTCGGGCGAGGCGCGCCTGTTCGTGACGACCGGCTTTCTGGGTGCCCTGACAACCTTTTCCACCTTTTCCGGCGAGGCGGTTACGTTGCTGTTGCGCCAGCAGTACGCCTGGTTTGCCGGCCATGTTGGCATCCACGTCGCAGGTTCGCTGGCCATGTGCCTGGTCGGTTTCGGCTTGATCCGCGCGCTGTGGCGCGTTTGAATGGAGGCTTGTCCCATGAGCACAACACGATTGATGAAAGTCGACGGCGTCTATCTGCGATTCTTCATGCACGCCAACGCCAGGCACGACGGCACGCTGCTCTACGAATGGATTCTCGAGCAGGCGCGCAAGGAGAAGCTGGGTGGCGGCTCGGTATTCCGCGCCGTGGCCGGATTCGGGCGCCACGGCGTTTTGCACGAAGAGCACTTTCTGGAACTGGCCGGTGATCTGCCACTGAAGCTGGAGTTTCTGCTGCGCCCATCCGAGGCTGACACCCTGCTCGATATCGTGCGTGCCTCCGGTGCCGAGCTGGTATACGCGCGCTCGGCCAGCGAAATCGGTGTCATTCGCCAAGAGGACGAACAGGATCCACACTGACAAGTCGAGGAGATTCACATGACCCAGGACAGCCTCAAGGCGCGCGCCGCGGAATTGCTGGAACACGCCGACATCCGCATCGACGGCGATCGCCCCACGGACATCAAGGTCCACAACCCGGACTTGTATGCACGCGTGTTCGCACACGGCTCGCTGGGGCTGGGCGAGGCCTACATGGATGGCTGGTGGGATGTGGAAGACCTACCGGGCTTTTTCGCCCGCCTGCTGTCCTCGCACGTCGACGAACACCTGAAGACCCTGGACGCGATGCTGGCTCATCTCAAGGCCCGCTTCATCAACCTGCAAAAGGGTGAGCGTGCCTTCGAAATCGGCAAGGCCCACTACGACACCGGCAACGAACTGTTCGAAGCAATGTTGGGCAAACGTCTGGTTTATTCCTGCGGCTACTGGGCCGAGGCCGACAACGTCGACGATGCCGAAGCCGCCAAGCTGGATCTGGTGTGCCGCAAACTGCGCCTGCAGCGGGGCCAGAAGGTGCTCGACATCGGCTGTGGCTGGGGCGAAGCGCTGAAGTTCGCTGCCGAGCGCTACGGCGTGGAAGGCGTGGGGATTACCGTTTCCGAAGAACAGGCCGCCTACGCGCGCAAATTGTGCGAAGGACTTCCGATCGAGATCCGTCTGCAGGATTACCACCACATCGACGAGCCCTTCGATGCAGTGTTCTCGATCGGCATGTTCGAGCACGTCGGCGGCAAGAACTACCGCGCCTATTTTGAAACCGTGCGTCGCTGCCTCAAGGATCCACATGGCCTGTCTGTCTTGCACTGCATCGGCACCAACGAAGCGCCATCACGGCCCGACCCGTGGATCGAGAAGTACATCTTTCCCAATTCCGTGATTCCGGCTGCCAGTCAGGTCACCGCGGCGCTTGAAGGACTGTTCGTGGTCGAGGACTGGCACAACTTCGGCACCGACTACGACCGCACCCTGATGGCCTGGCTGGCCAATTTCGACGCGGCCTGGCCGGAACTGAAAAGCAAGTACGACGAGCGCTTCCGACGCATGTGGCGCTTTTACCTGTCCTGCTCGGCCGGCGTGTTCCGCAGCCGCCGCGACCAGCTCTGGCAACTGACCCTGAGCCCGCGCGGCATTCCGGGCGGCTACCGCGTGCCGCGTTGATCGGACAGTCGGCCAGGTTCAGGCCGCGCGTCGCATCATGGCCGACATGAGCCAGCCCATTGACCCGCCCGACCGGCATGCGCGCCAGCCCGAGCTGGTGCCGACCGAACCCGCACCCTCGCTGCGGTGGCGTATTGTCACGCACACACTGCTCGCCATCGCCGTTGCCGCCATTGTCGCGGTCTGGGTCCTGACCCCGCTCCGCCACTGGCTCGACGTGCCGAGTGCGGTGGCCGCATTGCGCGAGCTCGACCGCATCGCCTGGATGCCCCCGCTGGTGATCCTGGCCTTTGTCGCCGGGGGTCTCGTGATCTTCCCGGTCAACGTGCTGACCGCAGCGGCGATCATCATTTTCGGCAATATTCTGGGTGTGATCTACGCGTTGATTGGCGCCACATTGAGCGCCATCGTGGTCTACGAAATCGGTCACCATGGCGGTGGCCGACTGCTGCGGCGCATGCCGGAAAGCCGGCTGCACCGCCTCAGCGTCAAGCTGGCGCGCCACGGCATCCTGGCCGTGGCGGTGCTGCGCATCGTGCCGGTGGCGCCGTACAGCATCATCAACCTGATGGCCGGCGCCTCGCACATTGGCCGCCGCGACTACATCCTCGGCACCATCCTGGGCATGACGCCGGGCACCATTCTGGCCGCGCTACTGGTCGACCGCGTGCTGGCCGCGATCCTGCAGCCGCGGCTGGCGAACTTCCTGTGGTTTGGCGCCGCACTTCTGGTCTTTGCGATCGCCAGCGTGTGGCTGGGCCGCCGCATGCTCAAGGCATCGCGCGAAAGCCAATGAATGCTTACGCCACTTCACGCCTGCGCGTGGCGAGCTGGAACCTGCATTCGTGCCGGGGTATCGACCGGCGCGAGGATCCGAACCGCACCCTGGCGGTCATCGACAGCCTCGACGCCGACCTCATCGCGCTGCAGGAGGTGCCTACGGAATCGTCACACAAGGAGTTCAAGGCACTGCTGACCGGTCGGCGCGACTATCAGGCAATCGTGGAAACCACCTTGCCCGGCCACCCCGACGGCTTCGGCAACGCACTGCTGTCGCGTCTGCCGCTGCATGACGCACGCCGCCTCAACCTGACGGTCGCGGGCCGCGAACCGCGTTGTGCCATTGCGGCAGAAGCGACAGCGACCGACGGCACAAGCCTGCATGTGCTGACGACCCACCTTGGCCTGAAGGCCAGCGAGCGCCGCACACAACTGGCATTGATCGAGGCGCATCTGGCCACCGTGGACAGCCCGTGTCTGGTTTTGGGCGACTTCAACGCCTGGCCCGGCTGGCCCTCGGAATGCCTGCCGAAATTGCAACCGGCGCGCCGGGGGCAGTTTCCCCGCAGCTTTCCGGCCCTGATTCCACTACTGCGCCTTGACCGGATTCTGGCCTCACCGCCAATCGTTCTGCGCGACGCGCAGGCCTGGCGCGGATCGGGTCTGCGCACGGCCTCTGACCATCTGCCGGTTGTTGCTGAAGTTGCGCTGGCATGCAGTGCGTAGTACAACCCGGAGCTCACGGCTCCATCGGGGGATTCGACATGACTATACGACCACCTCTCGTCTTGAGCTTGCTGCTGGCAGCCAGCGCTGCCTTCGCGGCGCCGACCAAACCACAGTCACCACCAACGCTGGCCAGCTACTTCAGCCATGTCGGCCAGGATGATGTGCTGTCGGGTGGCGTGCGCATGATCGAGATCACGACGCCCGATGGTCCGCACAAGGTATGGACCAGGCGCGTCGGCAACAACCCGAATCTCAAGGTGCTGCTGTTGCACGGCGGCCCGGGGGCCACCCACGACTACTTCGAAGCCTTCGACAGCTACTTTCCGGCCGCCGGCATCGAGTATTTCTACTACGACCAGCTCGGCTCGGGCCGCAGCGACCACCCCGACAACGACAAGCTCTGGACCATCCCGCGCTTTGTCGACGAAGTCGAGCAGGTGCGCAAGGCACTGAAGCTGGACAGCAGCAACTTCTGCCTGCTGGGCCACTCCTGGGGCGGCATACTCGCCATCGAGTACGCGCTCAAGTACCAGAAGAACCTCAAGTGCCTGGTGATCTCCAACATGATGGCCTCCATCCCGGCCTACAACGCCTATGCGCAGAAGGTTCTCATGCCGGCCATGGACCCGGAGAAGCTTGCGCTGGTAAAGAGGCTGGAGGCCGGGCACAAGACCGCCGATCCGCGCTACATGGGAACACTGGTGCCCATGCACTACGAGAAGCACATCCTGCGCATGCCCGCCGCGCAATGGCCGGAACCGGTCAACTACGCCTTCGGTCACATGAACGAGCACGTCTACACCCTGATGCAGGGGCCCAGCGAGCTGGGCGCCAGTGGTCGACTGGCGCAGTGGGACCGCTTCGCCGCACTCAAGCAGATCAAGGTGCCGAGCCTGGTCATTGGCGCGGCCCACGACACCATGGACCCGGCCTACATGAAGAAGATGGCCACGCAGTTGCCTCATGGCCAGTTCCTGCTGTGCCCCGATGGCAGCCACATGGCCATGTACGACGATCAGAAGACCTACTTCTCGGGCCTGATCCATTTTCTCGGCGGCGTCGAAAGCACGGAGTAGGCGTGCGTCAGTTGCCCAATCCGCCGGCGGCGGGTCGCGTGCATGACCTGCCGCCCGGCAGATGCTGCAACGAGTCCGGGCAAACCGGACAATCACGGTTCGGGGCTTTGCCATGACGCTGGTGTCGCACCTGACCTGTCCTGCCGGCAGGATGGGCGGCGTGCGGAAAATGCGTGCATCTTGACCGATATCGACCACGCGTATCGGGCCGCCGATCCCCTACAATGCGCGGATGAATCTGCAAGCCAATTACGAACAGATCACGCTCAGGGAATACGCCGAGCGTGCCTACCTCGATTACTCGATGTACGTGGTGCTGGACCGCGCCCTGCCCTTCATCGGCGACGGCCTGAAGCCGGTCCAGCGGCGCATCATCTACGCGATGAGCGAACTGGGCCTGGCGGCCACGGCCAAGCCCAAGAAGTCGGCGCGCACGGTCGGTGATGTGATCGGCAAGTTCCACCCGCACGGCGACTCGGCCTGCTACGAGGCCATGGTGCTGATGGCGCAGCCGTTCTCGTGGCGCTACCCGCTGGTCGACGGCCAGGGCAACTTCGGCTCGCCGGACGACCCCAAGAGTTTCGCCGCGATGCGCTACACCGAATCGCGCCTGACGCCGATTGCCGAAATGCTGCTGGGCGAACTGGCCCAGGGCACGGTGGACTGGACTCCCAATTTCGACGGCACGCTGGAGGAACCGTCCTGGCTGCCGGCACGGCTGCCGCACGTGCTGCTGAACGGTTCGATGGGCATTGCCGTGGGCATGGCCACCGACATACCACCGCACAATCTGCGCGAGGTGGCCAGCGCCGCCATCCACCTGCTGGACGAGCCCAGGGCCACGATCAAAGACTTGTGTGAACACATCCCCGCACCCGACTACCCGACTGAAGCGCAGATCATCACGCCGCGTGCAGACCTGCAAGCCATTTACGAAACCGGCAACGGCTCGGTGCGGGCACGCGCCGTGTACCAAGTCCAGAACAGCCAGGCCGTGATCACCGCCTTGCCGCATCAGGTCAGTCCGGCCAGGGTGATCGAACAGATCGCCAGCCAGATGCGCGCCAAGAAGCTGCCGATGCTGGAAGACTTGCGCGACGAATCCGATCACGAGAACCCGATCCGCCTGGTACTGGTGCCGCGTTCCAACCGGATCGACATCGGCGAGATGATGCAGCACCTGTTTGCCACCACCGACCTGGAAAAAAGCTTCCGCGTCAATCTCAACATGATCGGTCTGGACGGTCGGCCGCAGGTCAAGGATCTCAAGACCATCCTGGGTGAATGGCTGAAGTTCCGCACCGACACGGTGACCCGGCGCCTCGAACACCGCCTGGACAAGGTCGAGCGGCGTCTGCACCTGCTCGACGGCCTGCGCATCGCCTTCCTCAACCTGGACGAAGTGATCCGCATCGTGCGCACCGAGGACAAGCCCAAGCCGGTGCTGATTGAACGCTTCGATCTCAGCGGGGAACAGGCCGACTACATTCTGGAAACCCGGCTGCGGCAACTGGCGCGGCTGGAAGAAATGAAGATCACGGCCGAGCGTGACGAACTGGAAGAAGAGCGCGCCCGACTCAAGGTGCTGCTGAAATCGAAGGCCAAACTGAAGGGCCTGATCCGCGACGAGATTCGCGCCGATGCGGAAAAATTCGGCGATGCCCGGCGCTCGCCGCTGGTCGAGGCCGAGGTCGCCGAGGCCCTGGACGAAAGCGCCCTGGTCGCCTCCGAGCCCATCACCGTGGTGCTGTCCGCACAGGGCTGGGTACGCGCCGCCAAGGGCCATGATGTGGATGCCGCCGCACTCAACTACCGCGAAGGCGACGAGCTGGCCGGCAGCGTGGCCACCCGCACCAACCTGCAGGTCGCCTTCATCGACTCCAGTGGGCGCAGCTATTCGACCGCGGCCCATTCGCTGCCCTCGGCGCGCGGTCATGGCGAGCCGCTGACCGGCCGCTTCAGCCCGCCCGCCGGCGCCAGCTTCCAGGCCGTGGCCAGTGCCGCCAACGACACCCGCCTGGTGCTGGCCAACGACGCCGGCTATGGCTTCGTTACCCCGTTTTCCGCGATGCAGGCGACCAAGAAGGCCGGCAAGCAGCTCATCAATCTGCCGGATGGCGCACGCGTGCTGGCGCCGGCCACCAGCGCCGATCCGGCCCGCGACCGGATCGTGGTGGTGACCACCGCCGGACACCTGCTGATGTTTTC
>CBFGSA010000118.1:0-8226 GCA_965651365.1 uncultured Rhodanobacteraceae bacterium | reverse complement strand
GGTCAGGCCCTTGCCCTGGGCCTTGCGCTCCAGCAGTTCACTGTCGCTGGGCAGGTACTCGACCTGACGGTCCAGAACGCCCTCGCCTTCCAGCGTGCGGATGAAATGCGCCATGGATCCCAGCCGCTTGACGGCCATGTGTTCCATCAGCGTGATCGCCTGGTTCTGCTGGTAGTTGTCGTGCAGCACCAGGCCAGCCACATCGTCGGTCATCTCGGCCAGCAGCGCATTGCGCCCTGCCAGATCCAGCTCCTGGCGCGCCACGGCATCTCCGAGGAGGATCTTGATGTTGACCTCGTGATCGGAAGTGTCGACCCCGGCAGAGTTGTCGATGAAATCGGTATTCAGCAGCACGCCTTCCAGCGCTGCCTCGATGCGTCCAAGCTGGGTACAACCGAGATTGCCGCCCTCACCCACGATCTTGCAGCGCAGCTGGCCACCGTTGACGCGCAATCCGTTGTTGGCGCGATCGCCCACGTCGGCGTGGGTCTCCGAAGCGGCCTTGACGTAGGTGCCGATGCCGCCGTTCCACAACAGATCGACCGGAGCGCGCAAAATCGTACTCATCATTTCGTTGGGCGTGAGGTGCTCGACATCGGCCTTGAGGCCCAGCGCCTCGCGCATCTGCGCCGTCACCGGAATCGACTTGGTACTGCGCGGAAACACGCCGCCGCCTTCGGAAATCAGCGACTTGTCGTAGTCCTCCCAGCTTGAGCGCGGCAGCGCGAACATGCGCTTGCGCTCGGCAAAGGAACTGGCCGCATCCGGATTCGGGTCGAGGAAAATGTGGCGATGGTCAAAGGCGGCCACCAGCCGTGTGTGCTCGGACAGCAGCATCCCATTGCCGAACACGTCGCCGGACATGTCGCCAATGCCGACGCAGGTGAAGTCCTCGCTTTGGCAATCGCGGCCGAGCGCGCGGAAATGCCGCTTGACCGATTCCCAGCCGCCACGCGCCGTGATACCCATGCCCTTGTGGTCGTAGCCGTGCGAACCGCCGGAGGCAAAAGCGTCGTCCAGCCAGTAGTGGTGCTCGGCGGCAATCGAATTGGCAATGTCCGAGAAGCGCGCCGTGCCCTTGTCGGCAGCCACCACCAGATACGGATCGTCACCGTCATAGCGCACCAGGCCCGACGGCACCACGAGCTGGTCATCGACCAGGTTGTCGGTGATGTCGAGCATGCCGTTGATGAACATCCTGTAGCAGGCAATGCCCTCGTTCTGGAAAGCCTCGCGATCGTCGCCCTCGGGCGGCCGCTTGACGATGAAGCCACCCTTGGAGCCGACTGGCACAATCACGGTGTTCTTGACCATCTGTGCCTTGACCAGCCCAAGTACCTCGGTCCGGAAGTCCTCGCGCCGGTCCGACCAGCGCAGGCCGCCGCGCGCCACCGGACCGAAACGCAGATGCACACCCTCGACGCGCGGGCCGTACACGAAAATCTCGCGGTAGGGCACGGGCTTGGGCGCATCGGGCACCTGGTGCGAATCGAACTTGAAGCTGATGTAGTGGCGGCTCTCGCCTTCGTGCTGCTGGAAGAAGCTGGTGCGCAGCGTGGCGCGAATCACGCCCATGTAGCTTTCGACGATGCGCTCGTCGTCGAGGCTTGCCACCTCGTCCATCAAGGCGCGCAGCGCTGTCCAGATCGCATGAATCTGATCCTGGCGCGGCTTGCCGATCGATTCGACCACCTTGTCGATCAGTCCGGGGTTGGCGTCACAGGCACATTCGCTGACCAGCGCATCGAGCTCCACCCGGAGCTGTTTGGCGTGAGCCTTGACCTGCTCGTCATTCATGTCCTCGCGCTGCGGATCAAACTTGGCGTTGAACAGCTCCACCAGCAGGTTGGCGATGGCCGGATAGCGGTTGAGGGTCTCTTCCATGTAGTTCTGCGAGAAGGCGATTCCCACCTGCTGCAGATACTTGCAATAGCCACGCAGCACCGCGACCTGGCGCCAGCTGAGCAGTGCGCCCAGCACCAGGCGATTGAACGGGTCGCTCTCGGCATCGCCACGCCAGATGTGCTCAAAGGCATGCTCGAAATGCTGCCCCACGTCTTCCACGCTGAACGCCAGTTCGTCCATCGGGCGAACCTCGAAATCCTGGATGAACATGCGACTGTCGTCGTGCTCGATTTCGTAGACGTGCTCGGTCAGCACGCGCAAACCCAGGTTCTCAAGCTGCGGCAGCAATTCCGACAGACCGATATCGCCGCCGCGACGGAAAATCTTGAAGCGCAGCTCGTCCGGCCTGGCCTCGGGTCGGTAGATCTTCATGCGTACCGAGTTTTCATCAACCAGGGTGTCGAGAGTCTCGATATCCAGCGCGGCCACTTCCGGCGACACTTCCTCGGTATAGCCGGCCGGCAACTCCGCCGAATAGCGATTGGCCAGCTCGGCACCGTGGGTGTCGCCCAGGCGCTCGATCAGGCAGTTGCGGAAATCGTCCTGCCAGTTTCGCAACAGGCTGATCAGGCGCTGCTCAAGCTCGCTGACGTCGTAGCTGAGGTGCTCGCCTGATCTGGGTCTGGCCGTGATGTGCAGCCGTGCCAGGGCCGACTCGCCCATCTGCACGGCCGAATCCAGGCGCTGGCCGTGGAAGGCCTCGCGCAGCAGATTTTCCACCCGCTGGCGGATCTTGGTGTTGAAGCGCTCGCGCGGAACGAAGGCCATGCAGGAAAAGAAGCGGCCGTAGCGGTCGCGGCGCACGAACAGGCGCGCGCGGGCACGCTCCTTGAGATCGAGGATGCCCATGGCCGTGGCAAACAGCTCGTCCTCGCTGCACTGGAACAGGTCGTCGCGCGGCAGCGATTCGAGAATGTGGCGCAGCGCCTTGCCCGAATACGCATCGGGCTTGAGCCCGGAACGGCGCATCACCGACTCGACTTTCTTGCGCAGCAACGGCACGTCCTGCGGCCGGCGCATGTAGGCGCTGGACGTGAACAGGCCGATGAAGCGCTCCTCGGCAATCGGCTTGCCCTGGTCATCGAACTTCAGTACGCCGATGTAATCCATGTAGCCCGAGCGGTGCACGTCGGACGTGGCATTGGTCTTGGTCAGGATGATCGCATCAATCGAGCCGGACTGCGGCAACTGCGCAGCCACCAGGGTTTTCAGCGAACGTGGCGTGCCCGCGCGATTGAGGCCACGCAAGAGTCCCAGGCCCGACTTCTCGTCGGCCACCAGCAGCTCGTCCCGGTCGCGCTCGACCACGTGGTATTCGCGGTAACCGAGAAAGGTGAAATGGTCATCGGCAGCCCAGCGCAGAAACGCCTGGCCTTCCTTCACGCCCTCGGCGTCGACTGGCATGCTGCGCTGGGGAAACTCCTCGGCGATGGCCAGCATCTTGTCGCGCATCGGCATCCAGTCATCGACGGTCACCCGTACATCGGCCAGCGCCGTGTGGATCGAATCGACCAACTTCTCGCGGTCTTCGGCAACCGAAATCCTGCGGATTTCGCAATAAATCACCGCCTCGTCGGCTCCCGCACCCTGGCCGCGCTGCGACAGGCCGCGGATACCGCCTTCTGGATCGCGCTCCACACTGACGATCGGGTGCTGCAGCACACGCACTTCGAGCTGGGCACGGGCAAACACAATGTTGACCGAGTCGACAATGAAGGGCATGTCATCGGTAACAATGCGCAAGGCCGAGCGTTTGTCGCGACCACTGGCCTCGACATCCACAAGATCGACCTTGGCCTGACCGGGCTCGCGCTGTTCAACAAAGGCCAGCAGATCCAGCGTGATGGCGGCCCATTCGGCAGGCGAATGCACCAGGAACTCGTCGCCGTCGACATCGGCCAGAAATGCCTCGATCAGCGCCTTGCCCCGCAAAAGCTGATCACCGGAAGCTGTCTCTTCCAGTGCCTTGGCAACGGGCTGCAAATCAATTTTGGGGTCAACCGACGAAATCGAGGACATCATGTTTTCCATGCGTTTGGAGTGGATTTCAGGCGCGCGACGGCCGGTATTGGCCGGTACATGGCGCGAAGTCTAGAACTGCGGGCAAACTTAATCCACCTTTGGGCACATCAACATTCAGGCGAAACTACACGCAATCGATCGGTACCCTGACCATCGGCCCTTGACCGTGCCGCGCAGCATGCTTGAAGCTGAGCGTCTGCAATGCACGCCTTGCCCTCTTGTCCGACCGACCTGCGTATCCTGAGCGGTCGGACTTCACCGGATCAGTCGAACAATGACAGCAGCACCACACCGCATTCTCGTGCTCCTCGCGCTGCCTGCATGGCTGGCAGCATGCAGCCAGAATGAGCCGCCCGCGGCACCGCCACCCGAAGTGGGGGTTGTTGCGGTGCATTCGCAAGACGCCGCCCTGCAGCATGAACTGGTCGGGCGACTGGCGCCCACGCGGGTGGCCGAGGTGCGTGCCCGGGTCACCGGCATCGTGCAAAAGCGCATCTACACCGAAGGCAGCGATGTGCAGCACGGCGACTTGCTGTTCAAGATCGATCCGGCGCCGCTCAAGGCGGCACTGGATGAGAAAAAGGCCCAGCTCAAGCAGGATCTGGCCACGGCCCGCAATGCCCGGATCAAGGCCGAGCGCACCCGCAAGCTGGCCGCAAAAGGCGTGATCTCGAAGCAGGCACTGGACGACGCCGAAGCCAGCGCACGCGCCAGCCAGGCGGCCGTGGCCAAATCGCGTGCCGCGGTCGAGACTGCCAGACTCAATCTGTCCTACACCCGGGTCACCGCGCCCATCGCCGGCCGTGCCGGGCGCGCCCTGGTCACCGAAGGCGCCCTGGTCAGCCAGTCCAGTGCCACCCAGCTCACCACGATCGAGCAGATTGATCCGCTGTACGTCGACTTCAGCCAGCCCATGGAAGTGGTCGAAAACTGGCGCCGCCAGCAGGCGCAGGGCGAAGTGGCACTGGACAAACCACAGCAGATGACGGTCGAGCTCCAGCTGCCCGACGGCTCGAACTATCCGCACACCGGCCACCTGGACTTCACCGACATGCGGGTCGATCCGGATACGAGCTCAGTCTCGCTGCGCGCCACGTTGGCCAATCCGGACCATGCCCTGCTGCCGGGCATGTTTGTTCATATCAGGCTCAAGGCCGGCACTCTGCGCGACGTGATGCTGGTACCCCAGCAGGCCTTGCTGCGCGACGGCAACAGTGCCTATGTGCTCGTCGTCGACGATGGCAACACGGTTCATCGCGCCAAGGTGCATACCCACGGCAGCCGCGACGGCCACTGGATTGTCGATCATGGCTTGAAGGAGGGCCAGCGCGTGATCGTCAGCGGTCTGCAGCGTGCCCGCCCCGGCAGCAAGGTCAAACCCGAGACCTGGTCGCCGTCGGCAGCCTCATCGGCCAACAAGTTCTGAGGCCGGGTCATGCCGCAATTTTTCATCGAACGGCCGGTTTTCGCCTGGGTAGTGGCGATCCTGATCACCCTGGGCGGCAGCATCGCCATGTTCAACATGCCGGTCGAGGCCTATCCGCAGATCGCCCCGCCCAGCGTGCGCATCAGCGCCTCCTACCCCGGCGCCAGTGCCGAGGTGCTGGAAAACTCGGTCACCAAGGTGATCGAGGAGCAACTCACCGGCCTGCAGGGCCTGCTGTATTTCAGCTCCAGTTCCAGTTCGACCGGTTCGGTCAGCATCACCCTCAACTTCGTCAACGGTACCGATCTCGACATTGCCGCGGTCGAGACCCAGAACCGGGTCGCGCGGGCCGAGCCGCGGCTGCCCGAGGAGGTCAGGCGCAATGGCGTCCAGGTGAGCAAGTCGGGCACCGGATTCCTGATGCTGGTGGCGCTGCGCTCGACCGACGGCAGCATGGACTCGGGCGAGCTCAACAACCTGATGGCCGCGCGTGTGGTCGATCCGATCCAGCGCGTCGATGGCGTGGGCAGCGTGCGCCAGTTCGGCTCGGCCTTCGCAATGCATATCTGGCTCAACCCGGACAAGCTGCACGGCTATGGCCTGTCAGCCGCCGACGCCCTGAATGCGGTGCGCGCCCAGAACGTACAGTTTGCGGCCGGCGCGATCGGCAGCGCTCCGGCCACCGACGGCCAGCAATACACCGCCACCGTCAGCGGCGAAACCCGCTTCAGCACACCAGCCCAATTTGCTGACATCATCCTGCGTGCCAACGCCGATGGCACCCAGGTGCGCCTCGGCGATGTGGCACGCATTGAGCTGGGGCCGTCCAACTACGCCCATTTCAACCGCTTCAACGGCAAGCCGGTGGCCGGCATGGGCGTGGAACTGCTGCCCGGCGCCAATGCGCTCAACGTCGCCGCGGCGGTGCGCGCCCGGATGCAGCAACTGGCGGTGAGCTTTCCACCGGGCGTCGAATGGCTGACCCCCTTCGACAGCTCCACCTTCGTCAGCATCTCGATTGAGGAAGTGGTCAAGACCCTGTTCGAGGCCATTCTGCTGGTGGTGCTGGTCATGCTGCTGTTCCTGCAGAACCTGCGCGCCACCCTGATCCCGACCCTGGTGGTGCCGGTGGCGTTGACTGGTGCCTTTGGGGGCATGTTCATGGCCGGCTTCTCGATCAATGTGCTGACCCTGTTCGGGCTCGTGCTGGCCATCGGCATCGTGGTCGACGATGCCATCATCGTGGTCGAAAACGTCGAACGCCTGATGCGCGAGGAGGACCTGTCGCCGAAGGAGGCAACCAAAAAGGGCATGCGCCAGATTACCGGCGCCATCGTGGCCGTCACCTCGGTGCTGGCTTCGGTGTTCATTCCCTCGGCGCTGATGAGCGGCAGCGTCGGCGCCATCTACCGCCAGTTCGCTCTGGCGATCGCGATCTCGATGGCCCTGTCGGCGCTGATGGCGCTGACCTTCACGCCGGCCTTGTGCGCCAGCCTGATCAAACCGCTGGGCGGGGCGCGCAAGCCGAACCGCTTTCTGCACTGGTTCAACGACAAGTTCGACCGCACCACCCGGGCCTACCTGCATCATGTGCGCCGCGCCGTGCACCATGCCCCGCGCTGGATGGCCGTGTTTGCGGTCGTGATCGGGCTGTGCGCGCTGCTGTTCTGGCGACTGCCGTCGAGCTTTCTGCCCGAGGAAGACCAGGGCAACATGATGGTCGTGGTGCAACTGCCGCCCGGCGCGACCATGCAGCGCACGGCTGGCGTGATGACGCGCATGACCGAAATCCTGCGCAGCAACCCGGCCATCGACGGCGTGATGGAAGTGGGTGGATTCAGTTTCGTCGGCAGCGGCGAGAATGTCGGCATGGGCTTCGTGCGCTTCAAGCCCTGGAATCAACGCGATCAGAGCGCCGAGCAGATCATCCGGTGGGCCAACCGTGAACTGGCCTCGATCCGGGAAGCACGCATCTTCGCCGCCAACCTTCCGGTTATCCGCGGTCTGGGCCGCTTCGGAGGCTTCGACTTCCAGCTTGAGGATGCGGCGGGCGAAGGCCAGGACGCCCTGGCACAGGCGGCCGACACCCTGGTCGAAGCCGCCAGGCACGAGCCGAGCCTGGCCAATGTGCGCATCAACGGCCTGGACGATGCCCCGCAGCTCAAGCTGGACGTGAACCGCCTGAAGGCCCGGGCCATGGGCCTGTCGGTCAATGATGTCTACCAGACGATCCAGTTGATGCTGGCGCCGGTCTACGCCAACGACTTCAACTATCTCGGGCGCGTGCAACGGGTGCAATTGCAGGCCGACGCGCCGTTTCGCATGGGCGAGGAGAGCCTCGCGCACATGTACGTGCACAGCAGCAAGGGCGCCATGGTGCCGCTGGCCAGCGTGGTCGATCCGCGCTGGAGCGTGGCGCCACCGTCACTGGACCGCTACAACGGCCTGGCGGCGATCGGCATCACCGGCAACGCCGCACCCGGCTACAGCTCCGGCCAGGCCATGGACACGATGCAGCAACTGGTGGCGGACAAGCTGCCTGCCGGCGTCGGCTACGAATGGTCCGGTCAGTCACTACAGGAAATCCTGTCCGGCGCCCAGGCGCCGATCGTCTACACGCTGTCGCTGCTGGTGGTGTTCCTGTGCCTGGCCGCTCTCTACGAAAGCTGGTCGATCCCGCTGTCGGTACTGATGGTGGTACCGCTTGGTGTGCTCGGCGCACTGTTTTTCAGTTGGACACGTGGCCTCAGCGACGACATCTACTTCAAGGTGGGCTTGATCGCGATCATCGGCCTGGCCGCCAAAAACGCGATCCTGATCATCGAGTTCGCGCGCGAAGAGCAGCTCAACGGCAAGGGTGCCATCGCCGCCGT
>CBFGSA010000117.1:0-8588 GCA_965651365.1 uncultured Rhodanobacteraceae bacterium | reverse complement strand
TGTCGAAACGGGCCAGCTCTTCCGGGCTCACGTTGTCGCGCACGGTTTCAGACATGCCAGAGGCTCCATGGCCGCACTGTACTGCTCCCCGCCAAGCGAAGGGTAATCCAGAAATCCGTCATTCCGGGGCCACGCGCAGCGTGGAACCCGGAATCCACTCGCTTGCGGGAAACGTCCGGCCAGAAGGTGGATTCCGGATCGCCGCTGCGCGGCGTCCGGAATGACGAAAGTCTGCATCGACACAAGGCATTCTGGGCATCCCTGCAATTCAGCCCCAAGTCGTCGTACAAAACCTCAATCACCCGGTTCTCTCCGATTCACTTCACAGCGCGCGGATGCGATCGCGCCAACTGCGTGCCTTGGCCAGCAGCTCGTCGGCGTCCATGTCGGTCAGTTCGCCGGCGCGGACCTTGTGCTTGCCGGAAACCCAGACATCGCTGACCTGCTTGCGGTTGCTGTCGTAGACCAGTTGCGAGCGCACGTCATAAAGCGGCTGTGAGCCCAGTTCATCGCCGATTCGAAGCGCGATGACATCGGCCTGCTTGCCGGGAACCAGCGAGCCGACCTGATCGGCGAGGTTCATGGCTTTGGCGCCGTTGAGGGTGGCCGCCTGCAGCGCATCTGCGGCCTTGAACGCGTCGGCCTTCTTCGCCACCGCCTTGGCCAGCAATGCGGCGGTACGCATTTCGCCAAACATGTCCAGGTCGTTGTTGGACGCGCAGCCGTCGGTGCCGATGGCCAGGTTGACGCCGGTCTCAAGCAGCGCATCGGCCGGGCAGAAACCCGAGGCGAGTTTCAGATTGGACTCCGGGCAATGCACCACCGACACGCCGGCGCGTGCACACTGCGCCATTTCCGCTTCGGTGACTTCGGTCATGTGCACGGCAATCAGACGGTCATTGACCAGACCCAGTTTGTCCAGGCGCTGTATCGGCCGTACGCCGTGATCGCGTTTGCTGTCGGCAATCTCCTGCGCCGTTTCGTGCAGGTGCAGATGCACGGGAATGTCGAGCTGATCGGAAAACACGCGAATGCGTTCGAAGCTGTCATCGGACACCGTGTACGGTGCGTGCGGCACGAAGGCGGTGGTGATCAGCGGATCGCCCTGCAGTGCGTCGTGCGTTTCCAGCGCCCGGTCGAAGTATTCGTCACGGGTCCTGGCCCAGGGACTGGGAAACTCGATCACCGGCAGGCCGACACAGGCGCGAAAGCCCAGCCGACGGTAGGTGGCGCCGATCACGTCGGGGAAGAAATAGTTTTCGTTGGCGCAGGTGGTGCCACCCAGCAGCATCTCGGCCACCGCCAGTTCGACACCGTCACGGATGAATTCGGGACCCATGACCTTGGCTTCGACCGGCCAGATGTGCTTTTCCAGCCATTCCATCAGAGGCAAGTCATCGGCCAAGCCCCGCATCAGGGTCATCGGGTTGTGCGTATGGGCATTGATCAGGCCAGGCATCAGCACGTGCTGATCCAGTGACTGCACCTCGCGCGCGGTGTAGCGCGACTGGGCTTCCGCCACCGGCAGCAGATCGACGATGACGCCGTCGCTGACGATCAGCGCATGGTTTTCGTGCACGATGCCGGCCGGCTCAATGGGCAGAACCCAGCGGGCTTCAATGCGCAGGTCGACGGCTTGGGGGGTGACGGAGCTCATGCGCTTCCCTGGGCTTCAGGCCACGGTGGGTCCGTCGCTGGCGCTCCTTGACCCACCCTGCTTGAAAAAATGCCGCTGCGCGGCGTCCGGGATGACGCATTGGCAAAGGCGCAAACTTCGTTTGCGCGCCAATGCGTCACTTGACTCGGCCGACGTATTCGCCGCTGCGGGTATCGACCTTGATGATCTCGTCCTGGGCCACGAACAGCGGCACGCGCACCACGGCGCCGGTTTCCAGGGTGGCCGGCTTGCCGCCGCCGCCCGAAGTGTCACCGCGCACGCCGGGATCGGTCTCGGTGATCTGCAGTTCGACGAAATTGGGCGGGATCACCGACAGCGGCACGCCGTTCCACAGTGTCACCACGCATTCCTCTTCGCCCTTGAGCCACTGCGCGGCATCGCTCATGGCGGCCTTGTCGGCCTGGTGCTGCTCGAAAGTCTCCGGGTGCATGAAGTGCCAGAATTCACCGTCGGAGTACAGATACTGCATGTTGGTGTCGACCACATCGGCACCTTCCACCGACTCGTTGGCCTTGAGGGTCTTTTCGACCACTTTTCCGTTTTTCAGGTTGCGAATCTTGACGCGGGTAAAGGCCTGACCCTTGCCCGGCTTGATGAAATCGGTGTCGACAATGATGTAGGGATCGCCGTCCACCAGGACCCGCAGTCCGTTCTTGACGTCGTTCAGTCCGTAGGTTGCCATGTGCTGCGCTCCGAAACGTGGGTGCCGCCCGGTTCGCGGCTACAATGAGGGTTGATGTCCGAGTTGACCGCCTATGATACCCGCAACACCGGCCACTTCGCAGCCGACACCCGCCGATTGGCGCCAGCTTTGGCGTGATTCGATAACCGACCCCGGTGAATTGCTCGACCTGCTGGGACTGAACCACCTTGCCGACACGCTGCCCGCGAATGATGCGGGGTTCGCCACCCGAGTGCCGCGCGGATTCGCCGCCCGCATGCGTCGCGGTGATCCGCATGACCCCTTGCTGCTGCAGGTTCTGCCGCAACTTGAGGAGCTTGCATCCGCGCCCGGCTACAGCGCCGATGCCGTGGGCGACCTGCAGGCCCGTGCCGCCCACGGCGTGCTGCACAAATACCAGGGACGCGCCCTGCTCATCGCCAGCGGCACCTGCGCAGTCAACTGCCGTTACTGTTTCCGCAGGCACTTTCCCTATGGCGAGGAAATCGCGGCGGCCGGCAAGTGGCGCCGGGCGCTCGACTACGTGCGTGCGCACCCGGGTGTCAATGAGCTGATCCTGTCCGGCGGCGATCCGCTGGCCCTGTCCACGGCCAAGTTGCGCGAATTGAGCGAAGGGATCGTCGATATCCCGCACCTTGAGCGCTTGCGCATCCATACCCGCCTGCCGGTGGTGCTGCCCGAACGCATTGACGACACATTCTGCCACTGGCTGGAATCGATACCGCTGCAAAAGGTGGTCATGATCCACGCCAATCACGCCAACGAGATCGATGCGGCGGTAGGCAATGCCTGCCGGCTTCTGCAACAATGTGGCGCAACGGTGTTGAACCAGTCGGTGCTGCTGCGGCGGGTCAACGACACTGCCGATGCATTGGCCGCCCTGTCTGAAGCCTTGTTCAGTTGCGGTGTACTGCCGTGCTACCTGCACCAGCTCGACCGGGTTCAGGGGGCAGCACATTTTGAAGTAGACGATGCGCTTGCGCTGGGCCTGATGGAAACGCTGCGCGCCCGCTTGCCGGGTTTCCTGCTGCCGCGCCTGGTACGGGAGGTGGCCGGCGACCATGGAAAGCGCCCGGTTTGACGGCAAAGAGCGCACTCTGGCGCTGGATTCGGCGCCTGGAATCGGTTACAAACCCAGACAACACGCGCATGCGTCTTGATTCACCCCTGAAGTAGTGCCCATGTCAATGAAACAGGACAACGTCGTAAGGATACTTTTTGTGCAGGATCAGGTTGACGAGGCCGAACAGGTCATCAGCCTGCTGCGCAATGCCGGTATTGCGGTGCGACCGAGCAAGGCGTCCGGACCCGACGAGCTGGAAAATGCGCTGTCCGGTCGCAGCCCGGATCTGGTGCTGGCCGATCCGCAAAGCGAACAGCTCAAGCTCGACTACGTACTCAAGCAGGTCAGAGCGACCGGCAAGGACATTGCCGTGCTGTCGCTGGTACGCAGCGCCGATGAAAACTTGATCGCCAGCACTTTTGAAATGGGGATCAGCGGTCTGGCCCTGTTGTCGCACCCCAAGCAGATCGAGGCCGTGGTGCGGCGCGAGTTCGAGGCCTTGAGCATGCGCCGCAACGTGCGCCAGCTGCAGGCCTCGCTCAGTGAATCCGAGCGCCGCTGTGATTCGCTTCTCGAATCTTCGCACGATGCCATCGCCTACGTGCACGAAGGCATGCACGTGCGCGCCAACAAGGCCTACCTGGAACTGTTCGGCATGGAGACCTTCGAGGAAGTCGAGGGCATGACCCTGCTGGACATGATCGCACCGGAAGATGCCGGCAATTTCAAGCAGCTGCTGCGGGAAATCAGCAAGGGCGAAACCCCGCCGGAAAAAATCGAGGTCAAGGCGCATCGTGCCGATGGCAGCGAGTTCGAGGCCCTGATCCATTTCGCCAATGCCAGCTTCGAGAGTGAACCTTGCCTGCAGATCGTGTTCCGTCAACACGAAGCCGATGTCGATGAACTGCGCTGGCGCGACAACGTCACGGGCCTGTTCAACCGCTCGCACATGCTGCAGGCGGTGGACAAGGCGGTCGGCGAAGCCGCCGGCGGCCGGTCCGACCAGGCGCTGCTGATCGTCGAGCCGGACAACTACCGCGCCACCCTGGACAGCGTGGGCCTGTCCGCCGCCGACTCGCTGCTGCACGGTCTGGCCAGCGTGATTGCCGAGCAGCTGAGCGACCGCGACGTGGCCGGACGGATTGCCGACCACTCTTTTGCCGTATTGCTGGTTGAACGCGACCACGCCCAGGTACCGCAGATTGCCGAGCACTTGCGTGCGGCCGTCGAAAAGCATATTTTCGAGGCCGGCTCACAATCGATCAGCATCACCGTCAGTATCGGCGGCAGTCTGCTGGGCGAAAAGAATGCCGACAGCCGGGAACTGCTCAACCAGGCCAACGAGCGCCTGCGCTCGGTGCAGGACCAGGGCGGCGACCGGGTCGAGATATTCAATCCTGCCGCCCGCGAGCAGGAAGAAGCCGAACGCGAGCAGCGCTGGGTCGCGGCACTGGAGCAGGCGCTGGCCAGAGACGAATTCGTCCTGTTCCATCAGCAGATCATCAGCCTGCAGGGCGCCGAGGGCGAATACTACGAAATTCTGCTGCGCCTCAACGGGCCCAATGGCGAAATTCTGCCCAAGTCCTTCATGCCTGCTGCCGAACGCAACCATCTGATGCCCAAGGTGGACCGCTGGGTGATCCAGCATGCAATCACCCTGCTGGCACAGCGCATCCGCGACGGCCAAACCACCACCTACCTGGTCAAGCTGAGCACGCAGTCGCTGCAGGATGCCACCCTGGCACGCTGGATTGCCGGCCAACTGGCCGAGCACAAGGTGCCGCCCGCGTCGCTCATTCTGGAAATGCCTGAAAGCAAGGTGATGACCAGCATCAAGCCGGCCGCAGCCTTCGTCAACGCGGTCCGCAAACTGGGCTGCAGCTTTGCCCTGGAGCAGTTCGGCTCGGGCCTCAAGTCATTCCAGTTGCTGCAGCACATCCAGGCCGATTATCTCAAGATCGACCGCAACTTCCTCGACGAGTTGCCCAAGAACCAGGAAAACCAGGCCAAAATCCGCGAAATCTGCAGCCAGGCCCAGGAAAGCAAGCGAAAAACCATCGCCGAATGGGTGCAGGACGCGGCCAGCACCTCGATCCTGTTCTCCGCCGGCGTCGACTTCGTGCAGGGCAACTTCCTGCAGGAGCCGGAAAAAATCGTCATGTCCGAAACCGTGCACTGAAATTCCCCGAAAGATCGGTGCCGTGCCGACCTTCTCGCGATCGCTGGCTGATGTTGACGTCGGCACGGGCTGGCCAGTCTGTTCTGCTGCTGGCTGCAGCCAGGTCGGGATCGGCGAAGCCGAACCCGACACTGCGCCGGAGCAGGGGCGCAGGACCAACAAAAAAGCCGCGCAGTGCGCGGCTTTTTTGTTCCCGGCATTTGCGCGCCGCCGGTTTATTCGGCGTCGGCTTCCGGTGCCGCTTCGGCGGCCGGCTTGGCGGCTGCGGCCCGGGCGGCGCGGACCTTTTCCTTGCCGCGGGCGCTGATGTCCTCGCGGATGCGGGCGGCCTTGCCTTCCAGTCCGCGCAGGTGATACAGCTTGGCGCCGCGCACCTTGCCCTTGCGCTTGACGATGACCGAGTCGATCACCGAGCTGTATGACTGAAACACGCGCTCCACGCCGGTGCCATGGGATATCTTGCGCACGGTGAAGGCCGAGTGCAGGCCGCGGTTGCGACGCGCGATGCACACGCCCTCGAAGGCCTGGATGCGCTCGCGTGAGCCTTCCTTGACCTTGACGTTGACCACCACGGTGTCGCCAGCGGCGAACTCGGGTAGCGTGCGGGTCATCTGTTCGCTTTCGAACTGTTGAATGATGTTGTTCATGGCGCTGATTCCAGTTGCTTGATTCAATCTTCCGGCCCGTTCGGGCTCCGGTCCGTTTTGTCCCGTGCGCATTCCCGGCGAAACTCGTCCAGCAATGCAATGTCATGCGTGTCCAGCTGCAGCCGCTCGAGCAAATCCGGCCGGCGCAACCACGTGCGTCCCAGCGCCTGCTTTCGGCGCCAGCGGGCAATGGCCGCGTGGTCACCGGAAAGCAGAACCGCCGGCACCTCGCCCAGCTCGCTGCGCACGGGGTGCGTGTAGTGCGGGCAATCCAGCAGGCCCGCGGAAAACGAATCCTGGGCCGCCGAATCGGCATCACCGAGCGCGCCCGGCTGCAAACGTCCCACGGCATCAATCACCACCGATGCCGCCAGCTCTCCTCCCGAGAGCACGTAATCACCGATCGACACTTCCTCGTCGACCTCATGCTGCAGCAGACGCTCATCAATGCCTTCGTAGCGTCCACAGAGCAGCAGCAGATTTTTCCGGGCGGCCAGTTCGGCCACCTTCGGCTGCACGAGCGGTGCGCCCTGCGGACTCATGTGCACCACGTGCAGCGGCCCTGCTGCTTCGCGCGCCGCGGCTATTGCCGCGCGCAGCGGTTCGATTTTCATCACCATCCCCGGGCCGCCGCCACAGGGGCGACTGTCCACGGTGCGGTGCCGGTCGCGGGTAAAGTCGCGTGGATTCCACGTGACCAGATCGATCAGCCCGCGATCGATGGCTCTGCCGACCACGCCGGCCGATGCATTGGCCTCGATCAGCGCGGGGAACAGCGTGACGACATCAATCCGCATGCCGCCTCAAAACTCCGGATCCCAGTCGACCCGCATGCGGCCGGCTGCCAGATCCACCTCCTTGATGAAGATGTCCGGGACAAACGGCAGCAGCCGCTTGCGCCCCGACTCGTCAATCAGCACCAGCACATCGTTGGCACCGGTGGCCAGCACATGATCCACCCGGCCCAGATCGACGTTCTCCATGTTGAGCACCTGCAATCCTTCCAGGTCGGCCCAGTAATACTCGCCGGCAGCCGGCTCGGGCAATGCCGATCGCGGCACTTCGATCCGTGCGCCGATCAGCGCCATGGCCCGATCCCGATCTTCGACATCCGGCAATGTCGCCAGCAGTCCCTTGCCATGCCGATGACCGTTCACACCTTGCATCGGCTGGCGCGATCCGTCCGGCAGAACCAGCGTCCATGGCTGGTAATCAAAAATCCGCGTGCGCGGCTCGGTCCAGGACTCCAGCTTCAGACCGCCCCGCACACCATGCACGGCCACGATGCGCCCGATTTCGACGCGCCGCTCGCCGGCCGTGTTCACGCGCTGGCTTGTGCGCCTGCGTCCTCGGCAACCGGCGCCTCGGCGGCATCAGCCTGCTTGCCGGCCTGCTTGACCAGGCTGCGCACCTTGTCCGACATCTGGGCGCCCTTGGCGACCCAGGCGTTGACGCGCTCCACGTCCAGCACCAGGCGCTTTTCCTGGCCTGAGCAGATCGGGTTGAAATAGCCCACGCGCTCCAGATAGCGGCCATCGCGCTTGCTGCGCTGATCGGTCACCACCACGTGATAGAACGGGCGGCCCTTGGCGCCACCGCGCGAAAGTCGAATACGTACCATGCTTGAAAACTCCGAAAATGGGCCGCGAACCGGCAAGCCGCGACAGCAAACCCGACATTTTAATGGATTTTCAGCAAAATGGAAGAGCGCATGTATCCCGCGTGCGTGGATGCGCCAAGCCACACGTCGGGTCCGGCTTCGCCGGTCCCGACCTACGCGGCAACCCGCCGTAGGTCGGGATCCGCCGAAGGCGGAACCCGACAGCGAGGCCTCGGGAACCTCAGCGCATCGGCGGCATGGGGCCGCCGGGACCGCCCATGCCTTTCATGGCGCCCTGCATCTGGCGCATCATGCCGCGCATGCCGCCACCTTTCATCTTGCCCATCATCCTGGCCATCTGCTTGTACTGCTTGAGCAGGCGGTTGATGTCGGCGGGCTGGGTGCCTGAACCTTTGGCGACGCGGGTCTTGCGCGAGGCCTTGAGCAGGTCGGGATGACGGCGCTCCCTGGGCGTCATCGAATCGATGATCGCCATCATGCGGCGGATTTCCCTGTCGTTGACCTGCGACTTGACACTGTCCGGCAGCTTGGACACGCCGGGCAGCTTGTCCAGCAGGCCGGCCAGGCCGCCCATGTTGAGCATCTGCTCGAACTGGCTGCGCATGTCCTCGAGATCAAAGCGCTTGCCCTTGGCGACCTTCTTCGCCAGTTTCTGCGCTTTTTCGTGATCGACCTTGCGCTGCACGTCCTCGACCAGCGACAGCACGTCGCCCATGCC
>CBFGSA010000116.1:0-8714 GCA_965651365.1 uncultured Rhodanobacteraceae bacterium | reverse complement strand
GGCAAGGAGGTGGCTTCCGGATCAGCGCTGCGCGCTGTCCGGAATGACGGCGTTCTTGCGTGCTGCGGTCAGGGCCGCAGCCAGCGACCGTCGAAATCGTCGATGAAGATCGAGGGCTCGCTCTGTGCTTCCAGGGCGCCGATGTCACAGCGGGCCGGGGCGCCGGTGGCGCTGGCATCGACCGGTCGCGGCTGGCCCAGCATGTCGGTCTCGGGGCAGGCATTGAAGTTGTTGTCGTCCGGCGTGAGCGGGCTGCCGGCATCCAGGGCAGGGCTGTTGGCGTACATTTCGACGACATACTGCAAGCCGGGACCGCTGTAGGCGCCACGGATGTGCAGGTCGGTCGTGATCTGGTCGCCGCTGCCGCTGCCGATGCCGCACTCGGACGCCGGCACGATGTTGTAACCCGAGCTGAGCGCGGTGGCATAGCCGTGGCAGGAATCACCGGCGCCGCCACCGGCGGCGAACAGGTTGTTGGAGGCCAGGTCGATGTTGACGCCTGTGCTGTCGGTGGCCAGGTTGTCACCGGCCACGGCCGCGCTGTTCTTCCAGAAGGTGTTGCTGCGCAGGGCCAGCCTGGAATTGCTGAACACGGCGCCGCCACTGCCCTGGGTGGCCAGGTTGTCGTAGATCGTGTTGTTGTCCAGCGTCAGGGTGGCATTGTTGATGTCGGTGCCGTACTGGTAGATCGCGCCACCGGTCCCCGAGTCGTTGCTGTTGAAGGCGCTGCGGCTGATCTCCATCGATTTGTTCAAGGCGGCGTACACCGCGCCGCCCAGGGATGCGGCCGGGTCGTTGTTGGCCGTGGCGCGGGCGTCGTTGTCGGTCAGGGTGCTGTCCTTGATCGACAGACTGCTGCCCAGGGCAATGAAGATGGCGCCACCACGTGCCTGGCCGACCCCTGCACCACCGCTGGCGCGGGCGCGGTTGCTGCCGAGGTAGCTGCCGGTGATGCTGAGCTTGTTGTCGCCAAACAGCGCGATCGCGCCGCCCTGCACCGAGCTGGTACCCGTCGCCTGGTTGAACTGGAAGGTGGAGTCTGTGACGGTGAGGTTGCGCCCGATATTGACCGCCGCGCCGTTGGCCACGCCGTTGGTGACCTGTTTGCAGCTCTGGATCCGGACCTTGCTGAAGGTCGCGTAGCCGGCATTGGCATTGCCCGGCATGTGCACGCAGGCGCCAACGGTACTGGTGGAGTAGCCGTTGTACAGGCCAACATTGTCCAACTTGAACAGCAGCACGGCCGGGTCGAGGGTCAGAATCCGATGGCTGCCGGCACCGTCAATCTTGGCACGCGCGGGCAGATTGCCCTTGATCTCGAAGTAGGGGGCTGTGAGGGTCGGCAGCGGCGATGCCAGGACAATGGAGTTGCTGCCGTCCAGATCAATCAGGATGCGCGGCGCATTGTTGCTTGCCGGCAACGCATTGCCATCGATGATGGCCTGACGCAGGGTATTGGGGCCGGAGTCGGCAGCGCTGGTGACGTGGATGTCGACAATGGCGGCGTGGCTGGCCAGGGGCAGCAGGCAAAGCAGGCCGAATGTGAGAATAAGGCGGTGCATGGCGGGTTCTCCGCAGTGGCTGTACCCAAATACGGAGCCGGAGCAGAAAAGCGGCCAAAATGCCTGGCATGAGCGGCTGTCAGTCGCCGGGAAAATCCAGGCTGACCTCCGTGGTCTCGGCCGGATTGACGATGACTTGTTTGATGTAGCGGTCTTTGGCCTTGATGCCGTCGGGCCGGACCTTGATGCGGTATTCGCCCACGGGAATGGTGTAGCGGGCGATCCCGTCGCTGTTGGTGGCGTCGCGGGCGGCTTCCTTGTGGCTGTCGGCGTGCTGGATGTAGGTGCGCGCTTTCAGTGGATGGCCATCGGTGGTAACCGTGACCCGGACAGTGCCGCTGGCGATCTCCAGTACCTTCGTGGTGGTTCCGCCGGTGGTAACCGTGACACCTTCAATGTAGTGATCCGGTGCACTGATGCCGTCGGGTCGGACCTTGATGCGGTATTCGCCCACGGGAATGGTGTAGCGGGCGATGCCATCGCTGTTGGTGGCATCGCGGGCGGCTTCCTTGTGGCCGTCGGCGTGCTGGATGTAGGTGCGTGCCTTCAGTGGCTTGCCGTTGGTGGTGACCGTCAGCTCGACGGTGCCGGTGGAAAACTCGACGGCGGTCTCGGTTGTTTCACCTTCTGTGACCACAACACCTTGCAGTGTGCGCTCGGGTGCTGAAATGCTGACCGGACGCACCTTGATGTCATACTCGCCCGCGGGCAATGCGTAGCGGGCCCGGCCATCCTTGTCGGTATGCTCGCGCTCCACCTCGTCCCCGGTTCCGGCCCGGTAGACATAGGTGTATGCCTTGACCGGCTCGCCATTGCCGGACACGCTCAGCACCAGCGCAGCGCTCGCCTGCACGGCTTGCTCCAGTGCACCGGCCAGTTCGTCGGCGTTGGCGGCGGTGAGAAAGCGGCCACCACCGGCGTCAGCCATGCATTGCAACTGCGCGGTGTCGGTGCCGACCAGGTCAAAGCCAACCACGTGCAAGGTGAAGTCGACACCGGCCTGTTTGGCGGCTTTGACGGTCTGGCAGGGATCGCCGCCGCAGGACTCCAGACCGTCGGAAACCAGCACGATGCTGGCCGACTGCTCCACCTGCCGCAGTTGTTCGAGTGCCTGCTTGACCGATGCGGTGATGGGGGTCTTGCCTTTTGCGTTCAGGCCCTGGATCTGCATGCGCATGGCATCGCGGTCCAGCGGCCCCAACGCCACCAGCGTTTCGATGTCCTTGCAGTCGCCCTTGCGGCGGTGGCCGTAGGCGATCAGTCCGGCCTTGGCGTCGTCGGGCAGCTTGTCCACCAGGCTCGACATGACATCCTTGGCCACGGCAATCTTGGGCGTGCCGTCCATTTGCCCCCACATGCTGCCCGAGGCATCCAGAATGAACAGCAGGTTGCTGCCGCGGGCAGTGTCTCCGCTTTCCGGTGGCGTCTGTGCGGATGCGGCAAGAGCAAGCAGTGCGCAGAGCAGGAAAAGAATACGTTTCATGGCTTGTTGATCTGTGATGGATAACCCATGTACGGCGCTGCGCGACAAAACCGGACAGCGCATTTGAGCCCGAGGGGCAAGACTTGTCGAGGCGGTCGTATGCAGCAACGCGGTATGGGCGCCAGGGGTGTGACTGCAATGGTTTCGGTGTCCCTGGCGCAGCCTGCAAATGCGGCTTGGCGCGCGGACTACAGTGCCGCCAGACGCAGCACAGCGGGGTGGTTCTGGCCGAGTTCTTGCCGTAGTGCGTTCAGGATGGCCTGTCGGCGTTTGCGGGCACTTTCCCGCGGGTTGATTCGGTAGTCGGCGGTCGTCTGCAGCAAGCGTGCGAACAGCAGCGGCGGGCTGGCGTCGAACAGTTGCTCGCGGCGCACGCGCGCGCATGCTTCGGCGCTGTCGCGTGCCAGTTGGTAGCGTTTTTGTGCCAAGGCCAGTTCGGCGCGTTGGCACAGAAACTGGGCGTGCGGTCGCCGGTTTGAGGGGCTTGTCGCCAGGCGCTCCAGCATGCGCTCAAATTCCGGATTGCTGGCCGGGATGGCATTCGAACGCGCACGGGCGATGAGCTGTTGCGAGCGGATCCGGGCCAGCAGTGGATGGGCATTGCCCAGTATTGCGGCCAGGTGATCGCCGATGCTGCGGTAGATCTCGTGGGCCTCGGCGGGGCGTCCCTCGGCCAGGGCCAACTGCCCGAGGCTGATACGGATGAGTTGGGCATCGACACTGTCAGGGCCGGCGAAGCGCTGCATCATGGCCACCGCCTGCCCGATCTTTTCGCGCGCGGTGTCGGCGTGGCCCCTGGCCAGGTTCAGCTTGCCGGCATTGTTGAGCAGGGCGGCGTAGCTGGCCGAGGGGCCGTACAGCTTTTGCTGCAGGGCCAGCGCCTGATCGAACAGGCGTCCGGCTTCCTCGTAGCGGCCAAACGCGAAGGCTGTGCTGGCGTGGTTGGCGTAGATGGTGGCAGCGTCCAGGCTGTGCTGGCGGCGGCTGGTTTTCAAGGCGGTTTCAAGTTGCCGGTACTGGCGCAGTGCCTCATCGAGCTGCCCGCTGCGCATCAGACTGGCGGCCAGGCTGTTGCGGACCACCACGGTCTGGGCCGCATCGGGGGCGGAAACGGCAAGCCGCAGTGACAGTGCCCGACGCAAGGTGGCGATGGATTCTTGCATGTGGCCCTTGTTGGACAGGATCTGAGCCCGGGTGACGAGCAGTTCCGATTGCTGCCCGCGCTGGTCCGCTTGCACCTTGCGCAGCAGCTGTTCGCCCTCGCGGGTCAATGCCAGCGCCTCATCCAGCTTGCCGGCGTGCAGACGAATGACAGCCAGATTGTCCAGCACCCGCGCCTCCAGTTGGGGTGGGGTGGCCGAGCTGGCGTCGCGCTGGAAGCGTTCCAGCACCTCCTGCGCGCTGGCAAAGTCATTGAGTCGCACCAGCAGCTCGCCCAGCCGTGCCAGCAGCGCCTGACGTGCGGCGGGGTCGCCGCTGAAGTCCGAGTCGATATGCGTCAGGCTGTCGGTGAGCAGGCTGCGCAGCGAGACGGGCTTGTCGCCCGGCCCGGTTTGGTCGGCCTGGCCCAGAATGCCCAGCAGGTAGTCCAGTACCGTCTGCGAGCGCGTCGCGGCCAGTCGTGCGTTGTCGCGTTCGCTGCGCACGATGCCGTCCTGCCAGACAAAGATGCTGCCAGCAGCCATCAGCAGAGCAAGCAGCAGGGCGGCGAAACCGGCACCAATCCAATGCCGCCGCACGAAGCGTTGCAGATGGTACGCTCTGCCGCCGGAGCGCGCGATGACCGGGCGTAACTGGCGGAAGCGTACTAGATCTTCGCGCAAGCCGGCGACGCTGGCGTAGCGCGCCTCGGGATTGGTGGCTGTGGCCTTGGCGATGATCGCAGCCAGATCTGCCGGCAGATGGCCTGGTGCGCTTGCGCCGGATGACTGTGCCAGGTGCGCCAGTAGCAGGCCCAGGTTGTGGATGTCCGAGGCCACATCCGGCGGCGTGCCGTCCAGACACTCCGGCGCAGCCCATTGCGGGGTGACGGCAGGGAGGGCGTCGGTGCTGTCACCAGCGAGCAGGCGCGCGACACCGAAATCCAGAACCCGCACACGCCCTTGGCGGTCGATCAGGATATTGACCGGCTTCAGGTCGCCGTGCACCACAAGCTGGCGGTGCGCATGACCAACTGCATCGAGAAGCTGGTCGAAAAGATCCAGCCGCGCGGCGCGGTCGGTATGCTGCGCCGCACACCAGGCATCGAGCAATTCGCCGTCGACCCATTCCATCACCAGGTAAACATCGCCGTCCTTGCTGACGCCACCGTCCAGCAGGCGCGTCAGACCGGGGTGCTCCAGCCGCGCCAGCATTGCGCGCTCGCGTTCGATCACCGCATCCGGCAGGCGCCGTTCGCGGCGCAGAACCTTGATGGCTACCTGCTTTTCAAAAGCGCCATCGGCACGTTCGGCCAGGTACACGCGGCCCATGCCGCCGGTGTCGAGCAGCTCGCACACCACCCATGGCCCGAGCCGGGTGCCCTTCGGCAGGCTGCCCCAGGCCTCGGTCAGGTGCTCGGCCAGCAGATCCGGGCCGGTATCCAGCGCATCGAGAATGCCGCGTGTATCCGTTTTCTGTTCAGACGGCATGGGCATCGAGCTTGTCGGAAAGCCAGGTCTTGGCGCGCGCCCAGTCGCGGCGTACGGTGCGCGGGCTGACGTCCAGCAGGTCAGCGGTTTCGGCTTCGTTGTAACCGGCGAAGTAGCGGTAGTTGACGATATTGACCAGGCGCGGTTCGGTCTGTTGCAGTTCGGCCAGGGCAGTGTCGATGTCCAGCACCAGACGCGCCTGGCGCTGCACGGCGCCCAGCGAATCCTCGTTGCCGGCGTGGATCTGCTCGTGGCGATCTTGCGCGGCCAGTTGCGAGCGCGCATGGTCGATCAGGATATGGCGCATGGCCAGCGCTGCCGTGTGCAGAAAGTGGCGGCGGGAATCCGGTGACAGGGAACGGCTGCGGCGCAGCTTCAGATAGGCCTCGTGAATCAGCGCGGTGGTACGCAGGGTTTCGCCACCGCCGACGCGGCTGCGCTGGGCGCGCGCCAAGCGCCGCAGATCATCGAACAGCAGCGGCAGCAGCTCATCCATGGCCGTCTTGTCACCGCTCTGAAGGCGCGCGAGAAGCGCCTCGATTCGCTGCTCTTGCGCTGAATTGTCGTTCGTTTGGCACATGGGTGCGGCGTACCACGGCAGGGGATGGTTTGATGGTAGCAGGCAGTGGCATCGGTTGTGTCCGTTGGCAAGTGTCCGGTGTCCGCGGACACTGCAATCTGTTGCGTTGTCATAGAAAAAGCCCGCATAAACAGAGGCTTGTAAATGTGCTCCGGTTGGCACATCAATTGCAAAACAAGGGCATGAGCCACTGGGGACAAGGGACCACTGCATGATTCGTGACACTTCCGCCACCGACCGCCTGGTCGAGGTCAACACCACGCGCAAGCGCATCTACTGGATTGGCGGCGCCGTCATTGCGCTGGTGCTGATTGCGCTGGCGATCTCGCCGGTCAAGCGCATGCTGTCTGCCGATGCCTCGGTCAGCGCCGCGCGGCTGTCCTTTGCCACCGTCGAGCACGGCTCCTTCGTGCGCGACATCGCCGCCGACGGCCGCGTGGTGGCGGCGGTGCGCCCGACTTTGTACGCCAACTCGCCCGGCATGGTCACGCTCAAGGCACATGCCGGCGACACGGTGAAAAAGGATCAGGTGCTGGCGGTGATCGACAGCCCCGAGCTCAACAACAAGCTGGCGCAGGAAAAATCCGCGCTGGATGCAATGCAGGTCGATTACGAACAGGCCCGCATCGATTCGCGCAAGCAGCGCAGCGAGCTGGACAAGGCCGTCGACAACGCCCTGATCGACGAAAAGGCGGCCGCGCGTGAGCTGGATCGCAACCAGAAGGCCTTTTCCAAGGGCGCGGTTCCGGGCCAGGACGTATCCCGTGCGCAGGACGCACTGGACAAGGCGAAGATTGCGCTCAAGCATGCACGCGGCGACCGTGCGCTCAATCGCGACAGCCTGGCCTTCGAAGTCAAGGCCAAGAAATTGGCGCACGAGCGCCAGGCGCTGATCGTCAAGGACGTCGAGCGTCAGGTTGACGAGCTCAATGTGCGCTCGCCTGTGGATGGCCAGGTCGGCCAGATCTTCGTTGCACCGCGCGCCACCGTGGCCAAGGACGCCAAGCTGCTGACCGTGATCGACCTGAGCGCGCTGGAAGTCGAAGTGAAGGTGCCCGAGAGTTTTGCCCGCGACCTGGCGCCCGGCATGCCGGCCAACATCAGCGGCAACGGCAAGACCTGGAAGGGTGCAGTCAGCGCCATCTCCCCCGAGGTGGTCAATGGCGAGGTGTCGGCGCGGGTGCGCTTCGAAGGCACCAAGCCCGAACAGCTGCGCCAGAACCAGCGCCTGTCGGTGCGCATCGTGCTGGACAAGCGCGACGACGTGCTGACCGTGGCGCGTGGCTCCTTCGTCGACCAGTCCGGCGGCCGCTACGCCTACGTCGTGCACGACGGCATCGCCACCCGCACGCCGATCCGCGTCGGCGCCAGTTCCATCGACAAGGTCGAAATTCTGCAAGGTCTCAAGGCCGGCGACCGCATCGTGATCTCCGGCACCGACAACTTCAACGACGCCGAAAAGGTGGCGATCAGTGATTGAAGAGCCGGGAATCGGGAATTGGGAATCGGGAATCGCAAAAGCCGGGCGTCATTCTTGCGCAGGGACCCGGACATGATCCGGGGGATTGGAGTCGCAGAATCCAGCTTCGGGGTGCGCAAGCTCGCAAGCGCCATCTGCGGGATGGATTCTGCGACTCCGCCTTCGGCTCCGCGCAGAATGACGGCTTTCTACGTTCCTGCTTCTGCGACTTCGCCTTCGGCTTCGCGCAGGATGACGCAAGCCGCCTTTCCGAGTCCCGAGTCCCGGGTCCCGATCCACAAACTAGATAGCCGACCACGCCCCAATTACTCCACAAACCCACCAAGGAACCCACCATGCTGAAAATGACCCACCTGTCCAAGGTCTACCGCACCGAAGTGGTCGAGACCTACGCCCTGCGCGACTTCAACATCGACGTCAAGGAAGGCGAGTTCGTTGCGGTCACCGGACCGTCCGGTTCGGGCAAGACCACCTTTCTGACCATTGCCGGTCTGCTCGAATCCTTCTCCGGCGGCGAATACCTGCTCGACGGTGTCGACGTGAGCAACCTCAACGACAACGCGCGTTCGAAGATCCGCAACGAGAAGATCGGGTTCATCTTCCAGGCCTTCAACCTGATCCCGGATCTCAACGTGTTCGACAACGTCGAGGTGCCGCTGCGCTATCGCGGCATGAAAGCCGCCGAGCGCAAGCAGCGCATCAACGACGCGCTGGAGCGGGTCGGCCTGGCTTCGCGCGTCAAGCACTACCCGGCCGAACTGTCCGGCGGCCAGCAGCAGCGCGTCGCCATCGCGCGCGCGCTGGCCGGCAGCCCGCGCCTGCTGCTGGCGGACGAGCCGACCGGCAACCTCGACACGCAGATGGCGCGTGGCGTGCTGGAGCTGCTGGAGGACATCCACCGCGACGGCGCCACCATCGTCATGGTCACGCACGACCCGGAACTGGCCGCGCGCGCGCAACGCAACGTGCACATCATCGA
>CBFGSA010000115.1:0-8898 GCA_965651365.1 uncultured Rhodanobacteraceae bacterium | reverse complement strand
AGCCCGGCCCGCTTGACGGTTTCGGCATCGGCATCCAGCGCCACGTGGAAGTTGATGCGCATGCGGCGCGACTTGTCGTTCAGGGTCCAGTTGACCACGCGGCCGCTGACGAATTCGGAATTGGGCACCAGGATGTCGATGTCGTCATTGGTCGAGATGCGCGTGAAGCGGATGCGGATCTCGCGCACGTGACCGTGCACGCCCGATTGCAGTTCGACAAAGTCGCCGACCTTGAGGCTGCGGTCGAACAGCAGGATCAGCCCGGACACGAAATTGTTGAAGATCGCCTGCAAACCGAAGCCCAGACCCACGCCCAGCGCGCCGGCGAACACGGCCATTTGCGACATCGGAATGCCGGCAATGGTCAGCGCCCACAAGATGCCGATCACCAGCAGCAGGTAGTGCAGCAGGCGCTCGATCGTGTACAGCGATGACTGGCTCAGCTTGTCGTGCTTGCTGCCGTAGCGACGCAGGCCGCGACGCAGCACCGCCGACAGTACCAGAAAGGCCAGCAGCAACAGGATTGCGGCCAGCACCGAGCCCAGCGTGATGTTGAGGTCGCCGACAGTGACGCCCAGTTCCAGCACCTCGCGGACATGGCCGAACACGCCGGTCTCGGCAGCCGGCGCCGCGCCAGCGGTCACGGCCAGTCGGAGATGCTGGCGGCCGGAACTCACGCAGGCCTCAGAGCAGCAGGCGGCGGATGTCGCCCAGCGATTTTGCCAGGAAGGCGGCGAAGCGCGCTGCCAGTGCGCCGTCAATGACACGGTGGTCGTAGCTGACTGACAAGGGCAGCATCAGGCGCGGCCGGAATTCCTCGCCGTTCCAGACCGGCTGCATCGAAGAACGCGACACGCCCAGGATCGCCACTTCCGGTGCATTGACGATCGGCGTGAACGCCGTGCCGCCGATGCCGCCCAGCGAGCTGATCGAGAAGCAGCCGCCGGACATGTCGCCCTGGCTGAGCTTGCCGTCACGCGCCTTCTTCGACACCTCGCCCAGTTCAGCGGCCAGCTCCAGCAGACCCTTGTGGTCGCAGTCGCGCAGCACCGGCACCACCAGCCCGTCGGGCGTGTCCACGGCAATGCCGATGTGGAAGTATTTCTTCATCACCAGGGTCTCGCCGTCTTCCTTGAGCGAGGCATTGAAGCGCGGGTACTCCTTGAGCGCGGCCACCACGGCCTTGATCAGGAACACCAGCGGCGTGATCTTGAGATCCTCGTTCTCCTTGCCCAGCTTCTTGCGGAAGGCTTCCATCTCGGTGATGTCGGCCTGATCGTGCTGGGTGACGTGTGGAATCACGGCCCAGTTGCGCGCCAGATAGCGCGCGGAAATCTTCTGGATGCGCGACAGTTTTTCCTCACTGACTTCGCCGAACTTGCTGAAGTCCACCTTCGGCCACGGCGCAAGATCCAGACTCGAACCCTGGCCGCCGGACAGGGGCTTGGCACCGCGGCTCATGGCGCTCTTGACGTACTTCTGCACGTCCTCGCGCTGGATTCGTCCCTTGCGTCCAGTACCCTCGACATTGGCAATGTCCACACCCAGCTCGCGCGCAAAGGCACGCACCGCAGGACTGGCGTGCGGGGTCTCGTCCGGCATCACCACGCTGGCATCGAACGGCACCGGCGGGGTGCTGGGCCGCCCGGCATCGGTGTCGCCGCTCTTGCGGCTTGGCGGGTCACCGCCGGGTGGCTGTTCGGGTGAATCCCGATGTCCGCCCCCGTTGCCATTCGAGTGAGATGCGCTAGTATTGCTCCCTCCCCCGCCTGCGGGGGAGGGCTGGGGTGGGGGTCCCCCCGCCTCCGAATTCTCACCAGACGACTCCGTCGTCTCCCCCTCATCCCCATCTTCTCCCCGCTGGAGAGACGATGCTTTTTCCTCGTCGTCATCCCCGGCGTCTGCCGTCTCGATCAAGGCCAGGAGGTCGCCCTCGGCCACCTCGTCGCCCTCGGATACCTTGACCTCTTTGACAGTGCCGGCGAACGGAGCCGGCACTTCCATCGTGGCCTTGTCCGATTCCAGCGTCACCAGACCGTCGTCCTTGCCCACGGTGTCACCGGGCTTGATCAGCACCTCGATCACCGGCACGCCGTCGAAATCGCCGATATCCGGCACCTTGACCTGTTTGACCTGGGACATGCAACCTCCTGCAACCTGCGGAGCTGCACGCCAAACCGGGCGCGCAGCGATATCCGCCCATGATAGTGCCACGCCGCGCCTGTACAAAGCACAAGCAGCATCCGGAACAGCCATGACCTCTGCCAGTTGGCAGCCCGCGAGCTGAGCGCTAGGCTGGCGGGGTTGACCTCAGCCGGGAGCGGCACATGCTGTGCATTCGTGATCTGACCAAGACCTATGACAACGGCGTGCGCGCGCTGGACGCGGTTTCGCTGGACATTCCGCGCGGCATGTTCGGGCTGCTGGGGCCGAACGGGGCCGGCAAGTCGACCCTGATGCGCACCATCGCCACCTTGCAGGACCCCGATTCGGGCACGATCACGCTGGACGATCAGAACCTGCTGGCCGACAAGCAGGCCACCCGGCGCGTTTTGGGCTATCTGCCGCAGGATTTCGGGGTCTACCCCAAGGTCTCGGTCGAGGCCATGCTCGATCACTATGCCGTGCTCAAGGGTGTGGTGGCCAAAGGCGAGCGTGGCGAGCTGGTCGAGGCGCTGCTGCGGCAGGTCAACCTGTGGGAGGTGCGCAAGCAGAAACTCGGCACCTTTTCCGGCGGCATGCGCCAGCGCTTCGGCATTGCCCAGGCGCTGATCGGGCAGCCGAAGCTGATCATCGTCGACGAGCCCACGGCCGGGCTCGATCCGGAAGAGCGCAACCGCTTTCTCAACCTGCTGGCCGAGATCGGCGAGAAGGTGGTGGTGATCCTGTCCACCCACATCGTCGAGGATGTCACCGACCTGTGCCCGCGCATGGCCATCATCAGCCAGGGCCAGGTGTTGCTGGCGGGTGAACCGCACGAGGCCATCGCCAGTCTGGACGGGCGCGTGTGGCGGGCCAGCATCGACAAGAGCGAGCTGGCCGACTACCAGGGACGCATGACCGTTCTGTCGACCCGTCTGTCCGCCGGTCGCACCGTGTTGCACGTGCTGGCCGATGCGGCGCCCGAGTCTGGCTTCCAGGCCGTGCCGCCGGATCTGGAAGATGTCTATTTCGGGCAGTTGCAGCGCCAGGCCGAAGCCGCCCGCACCGCTACCGCCAAGGCAGCCTGAAGATGTTCCGCGAGGTATTGAGATTCGAGCTGCGCCAGCAATTGCGCGCGCCGCTGTTCTGGGTGGTGGCCGTGGTGTTCGCGCTGCTGGCCTTCATGTTCGTCACCACCGATGCGGTGTCGATCGGTGGCGGCATGGGCAATGTGCACCGCAATGCACCGATCGTGATCATCCGCCTGCTGGCCGTGTTCAGCGTGATCGGCCTGTTTCTGGTGACGATGTTCGTGGCCGGTGCGATCCTGCGCGACTTCGACCAGCGCAGCGCGGAAATGGTGTTTGCCACGCCGGTGGGCAAGAGTGCCTATCTGGGCGGGCGCTTCGGTGCCGGCTATCTCACCGCGCTGGCAGTGATGCTGGCCACGGCCCTCGGCCTTCTGCTGGGCACCTTCATGCCGTGGCTGGAGGCGACCCGCCTGGGCCCGACCAGCCTCGCCGCCTATGGGTGGGCCTTCGGCGTGATCGTGATTCCGGACCTGCTGCTGGTCGCGGCCTTCCTGTTCCTGATCGCTTCACTGACGCGCTCGATGCTGGCCACCTATATCGGCGTGATTGCGTTCTTCATCCTGCAGGTGGTGGCCGGACAGTTGCTGGGTGACGTGACCCACCACACCGCCGCCGCGCTGCTCGATCCGTTCGGCATGCGCACGATTGGTCTGGCCACGCGCTACTGGTCAGTGGCGCAGCAGAACACCCAGTTGCCCGAGCTCAGCGGCCTGCTGCTGGCGAACCGTGCCATCTGGCTGGGCGTCGCCGCCGTGCTGTTGAGCCTGACCTGGATGCTGTTCCGGCCCGATCGCGAAGGCCTGCGCTGGCGGCGCAAGCGCAGGAAGGCTGCCGCGATGGTTGCCGCCACGGCATCCACCCCGACGCTGGCCTTGCCGCAAGTGCACGCCCGCGATGATCGCGGCGCACACTGGATCCAGTATCTGGCCAGCGCGCGGCGCTACACGTTCAGTGTGCTGCGCGGCGTACCGTTCCTGGTCATGCTGCTGTTCGGTCTGGCCAATATGACCGCGACCCTGGCCCTGTCGGGCAAAGTGTTCGGCACCCCAACCTATCCGGTCACGCACCTCATGCTGTCGGATCTGCGCTCGACCTTCCAGTTTCTGCTCTGGATCATCCTGATCTTCTACGCCGGCGAGCTGATCTGGCGCGAGCGCAGCCAACGCACCAGCGAGGTCAGCGATGCGATGCCGGCGCCGAACTGGGTCGGCCTGGCCTCCAAGCTGACCGCCTTGCTGGCCGTGGTCGTGATCTTTCTCGTCATCGGCGCGCTGTACACCATGGGCTGGCAGCTCGCCCACGGCTACACCCATCTGGAGCCTTTGCTGTATCTCAAGGGGCTGGCGCTGGACATCATTCCGTTCGTGCTGATCGCGGTGATGGCGGTATTCCTGCAGGTGCTGGCCAACAACAAGTTCCTCGGCTACCTGCTGATGATTCTGGTGCTGGCATCGATGGTCACGCTGTCGCTGATGCACCTGGAGAACAACCTGTACAGCTATGCCGGCGCGCCCGGCGTGCCGTATTCGGACCTCAATGGCTTCGGTCATTTCTGGGTCGGTGCACTGTGGTTCTACGGTTACTGGGGCTGGTTTGCGCTGGGCTTGCTGGTGGCCACGGTGCTGCTGTGGGTGCGCGGCACCGGGCACACCTGGGCGGCGCGCAAGCGCGAGGCGCGCGCCCGCTTCACGCGCCCGGCCAGAATGACGCTGACCGTGGCCGTGGCCGGCTTTGTGCTGTTCGGCCTGTGGATCGGCTACAACACCATGGTGCGCAACGAATACGTGCCCAGCGACCAGGCCGAGCAACGCGCGGCCAACTACGAGAAGGAATACGCCAGGTACAAGGATCTGGCGCAGCCGCGGATCACCGACGTCAAGGCCGATGTCGACATCCATCCCTACCAGCGCCGCGTGCACATCACCGGCCACTACACCCTGGTCAACAAGCACGATCAGCCGATCGACACCCTGCACATGCGCCTGGATGCGCTGCGCCCGGTGACGCATCTGAAGCTGGACTCGCTGAAGTTCCCGCCGCACACCATCGTCAAGCAGGACAAGATCCAGGGCCTGACCATCTACAAGCTCGATCAGCCGCTTGAGCCCGGCGCTTCGATGTCCTTCGATTTCGAGGAGACCTGGCAGCCCGAGGGCTTCACCAATTCCACCGGCGAGACGCAACTGGTGCACAACGGCACCTTTTTCAACAACCAGATGCTGTTCCCGCAATTCGGCTACGACCGCAACCGTCAGCTCACCGACCGCAGCAAGCGGCGCAAGTACGGCCTGGACCCGGATGCGCCGCGCATGCCCAAGCTGAGCCAGAACCCGAAGGCACGCGCCAACACCTACATCAGCCACGATGCCGACTGGATCAGTTTCGACACCAATGTGTGCACCGCCGGCGACCAGATCGCGATGGCACCGGGTTATTTGCAAAAGGAATGGACCACCGACTCGGGCCGGCACTGCTATCACTACAAGATGGATCAGCCGATGCTGAACTTCTTCGCCTACCTGTCGGCGCGCTGGGCGGTGAAAAAGGATTCCTGGAACGGCATCGCCATCGAGGTCTACTACAACCCCGATCATTTCTGGAACGTGGATCGCATGATCGAGGCGGTGAAGAAGGCCTTCGCCTACTACAACAGCCACTACACGCCCTATCAGTTCCGCCAGTTGCGGATTCTGGAGTTTCCCGCCTACGCCAGTTTCGCGCAGTCCTTCGCCAATACGGTGCCGTTTTCCGAATCAATCGGCTTCATCGCCGACCTCAAGGACACGGACAATCTCGACTACGTCACCGACGTCACCGCGCACGAGGTCGCGCACCAGTGGTGGGCGCACCGCGTGATCGGCGCCGACATGCAGGGCTCGACCATGCTCAGCGAATCGCTGGCCCAGTACTCCTCGCTGATGGTGATGCAGCACCTGTACGGCAAGCACAAGATGCGCAAGTTCCTGAAATACGAGCTGGACCGCTATCTGCGCGGCCGCGCCATGGAAACCGTGCGCGAACTGCCGCTGGCCAAGGTCGAGAACCAGCCCTACATCCACTACCGCAAGGGCTCGATGGTGTTCTATGCCCTGGCCGACTACATCGGCGAGGACACCCTGGATGCGATGCTCAAGCAGTTCCTGATCGACTACGGCTTCCAGCAGCCGCCCTATGTGACCTCACAGCAGTTCATGGATGCGCTGCAAAAGGCCGCCGGGCCGAAATGGAAGAACGTCATCAACGACTGGTTCTGGAAGATCACCCTGTACGACAACCGGATGATCTCGGCCACGGCCAAAAGGGCCGCCGGCGGCGGCTGGGACGTGACGCTGAAAGTCCACGCCGGCAAGACCTACGCCGACAGCGAGGGCAAGGAGACCAAGGCCGAAATCGGCGCCCCCGTCGACATCGGCGTATTCGCCCGCGGCCCGGACGGCAAGGAAGACAACGAAAAGGTGCTCTATCTTGCCAAGCGCAAGCTCGCCAACGGCGACAGCAGCATCACCGTGCACGTCAAGGACAAGCCTTACGAGGCCGGCATCGACCCCTACAACAAGCTGATCGACCGCGTCTCCAGCGACAACCGGATGAAGGTCAGCATGGAGTGACCGCCGGACCTCGCGTCGCCGTGCGTAGCCCGGATGGAGCGCAGCGCAATCCGGGGATCGCATGGCGGGACGGCACGCAGCAAAAGACCGGATTCCCGTGCTGGCGAACCTGTCCTTCGTGTCCGGATTGCCTGGGCGTCAGCCCAGGCCGCTGGAGGATTCGTTGCACCTTCGTCGGCGCAGGCCCATCCAGCCCACCCAGCCCAGCAGGGTGCCAAGCAGACCCATGGCCCAGGTCGCACCGGAAGGTACGGCGACATAGGACGGCAGGACGACGGCCTGAACCTCGAAGGCGCCGATATCGGCTGCGCCGCCCGACTCACGCACAAAGCCTGCTCCGCGCTGATCCGTGGTCAGCGACATCGGGTTGGATCCGACATCGATCGCGGGGCTGCCGGTTCCAAGTGCATGGGTGAAGGTCGGCCCGCCATTGTTCTGCAGTGGCCCAAGCAGCGGGTCGGCGCTGATTGTATCGCCCGGCACACCCAGACTGGAGTTGCCAATCAGGTTGTTGGCGCCGCCGAGGGTGCTGCCGGTACCCGCATCGTCGATGTCGCCGGAGCCCGAGCCGGCGCTGTTGCCGTAGATGATGGTGCTGTCGAGATTGGCGCTGCCATAGATGGAAAACAGACCCGCACCTGCATAGTTTGCATTGCTGTTGTTCGAAATTGTGCTGTTGCTGATATCCGCCGTTCCGTACAGGTTGGCGACACCGGCACCATAATAATTCGACTGGTTGCCGCTGACGGTCGAGTTGACCATGCTGAGGTTGCCGCTACTCTGGACACCGCCGCCATCGTTGGTCGCGGTGTTGCCCGATATTGTGCTGGCGCTGATCGTTGTGGTCCCCGCATAACCACCATAGACCCCACCCCCGAATGTGTAGCCATAATCCAGACCAGTTGCCTTGTTTTGCGCAATGGTGGATTGCGTCAGCGTCAGGTTGCCGTTGGCAAACACCCCACCACCAAGAACCAGGTAATCACTTGAGGCCTGGTTGTCCGATATGGTGGAGTTCGTAATGGTGACATTGCCGCTCAGGGCACTGATTGCCGCATAAACCAGAGACCCGCCTGGATCAGGGGTATAGCTGTCACTGGAATTTCCGGTGATCGTGGCATTGTCCAGGATAATGTTGCCGTCATAAGCCACGATGGCTGCACCACCAGCCACGGCAGAGTAAGAGTATTGCCCATTTGTCGAACTGTTGCTGATCACGGCATTGCGTACGCTCACGTTGCCGTATGCTGCCCAGATCGCGCCACCCAGGCCGTGATAGTAATAGCCATTGGTCAGCGTGGCGTCGGCCACGGTGAGTGTCCCGTTACCGACAAATGCGAATATTTCGTCGGTCGCGCTGCCATCGATAGCCAGGTTGCTGGCGCCTGGACCCTGAATGTCAAGATCATTCTGGGTTATTGCGATGGCACCGGAGGTCAGCGTGATGGTGCTGCAGGTGAGCGCGCTGAGGTCGACAGTGTCACCGGAAGCCGCCGCGCCAATCGCGTCCCGCAGGCTGCCAGCGCCACTGTCATTGCAATTGCTGACCGCGATGCTGGCATTGCTGGCATTGGTGGCATTGGCGTTTGCTCCGCTGCCGGCAATCAGCGCCTGCGCGCGCTGCTGGCGCCGGGTTTTCTGCTGTTGTCGCCGCGCCTCGACGCGGGCCTTGAGCGTCGGGTCGGTAGCCAGCATGCCCTGCCAGGATCTGGCCTTGGCGTGGCTGCCCGCGGCCAGCGATTCGGATGGCAGGACGAATGCCCCGGCTGCCAGAACGAGGGCGAGGCCCGCCGCCAGTGGTTTCAGGCGCAGCCGCCGCGGTGCGGAAACAGTCGTGTTCATGCGTTTGAGCCCCCTTGAGTTGTCGAGTTTTGACGTGCCCGCTGCGTGGGTGCGGTCACTTTGACCCTAACAGTTGCGTGAGGCTTCCTCAAGCTGCGAACTGCTACTGGCAGTTCGGTCCAGACGCAACTTGCGGCAGGCAGCCTTCCTGGCGCGCATCGCCGGCCCAGCCTTTTCCTGCTGCGCGTCCCGCTGCGCAGAAAAAGTCCCGCCTT
>CBFGSA010000114.1:0-8907 GCA_965651365.1 uncultured Rhodanobacteraceae bacterium | reverse complement strand
GGCACGCACCCTGGAACCGGCTCGCTACGAATCCCGGTGAATAATGCGGGCTAGGCCCGCAGGTCAAGCAACTTGCCGCGGGCGGCGGTGCCCTCGGCGCTCAACAGATAAACGAGTGCCGCTGCGGTGTCATCGGGTGGCGGCAGTGCCATGCTGTCCTCACCAAACCAGGCCTTGCGGCGCAGGGCGGTGCGCATCGGCGCGGGCAGCAGCGCGTGGACGCGCAGCGGGCTGTCGTCGGTTTCCTCGTGCAGGATCGAGGCCAGGCGTTCCAGGCTGGCCTTGGCCACGCCGTAGCCGCTCCAGTGCGCCCGACCCAGGCGTTCGGGATCGTCCAGCACGAACACCACGGCGCTGTCGGGTGCTGCCTGCAACAGCGGCATGCAGGCCTGGCTCAGAAAAAATGGCGCGTTCAGGTTGACCTGGATATCGCGCAGCCACTCCTCGGGATCCTTGCTGGACAGCGGCGTCAGATGCTCGAAGTGCGCCGCGGCATGCACCAGACCGTCCAGGCGTCCGAAGCCGTTTTCCAAAGCCTCGATCACGGTGTCGTAATCGGCCGGTGCGGCGCCCGCCAGATCCAGCGGCAGAATGGCCGGTTCGGCCCGGCCAAGCGCCGCGACCTCGTCGTAGAGCTTTTCCAGCGCGCGCACCTTGTGTCCGCTCAGCACCACGGTGGCCCCGGCACCGGCACAAGCCAATGCCGTGGCATGGCCCAGCCCGCCGGCTGCTCCGGTGATCATGATGACCCGGCCTGACAGGCTGTCGGACTCTGCCTGCCACGCCGGCGCCGCACTGATTCTGGGCAGCCCCATCAGGCGTTCACCGCAGCCAGGTCATGTGCCAGCCGGGCCAGCTCTCCGGATTCCAGCAGGTCGACAACCACTTCACAGCCACCGATCAGATCACCCTGCACGAAAAGCTGCGGAAACTCCGGCCAGTTGGAATAGCGCGGCAAGCCGGCGCGCACGCGCGGATTTTGCTGCACGTCCACGGCATGAAACGGCACTTCAGCCTGTCTCAGGGCCTCGGCTGCGCGCGCGGACGCCGCGCACATCGGGTACTCGGACGTACCCTTCATGAAAAGCACGAGGGGATGACGGCGGACGAGATCCCTGATCTCGTGACGGATGTCCATAGGTATTGCCTTGGGTTCCGGGCGCCATCGTGGATGCCGGAGCCGGATCAGTCAAAACGCCTATTGTACCTGTCGCAGCATCAATTCCGCTGGCACGTCCGGGCAACAATCGCCGCACAAGAGCCATGAACAGTCCGGATTAAGCTGCCGAGGGTTACACTGGAGGCCTTTTCCGTTCATCCACAAAGGAGTTTTGTCATGGCAATTGAACTACCTGCCCTTCCCTACGACCGCAGCGCACTGGAACCGCACATCTCCTCCGAAACCCTGGACTACCACTACGGCAAGCATCATCAGGCGTATGTCAACAAGCTGAATGACGCGATCAAGGACACCGAGATGGCCGATATGGATCTTGAGTCCATCATCAAGAAGGCCACCGGCGGTCTGTTCAACAATGCCGCCCAGACCTGGAACCACACGTTCTATTGGAACTCGATGCGCCCCGATGGCGGAGGCGATCCCTCCGGCAAACTGGCCGACGCGCTGGGCAAGGCATTCGGCTCGGTGGATGGCTTTCGCGAGGAATTCGCCAAGCAGGCCGGCGGCAACTTCGGTTCCGGCTGGACCTGGCTGGTGCAGCGCCCGGACGGCTCGCTGGCCATCGTCAACACCTCCAATGCCGGCACCCCGATCACCGGCTCGGATCGCCCGCTGCTGACCTGCGATGTGTGGGAGCACGCCTACTACATCGACTACCGCAACGCGCGACCGAAGTATCTGGACGCGTTCTGGAACCTGGTCAACTGGGATTTTGCGGCCAGCAACCTGGGTTGATTGAGCGGTGGGGGCGCTCCTGCCCGCGCAGGAGCGCGCCATGCGCGCGATGGGAATCCCCGCAATTGCGGCCGTAGGCCGCTCCTACCCGCCGACGGTCTTGTGTCGGGCGGCGTCCAGTCTGGCACGCATCTGCGGCAGGGCCGAGCTTCCCGGTGCCAGCTGCGCAAAAGCGTCCAGCAGCTTGGCGGCGCGGGCGGTATCGTGCTTGGCCAGCGCCTGATCGAACAGGCTGCGTGCCTGGCCGGGCAGGCTGGCCAGGCCGGCCATGGCGTCGCCGTTGTCAGCGTCGATGGCCAAAGCCGAGCGATACAGGTCGTAGGCGCTGTTGCCGGGCGGCAGCATCAGATGGCCACTGTCGGCAGCGGCCTGGGCACGGGTGATCAGGCGTTGAACCTTGGCTTTTTGCTCGGCGCTCAGCGGCGGCGGCGATTGCGGCTGCTGCTTGAGGTCGGCGAGCCGCTTGCGCGCCTTGGTCAGTTGCGGCACATCCTCGCCGACCAGGCCGCCCACTTCATCCAGAAGCTGGCCGGCCTCGGCCAGATGCCCGTCGTCCATGCGCGAACCGGCGCGCGCCAGCAGACCTGAAGCAACCTGCCGAATCCCCTGTTGCGCCGTCGTGTTGTCCGGGTCGGACTCAAGAACCGTGCGGTAGCGTGCCAGCGCATTGTTGCGGCCACTGCCACTGAGACGGCCAGCGCCAAGATCGGCCGCTGCCTGCTGCAACAGCACTTGCCGGGCAGCCTGTGCATCCGTGTGCGCCTGACTCAGATCAGCACGCAATTGCGGCAAACCGGAATAGTCCGGCAGCAGGTCAGCAAGCCGGCCAATCTGCCGGTCGGCCTGATCCAGGTGCCCTGCTTTGACTGCCTCACCAATCTGTCGCGCCATGGCCTTGCCGACCTTGTCCAGACCGTGGCGGGCGATCGCATTGCCCGGATCGGCAACCAAGGCCTGCTTGTAGAGACTGGCGGCACCATTTTTGCCGTCCACGTTGCCATCGGCCAGCGCCTGCGCGGCACGGTCAATCAGGGTTTCCAGCTTGTTGCTGCGTGCCTTGATGGTGGCCAGGCGCTGATCCAGCCGATCCAGCTCGTCGCCGCCGCCCAGCAGGGCACGCGCAATCTCGAGGCTGCCTTCAGCCTGCTCGATCTGGCCAGCGTCGAGCTGCTTCTTCGCCTGTGCCTGCTCGGCTGCGCCGACGGCGTGCAGGCCATCACGGGCGCGCGCATCTTCGGGCCGCAGGGTTCTGGCCGCAGTGTAGAGCTCACGCGCGCTGTCGCCCTGATGACCATCCAGATTGCCGGCCTTCAAGGCCGCATCGGCGCGTTCCAGCAACTGATTGAACTGGGTTTGCGGCAACCAGGAACGGATGCTTGCACGCTCCATCCAGGCGCCGGCGGCGAGTGCCAGCAGCACGACCAGCACCACCCACGGCCAACGCCGACCCTGCCGCTTGGCTTCCGTGTAGGCGGAGCGGCGGCGCGCGGGCCGCTCGTCCGCTGCACCGTCCAGCAGGTCCAGATCACCCAGTGCCGGCTCCTTGCGGGCCTTGCTTGTGTTTCGTGCCATGCCGTGAATAGTCCGGGCCAAATCAAAAAATGTCAGTGTATTCGACTGGCGCCTGCCGTGCTGGTTCGGCTGTCACTGCCGGTTCAGGCTTGCGAACCGTCGCTGATGCGTCGCACGTCGATGACATTCGGCAGCGCATCGAGCCGCGCCAGCAGCGAAGAGAGCTGGCCGAAATCGGCCACGCGAATGGTGTAGCGCATGCGCACTTCGGCGCTGTCATCCAGAACCTGGCTGCTGGAAGCCAGAATGTGCACGTTGGCATTGCTGATGCCGCTGGTGACATCTTTCTGCAGGCCCTTGCGGTCATAGCCGCGCACTTCGATGTTCACCTGGTAGGCACGACTCGATGCCTGCCCCCATTCGACCTCGATGATGCGGTCGGCATCGCGCTTGCGCAGCCGGTTCAGCGCCTTGCAGTCGGAACGATGCACGGTGATGCCGTGGCCGCGGGTGATGTAGCCGCTGACTCCATCCCCGGGCAGCGGCTGACAGCAGCGCGCGAGCGTGGCAAGCAGATTGCCGACCCCGGCGATCTTGAGCGCGCCGGGATCATCCGGCTCGGCGCGGGGTGCCGGTGTCGATGGTATCGCCGGCGGTTTATCCGGCTTCAGGCGCTTTTCCAGCACGCGCGCGATCTGCGCCGTGGAGATTTCGCCAAGTGCCAGCGCCACCAGCATTTCCTCGCTGGTCTGGAAGCGAAAGTCTTGCAACAGCTCTTCGATGTCGATGCTGCCCGCACCCAGACGCTTCAGTTCCCGCTCGAAAAGCGCCTGTCCGGTTGCCAGATTGGATTCTGCATCATTGTGCCGGAACCACGCACGCACCTTGCCGCGTGCGCGGGGCGTGTTCAGCACGCCCTGCGCCGGCGCCAGCCAGTCACGGCTGGGCTGCGCCTGCCTGGCGGTCAGGATCTCGATGCGGTCGCCACTGACAGGCTGGTGGCTCAAGGGCACAATGCGACCGTTGACCTTGGCGCCGCGGCAGCGGTGCCCGACTTCGGTGTGCACGTGATAGGCGAAGTCGAGCACGGTGGCGCCGGCCGCCAGGTCGTACACATCACCGCGCGGCGACAGCAGGTAGACCCGGTCCTCGACCAGTTCGGTGCGCAGATCGGCCATGAGGCCCTCATCACCATCAGCGTCATCGCGGCCTTCCAGCAATTGACGCATCCACGCCAGACGTGCCTCGAACTGGCTGTCTCCGCCTCCGCCTTCCTTGTAGCGCCAGTGTGCCGCCACACCCAGCTCGGCCGCCTTGTGCATCGCGTGGGTGCGGATCTGTACTTCCAGCACCTTGCCCTCGGGTCCGTAAACGGCCGTGTGCAGCGATTTGTAGTCGTTGCCCTTGGGCCGCGCGATGTAATCGTCGAACTCGCCGGGGATGTAGGGCCACAGCGTATGCACCAGACCCAGCGCCGTGTAACAGGCGGACACGTCATCGACCAGGATGCGCACGGCGCGGATGTCGTACAGGTCGGAAAAAGCGGCATCCTTGCGCTGCATCTTGCGCCAGATCGAATAGATGTGTTTCGGTCGCCCGGCCAGATCGGCCCTGATGCCGGCCTTGTCCAGCTCCTCGCGCAGGCGCCCGATGCAGCGCGCTATGAACTGCTCGCGATCACTGCGCCGTTCATCCAGCAGGTGCGCGATGCGGCGGTAGGTTTCCGGCTGGAGATGGCGAAAGGCCAGATCCTCCAGCTCCCATTTGAGCTGCCAGATACCGAGACGATTGGCCAGCGGCGCATGGATGTCGGCACTGAGCCGGGCCAGCGCGCGTCGTTCGTGTTCGGGAAGTTCCGCCGCGTGGCGCAAGCGCACAAGTTGCCGGGCCAGCAGAATGAACACCACACGGATATCGCCGATGATGGCCAGCAGCAGGCGACGCAGGCCTTCAACCGCGCTGCCCGGCTCGCGCTCGGCGTGCAAGGACCAGACCTGCCTGGCGGCGCGCAGCCCGTCCAGCAGGCGCCGCTCGGACGCGGTCAGGTTCCGCGACCATTCGGGCAGTGCATCTTCTTCTCCAGGGAACGCTTCCCAGGATGCAAAACGGATACAAGCTGCCAGGGTTTCCGCATCACAATGCAGCCGCTCAAGCAGGTCCAGGACCTCACTGCAATGCAATATCGCATCACGATCCGTCAGGTATTCGCACCCCGAGCGGAGCGCCGCAACCAATGATTCAGGATATTCGTGTGTATCCGGCTCGGCCCTGTCAACCGACCAGCCAAGAACTCGCGCCGAAACTTTCATTCAGTTTTACACCGGGCCAACCCGGTTTGCACCTCGGGTCTCGAGTGCTTTACGGACTGTACACGGATTCCCTGGGATAGCCAAACGCCAGGTTGTCACTGAAATCAGTCTCGTTGGCAAACGGACCCGTGAACAGCGCTGCTGCCACGACTGGGATGGTGCCACTCAGGACTTGCAGATTGACGCCGGGCTTCACCGTGCAGGTCCGGGTGAAGGTGGCACTGTAGTCAATTGCCTGACCGGGCGTCGTTGTGCAGGAGGAAAACACGGATGTGTCAAACCCCTCTCGCAGGTAGTAGTCCGTAGTGGATAGCGACTGCGTTGTCGACGAGCCTGACGCGTTCGCCCCGCTTCCATTGAGGTCGATCTGCACGTAATAGGTGAAAGGGTGATCGGTATCCTGTGGCAGGGGACCCACCGAAATGCTTACCGCACTGGTATTGCTCGCCGAGGTGGCGCCCGAATCGAAACTGCCAACAAAAATGTGGTTGAGATCGGTAATTGCCTGGCCTTGGGCATCGGCCTGAAAGCACTGCGAGCCACCACCGCTTTCGAGCAGGTCGGTCGTCAGCCACAGAATCTGACCCACATAGGTCATGTTCGTTACCATTGGCACAGGCGCAACAACCGCTTGGCCACCATCCAGAATGGTCGGGCTGCCGAAGGTCCACGCACCATGCTGCGCCACGAGTGAAATGGGCGGCTCGGCGCCGTATTCAGCACGGTTGCAGAACAGAAAGTCCGCCAGTTCAACGGTTGCCACCGGACTGCCGGTCGCAAAGCTGTAACTGACTGAAGTGCCGGCTGTCGCCAGCGGCACATCGCGCGTATTGCCATTGATGTCGGTCACATCGCCGGTTATGCGCAAAGCGCTGCCCGCCACAGCCGCGCCAGCTACGCCCACGGCCAGAACCGCACCGAGTGCGTGCATCAAAAACCTGTGTTTCACCATCACCACCAAGAATGTGCAAAAACCAACCAGCGACCGGAGCCGCACGAACCCTCATCGACAGCATGGCATGCAGCGACCATCGATCACGGGCGGGACTAGTTTAATCCAGTCTTTTATGCAAAATGTTAAGTATGTGCATGTTTTTCTGAACGAATCCAGGGACCTGCACAATCCGTGACCGGGACCTCATTCCGTTCTGACTGCCGCCTGCACCTGTTGAATCCAGCGTGTCAGGCGCTTGGCTGAGACCGTCTCGGCAGTTCCCAGCTCCTGAGCGAACAAGGATACGCGATATTCCTCGACCAGCCATCGCAGGTCATTGAGTTTCATGGTGTCAGAAACCTTCGGAACAAGCATGCGGTAGGCTCGCCAATACGGCTGCACGTCCAGCATGCGCTGCTGATCGCGGCCCGGGTCCTGGCGCAGGCGTTCGGCACGCAGGCGCATGGCTTTGAGATAGCGCGGCAAATGACTCAGGCGATCCAGTGGCAGATCCCGCGCAAAGCCTTGTGGCAGAAGGTGTTCGAGTTGCTCGCGAAGGTCGTCGTAGCTGGCCGTGGCAAAGCCCATCAGGGGTGGCTCCAGCCATGGCCGCAGCTCGGCCTGGGCCTCGATGATCGGCTCGATCAGCTTGAGGCGCTCCACCGAGGCTGCGAACAAACCGACTTCGATTCCCCGGCACAGGGCGTCGAATGCCTGGCGTTCGCGCACGTCCAGATCGGCACCCGCCAGGAGGTCGCACAATGCACCTTCCACCAGGTCCTCGCGCAAGGCGTCGACGCCGAAAAGCGGCACGGCCCTGAGGCCCAGTTCGGTCGCGATCGGCAGCTTGCGCCGCGCCTGCTTGATGGCCGGTGCCAGGGCCAGGCGCAGCAGGCGCTCGATGCCGCGGCGATGCTGCTCACGTGCCTCGTCGGCGCGCTCGAACACGCGCAGGGCCACGGCCTCGTCCAGATCGACCAGGGCCGGCCAGGCATCCAGATTGCCGCTGGAACGGACCTTTTCCGGGATATCGTCAAACACCCATTGTTGCGCGCTTTGCGTGGCCAGGTCGGCGTCGGTCTGGCGTGAAAATGCACGCTGCGCGGCGCCGGCGTACTCCTCGCGCAGTGCTTCCAGCGAGCGCGATGCGGCCAGCGTCTTGCCGCGCTCACCGATCAGGCGGAAGCGCATGCACAAATGCACGGGAAGTTCCGCGCCGGCGAAAGCACCTGCATCGATGTCGACCCCGGTGGTGCGCTTGAGGAACGCGGCCAGCACGCTGTTCAGCGGCGCGTTGCGCGGTGACTCGGCCTCGCAGAAGGCACGCGCAAAATCCGGCGCCGGCACGAAATTGCGGCGCAGTTTCTTGGGCAGGCTCTTGATCAGCGCCGCCACCTTGTCCGGCAGCAGGCCGGGCACCAGCCACTGACAGCGCTCGGCGGGCACCGCGTTGAGCAGCGCCAGCGGCACGGCAAGGGTCACGCCGTCGGCTTGGTCGCCGGGCACGAAGCGGTATTGCAGCGCCAGCGTGAGGTTGCCCAGCTCCAGTTTTGCCGGGTAGTCGCCGGGGGCGAGACCGGAACCGGTATCCAGCACATCGTCCAGCGACCAGCGCAGAGCGGCCTGCACGGAGGGTGACGCCTTGCGATACCACTTCTCCAATGCCGCGCGCGAACTGACGCTTTCCGGCAATTTGCCCTCGAAAAAGCGCGCGCGCTCGGCTTCGTCACGCAACAAGCCCTGGCGTCGCGCCTTGGCCTCGCGCTCACGTGCCTGGTCCAGCACGCGCTGATTGGCAGCGACGAACTCGGCGCGGGTATCGATCTCGCACGTGGCCAGTGCCTGCTCCAGGAACAGCGCATGCGCCAGCGCCGGGTCCTGCTTGTGAAAGCTGACCAAACGCCGCTCCACCAGCACCAGGCCAAACAGGCTGACTTGCTCGAATGCGACCACCTTGCCGCGCTTGCGCGACCAGTGCGGGTCGGACACGCTTGAGCGCAGCAGGTGCGCGGCCTGCTGCTCGATCCAGCGCGGCTCGATCCGCGCACACAGCATGCCCCACACCTTGCCGCCCAGATCCAGAATCTGCGCAGCAAAAATCCAGTTCGGCGGCTTGTCGGCCAGCGCCGAGCCGGGAAACACCTTGAAGCTGCGCTGCCGCGTGCTGCGGAACAGGCCGTTTTCGTCCTTGCGGCCGATTTGGGTCGGGAAGCCGCTGAGCAGGGCGCAGTGGATGG
>CBFGSA010000113.1:0-9169 GCA_965651365.1 uncultured Rhodanobacteraceae bacterium | reverse complement strand
AGTCCTTGCCGGACACCACCATCGAGGCTTTCAGAATGGTGCCTTCCAGCATCACATTCTGCTCATAGAGGGCATTGAACAGGCTGCGCAGCGTGGCTTCGGTGACGTCGTGGCAGATCTCGATGTCGTGCTCGCCATCCATCAGCACTTCCGGTTCCACCATCGGCACCAGGCCGGCTTCCTGGCACAGGGCGGCGTAGCGGGCCAGGGCGTGGCTGTTGGCTTCGATGCAGGTCGAGGTGGGGCAGTCTTCGCCGATGGTGATCACGGCGCGCCACTTGGCAAACTGCGCGCCCATGCGGGCGTATTCATTGAGACGTTCGCGCAGACCGTCCAGGCCCTCGGTGACCAGCTCGCCGGGGAAACCGGCCAGTGGCTTGGCGCCCTTGTCCACCTTGATGCCGGGAATGACGCCGGCCTCGCGCATCAGCTTGGTGAAGGGCACGCCTTCGGCGGTCGACTGACGGATGGTTTCGTCGTACAGGATGGCGCCGGAAATGTGGTCTGGCAGCCCCGGTGTGGTGAGCAGCATTTCACGGTAGGCGCGGCGGTTTTCCTCGGTGCTCTCCACCCCGACGGCATCAAAACGCCTGGCAATGGTGCCGGTGGACTCGTCGATGGCGATGATGCCCTTGCCCGGGGCGACCATGGCCTGGGCCACGGATTCGAGTTCGTCGATGCTCATGCTGGCTCCGCAATGCGTGCAGTAGATTGGCAGGGCCGCGAATTATAGGCCATATCGGGGTGTGGTGCCGATATTGGGCGGTTGGCGAAATCCGTGGTCGTGAAGGGATCGACGGCGGTCAGACAGTTGCCTGGGAACCGGGATTGGGGATTCAGGATTCGGGGTCCGAGATCCGAGGCACGGAGTGCGGGGACCCGGCGCGTGGTGCCCTTCACTTCGTTCAGCGGCACCCTGCGGATCATTCCGGCAATTTCCGCTTGCCGCACTCAATAGCCGGTCAAGTCGCAGGCTGCGGTGAGCTTGTCCTTTTGCGCCTGGGGCAGGTCACGCATGTTGAATTGCGCCGTGTACCAGGTGCGGACGGGCTGCTGGCCGGGATTGTCGTTGCTGGGCCGGTAGCGGAAGTGGCGAACTGCCTCGACCACGACAGGCCCCAGGTCGCTTCTGGGCACGACTTTTTCCAGCTTCACGTCGCGCGGGACGCCGTCCGAGCCGATGGTGTAGCTGGCCGAGGCGCACACGGGCTTGTCCAGGTTGAGGCCGCTGTTGGGCACATTGAGTTCGGATGCGCTGGCGATCCAGATCCAGTACTGGCCCAGGCGCTCGGGCGGCACGCTGCGGATGGATGCCATGGCGCAGACGCTCAAGCCGCAAGCCAGGACGGCTGCCGGAAGCAGGATTGCGGCGCGAAGCTTGGCTGTGTTCATGTTCTTCACTGCAAAAACCGTGTGGAGTCTCAGTGTAGTGATGACGCGGCCGTGACGCCATATCGTGACTTCGCAAGCTGCTTGCATCCGCAGGGCTTCGTGCGGGAGCGTGCCATGATCGCGGCCATGGGCAGCTCCTACAAGGCAATGCAGGAGCGCGCCATGCACGCGATCGTCGGCTGCATGGTCGCGGCCATCGGCCGCTTCTACAGCTCGCGCAGGCCTTCGGCGATGCCGTCGTCGCCGACATGCAGCAACTTGAGGGTGTTGGTCCCGCCGTGGCGGCCGGTGTGATCGCCGTGGGTCAGCAGCACGCGGTCGCCGGCAGCCACACGGCCTTCGTTGAACAACTGGCAGATGGCAGCGCGCGCCACTTGTGCCGGCTCAACGTCGGACACGTCAAAAGCCACCGGATGCACATCGCGCAGCAATTGCATGCGGCGGCGCGCTGCGGCGCTGCGCGACAGGGCATAGATCGGTACCGAGGAGCGGTAGCGCGACAGCCATTGCGCGGTGGTGCCCGATTCGGTCAGGGCGATGATGGCGCGCACGTCGACTTCGGACGCCAGTGCCATCGCAGCCAGGGCGATGGCCTGGTCGGTGCGATCCAGGTTGTGATTGTGCGCAGCCAATTCGTCGACCGGTTCGAACTGGCGTTCGGCGCCCAGGCAGATGCGGCGCATGGCCTGCACGGCCTTGTCCGGGTAGTTACCGGCAGCCGTTTCCTGTGACAGCATGACCGCGTCGGTACCGTCGATCACGGCGTTGGCCACGTCCAGAACTTCGGCCCGCGTGGGCATGGGTGAGTCCACCATGGACTGCAGCATCTGGGTGGCGGTGATGACCGGGCGGTTGCGGCGCAGGGCTTCGCGGATGATCTTCTTCTGCAGGCCGGGCAGCTCGGCGTCGCCTATTTCCACACCCAGATCACCGCGCGCCACCATCACCGCATCGCTGGCGTCGATGATTGCAGTCAATACCGGTATCGCCTCGGCGCGCTCGATCTTGGCCACCAGCGCGGCATCACTGCCGGCTTCGGCCAGCAGCTTGCGAGCGTTGTCGAGATCGGCTGCTGAACGCACGAAGGACACCGCCATGAAATCGGCCGCAAGTTCGGCCGTCAGGCGGATGTCATGGCGATCCTTGTCCGACAGCGCGTCGATGCTCAGGCCGCCACCTTGCCGGTTGAGGCCCTTGCGGTCGGAGAGTATGCCGCCTGCCAACACCGTGCAATGCACAAGATGGCCGTCGATGGACTCGACCCGCATCGACACCAGGCCGTCATCCAGCAACAACAGGTCACCCGGGTTCACATCCTGCGGCAGACCGCCGTAGCTGACGCCAACGTGGCGTTGATCGCCGGGCGGTGCGTCAGGCCGACAGTCCAGCGTGAAGTCGTCTCCCTCGGCCAGTTCGATCGGACCGTTGGCGAAGGTTTCAATGCGAATCTTGGGGCCCTGAAGGTCGGCCAGAATGGCCACCTCGGTATCCATTGCTGCCGCCACCTTGCGGACAGCCGCTGCGCGCTGGCGATGGTCATCGGCTTGGCCGTGCGACAGGTTCAGGCGCACCACGTCGACGCCGCTGTCAATCAGGCGTGCCAACATGCCGGGTGCGTCGCTGCCCGGACCCAGGGTGGCGACAATCTTGGTGCGACGGATCTGGCCTGCATGTTTCGCATTGTTCATTGCCGAAACCTATCACAAACCTCGCGGCGCGGCGGTCCTGGTTGACACCAAGCAGCGGCCATGCGGGGCCAATTGGCACTTGACAAGACTCAAGGCATGCTTGAGCGGGCGGTGCAGTTTTGCTATACAGGGCCGCTGGGGGTTTGCTTGATCTGACTGTGGGAGTGCTGTACGACGATGCAGGAACTTGCCTTGCAAGTGGATGTGCAACAGCGAACCGAGCAGGCGACCAGTGTGCTCAAGGCACTGGCCAATCCGCGTCGGCTGCAAATGCTGCGTCTGTTGACGGTGTGCGAACTGAGCGCGTCGCAGATCAATGAGCATCTGCCGGAAGTCAGTCAGTCGGCCCTTTCCCAGCATCTGGCCCGCCTGCGGGAGGAAGGGCTGGTGTTGTCCCGCAGGGAGGCCAACGCGGTTCTGTACTCGCTGGCAAGCGGACCGGCGCAACTCATCATGAGCGCCTTGAACGACATCTATTTCTGAGCCTGGCATCCGGCCGGTCGGCGGCACATCGGGTAGAATGACTGATTCGACGGAGCGCACGGCGCGTTCCGGTTTCATCTACTGACAGAGGACGCTGCTTCATGGCCATCAAGATTGCCATCAACGGGTACGGCCGGATCGGTCGCAACATTCTGCGCGCACTGTACGAGTCGGATCGTGCGGACGAGATCCAGGTGGTCGCAATCAATGATCTTGGTGATGCCGACACCAATGCACACCTGACCCGGCATGACACGGCGCACGGGCGCTTCCCCGGCGAGGTCAAGGTGGAAGGTGGCGACCTAATAGTCAATGGCGATCGCATCAAGGTGTGCGCCGAGCGCGATCCGGCCAGGCTGCCCTGGGGTGACCTGGGCGTGGACGTGGTGATCGAGTCGACCGGTCTGTTCACCAGCCGCGACAAGGCCAAGGCGCATATCGATGCTGGCGCGAAGAAGGTGATTATTTCGGCGCCGGGCGCGGACGTCGATGGTACTTTCGTGTACGGCGTCAATCACGATCAGCTCAGCGCCTCGCACACCATCATTTCCAATGCCAGTTGCACCACCAACTGCCTGGCGCCGCTGGCCAAGGTGCTGCACCAGAAGATTGGCATCGTGCACGGGCTGATGACCACCATCCACGCCTACACCAACGACCAGGTGCTGACCGACGTGTATCACAAGGACCTGCGCCGGGCGCGCAGTGCCACGATGAGCCAGATTCCAACCAGGACCGGTGCCGCCGTGGCCGTGGGGCTGGTGCTGCCGGAGCTGGACGGCAAACTGGACGGCTTTTCCATGCGCGTGCCCACGATCAACGTATCGGCGGTCGATCTGAGCTTTGTTGCAGCGCGCGAAACCAGCAACGAGGCCATCGATGCCGCCATTCGCGAGGCTGCCGAGGGTCCGATGAAGGGCGTGATGGCGGTCAATACCGAACCGCTGGTGTCGGTGGATTTCAATCACAACCCCGCTTCGTGCACCTACGATGCCACCCAGACCCGGGTCATGGGCAAGACCCTGGTCAAGGTGATCGCCTGGTACGACAACGAGTGGGGATTTTCCAACCGCATGCTGGACATGACCCGCGCGCTGATGGCGGCTGCGTGATCTGCGCTACCCCGGCGCTGGTTACAATGGAGCTTCGACAGCGGGAATAGCGGATCACAGCAATGGCCATTGTCTTCATTCCCGGCATCAAGGGCTCGGAGCTGATCGACAGCTATCCGCTGGACTGGCCGCGGCGCTGGTCGATCGAGGACATGGTGGTCGGGGATCTGGTCGAGAATCCGCACGACTTCGCCTTGGCCGGAGGTCGTTACGACGCGGCCGACGGGCACTGGATGCGGCCGGGCCGCCTGATTCATTACGCCTATGGTGCGATGATCGCCAAGCTGCGCCAGTGGAAGCAGCCCGAGCCGCTGTACACCTTCAGCTACGACTGGCGCAAGCCGCTGGAACTGTCGGCGGCACGCCTGGTGCGGGCCATGGATGTTCTCGCAGGTCGCGAGCAGGCAGCCGGGCGCACGCCGGAGCTGAAGTTCATCACGCACTCGATGGGCGGCTTGCTGCTGCGCTCGGCTCTGGGCCTGCGCAACCGGCGCAATCCATTCGACGGCGTCGGCCGGACGGTGTTCATTGCGCCGCCATTTCGCGGAGCGATCGGGGCACCCTATGCGCTGGTGGTGGGGGAAAAGGATGGCTGGTTCGGTACCGACGAGGATTACCGTACCATCGCCCGCAGTTTTCCCTCGGTGTACCAGATGACGCCATCATGGCCGGGCGCGGCAGTAGGCCCCGGTGGTGCCGTGGTGGACCTTTTTGATGCTGCCAGCTGGCAGGCCAATGTGCGTGATGGCGGTCAGTTCCAGAGCCGCTTTCTGGCCGATGCCGAAGCCTTTGTGCGCGGCGGGTCGGCACGCTATGGCGGTGTCAGTGACGCACCGGTACTGACCGACGCGGCGATGGCGCGTCATGCCGACAAGGTGCTGGTGCTGTGCGGCGCAGGCATTCCGACACGGCGCCAGTTGCCGGTGCAAACGGACAATGTCCGCAACCCCAACTGGTTCGACTTTGCGCATGCTGTCAGTGACGCACATGGGGATGGACGCGTGCATTTCATGAGCGCGGCCGTCCGCGGCGTGACACTGGCGGCTTTTGCGGACAGCGGCACTCATGCCTTGTTGTGTCGGGATGAACGGGTGACGAATCTGACGTCGCTCTGGCTTGACGGCCATAATGCGCTGAAGATGGCACGGCGCACCCCGCAACACTCCGTGGCGCGCCCATCGCGCAGCTATTTCGAGCCGTGGGACGGCAAGGCAGACAGCTTCGCGCAGCACGTGGCTTGAGGGGTGCGTGACCCGCTTCCCGGACAGTGGCCTGTAGGCCTTGTTGTTCCGGATATTGCTTCGCGATTCCGGGATGACCGAGCAGATGGGTTCACCGTCCACCGGCAGGCAAGGTGACGCTGCGCCGCCGCGCCGCGATAATGCACCGATGGGAACCATGACATTCCAAATCAGCGCCCGCGACGGCGCGGCGCGGCGCGGGCGGATCGACTTTGCCCGCGGCAGTGTCGACACGCCAGCCTTCATGCCCGTGGGCACCTACGGCACGGTCAAGGCCATGACACCGCACGATCTGGGTGACATTGGCGCACAGATGATCCTGGGCAACACTTTTCACCTGTGGCTGCGACCCGGGCTGGATGTGATCGGCGAATTCGGTGGCCTGCACCGCTTCTGCGGCTGGGACGGTCCGATCCTCACCGATTCGGGCGGTTTCCAGGTGTTTTCGCTGGCACACAAGCGCAAGATCAGCGAGCAGGGCGTGGCCTTTGCCTCGCCGGTCGACGGCTCCAAGGTGTTTCTGTCCCCGGAGGAATCCATGCGCATCCAGACCGTGCTGGATTCGGATGTGGCAATGATTTTCGATGAGTGCACGCCGTATCCGGCCACGGAAACCGAAGCGCGCGAATCGATGGAGCTGTCGCTGCGCTGGGCCGACCGCTCGCGCCGAGCTTTCGATGAGCAGGGAAATCCGAACAATCTGTTCGGCATCGTGCAGGGCGGGGTACACGAGGACCTGCGGCGCCGCTCGGCGGCGGGTCTGGTCGAGCTCGGCTTTGACGGCTACGCCGTCGGTGGTCTGGCGGTGGGCGAGCCGGAGGACGAGCGCAAGCGGATGCTGGATTTCACGGTGCCGCTTTTGCCGGATGACAAGCCCCGCTATCTGATGGGGGTCGGTCGGCCCGAGGACATCGTGGCTGCCGTATGTCGCGGCATCGACATGTTCGACTGCGTGATGCCGACCCGCAATGCACGCAACGGCTTCCTGTTCACGGCCCACGGCACCTTGCGCATTCGCAATGCCCGCTTTGCCCGCGACACGCGAGTGATCGAGGAAGGCTGCGACTGCTACACCTGCAGCCGGGGGTTCAGCCGGGCCTACCTGCGCCATCTGGACCGCTGCAACGAGATTCTGGGCTGCCAACTGGCCACGATCCACAATCTGCGCCACTACCAGCGCCTGATGGCGGACTTGCGCCGGGCGATCGAAGAACTTGCATTGGACGATTTTGTCTCCATGTTCGAGGAACGGCTGCGGATGGGTCGCGGCAAGAACTGAGCCCCTGCCTGCATCGTGACGATGCAGCCGCAGCGCGGTCGTGGCATAATCCTTCGCCTTTTGGACGCGGAGATGGGCGCGTCCTCCATTTCGACCTGCAAGAGAGCCAAGCATGGATTTCCTGATTTCCAGCGCGCACGCGCAGACTGCCGGTGGCGCCGCGCCTGCCGGCGCCGGTGGTTTCGGCATGATGAACATCCTATTTCTGGTGGTACTGTTCGGCGTGTTCTATTTCATGCTGATCCGGCCGCAGCAGAAGCGCATGAAGGAGCACAAGGCCATGCTGGGCCAGTTGTCGCGCGGTGACGAAGTGATCACCAATGGCGGCGTGGCCGGGCGTGTGGATGATATCGGCGAGCACTTCATCACCGTGGAAGTGGCCGACAAGGTCAAGCTAAAGGTGCAGAAGCAGTCCATTTCCCAGGTGCTGCCCAAGGGCACCCTGAAGTCCTCCTGATCACTTCGCCGGACTCCGCGACATGAACGAATTTCCCCGCTGGAAATACTGGCTGGTACTGGTGGTGCTGGCGGCTGGCCTGATTTACGCCATGCCCAACCTGTTCCCGCCGCAGCCGGCGGTGCAGATCTCCGCCAATCGCGGCGCCACCATCGACCAGGCGCTGAAGGACAAGGTGCAGAGTATTCTGCACTCCAACAAGATCCCTGCCGAAAGCGTCAAGATCGTCGACGACCTGCTGATGACGCGCTACGAGACTGCCGAACAGCAGCTCAAGGCCTCGGATGTGTTGCGCGACGGCCTGGGTGACAAGTACGTGGTAGCACTGAACCAGGCATCCACCGTGCCGGGCTGGTTGCGCGACATCCACGCCAATGCCATGCCGCTGGGTCTGGATCTGCGCGGCGGCGTGCACTTCCTGATGAAGGTCGACCAGCAGGCTGTGGTGCAGAAGCAGGAGCAGCGCTATCTGGAAGACGTGCGGGTTGCGCTGCGCAATGCCAACATCCGCTACAAGTCCGTACAACTGCGTGATGGCAAGATTCACGCACTGCTGACCTCCGACGCTGACCGCGACAAGGCCTACGATGCGGTGATGCAAAGCTCGCAGGATGTCGACATCACGAACGGGCCGGAAGAAAACGGCACCTATGACCTGATCGTGAGCATCAAGCCCGAGCGCATGCGTGCCATTGCCGAGTCAGCCATCCAGCAGAACCTGGGCACGCTGCGCAACCGCGTCAACGCGCTGGGCGTTGCCGAGCCGATCATCCAGCAGCAGGGCGAGGACCATATCGTGGTCGAGCTGGCCGGGGTGCAGGACACGGCCCAGGCCAAGAAAATCATCGGTGCCACCGCCACCCTGGAATATCGCGCCGGCGATCCGGACGGCAATCCGCTGGAAGCCGAACGGACCGGCAAGGTGCCGCCGCAGGACCGGCTCTACCACATGCGCGACGGTCGACCGGTGCTGTTGAAGAAAAAGGTCATCGTCACCGGTGACGAGCTGGTCGACGCCGCCTCCGGCTTTGACCAGCAGGACGGCTCGCCCAAGGTCGACGTGACCCTGAATGCGGCCGGTGCGCGCAAGATGCTGGACTTCACCCGCGACAATGTCGGCAAGCCGATGGCCGTGGTATTCGTCGAGCGCACGCCCGAGATCAAGAAGATCAACGGCAAGGAAGTGCGCAGCATCAAGGTCACCGAGGAGGTGATCAGCTACGCCACCGTGCGCGGCGTGTTCGGCAAGAACTTCCAGACCAGCGGCCTGGACAGCCCCAAGGAAGCGGCCGAGCTGGCGCTGCTGCTGAAGGCCGGCTCGCTGGCCGCGCCGATGGTGATCGTGTCCGAAAGCGTGATCGGTCCCAGCATGGGCCAGGACAACATCAACAAGGGCTTCCGTGCCATCCTGCTGGGTCTGGGCCTGGTGATGCTGTTCATGATCATCTACTACAAGCTGTTTGGCGTGATCGCCGATCTGGCCCTGTTGTTCAATCTGGTGCTGCTGGTCGCCGTGC
>CBFGSA010000112.1:0-9191 GCA_965651365.1 uncultured Rhodanobacteraceae bacterium | reverse complement strand
ATCCTTATGTGCTGGGGTATTGGCTGGGAGATGGAGCCTGCGGTAACAATACGATCACCGTCCACGCCCAGGATCTCGAGGAAGTGGCTGGCGAGATTCGCCGTAGCGGCGAAACCTGCCAGATGCGCGCCAGCGCCGGCCAAGTGGTTACTTGTGTCCTGGGGACGGGGCACCGGGCCCCGGTTGGGGTGTGTCTATGGGGTTGGGGGGGGGGGGCCGCTGATCGGGTTGTTGGCTCGGGACCGGGGGTTGCTCGTCTCGTCGTCCTGGGGCCGGCCGCCAGGCCGGAACCCGGGACCCATTTTCTTGCTCGCGCTGACGTTGTGGAAAAGATCAAAATGGGTCCCGGGTTCCTCGCTGCGCTCGGCCCCAGGGCGACGGAGCTGCGTGACAGTCCCGGGTTCCTCGCTGCGCTCGGCCCCAGGACGACGGAGCTGCGTGACAGTCCCGGGTTCCTCGCTGCGCTCGGCCCCAGGACGACGGAGCTGCGTGACAGTTGCGCCTTCTCCGCAGCACCCGGCCCCGGACGGCTGGCGGTTACCGAAAGTTGACCGCCAGCTCGCGGCAAAACGGGTCCCCGGTCCCCGGTCCCCGGTCCCGATCCGCAAGGCACAGGCGCCAGCGCAATCTGCAATTCTGGCATCGAAACTCCGGACATCACGCTACCCCTCCTGCGTCACGCGCAGGACTTCCTCGATGGTGGTGACGCCATTGAGGGATTTGACCAGGCCGTCTTCATACATGGTGCGCATGCCGTCGGCACGGGCCTGGTCCTCGATCTCGCTCATGCCGGCGTGGCCCATGATCTGACGGCGGATGGCATCGGTCATGACCAGGAACTCCATGATCGTGGTGCGGCCGAAGTAGCCCGAAGGGTTGCCGTCGCCGGGCACCGGCTTGTAGAGCTGGATCGGGCGCTGCTTGGTGAAGCGCTCAAGCCCGAACTCGGCAATCACTTCCGGCGTCGGCTGGTAGGCCTCGGCAAAATCGCTGTCCAGCCGACGCACCAGGCGCTGGGCCAGAATGCCGTTGATGGTCGAGGTCAGCAGGTAATCCTCCACGCCCATGTCGAGCATGCGGGTGATGCCGCCGGCGGCGTTGTTGGTGTGCAGGGTCGACAGCACCAGGTGGCCGGTGAGTGCCGACTGGATGGCGATGCGCGCGGTCTCCAGATCGCGCATCTCGCCGATCATGATGATGTCCGGATCCTGGCGCACGATCGAGCGCAGCGCATGGCTGAAATCGAGGCCGATCTGCGGCTTGGCCTGGATCTGGTTGACGCCTTCGAGCTGGTACTCGACCGGATCCTCGACCGTGATGATCTTGACGTCAGCGGTATTGAGCTTGCTGAGCGCCGTGTACAGCGTGGTCGACTTGCCCGAGCCGGTGGGACCGGTGACCAACAGGATGCCATGCGGCAGTTGCAGCACATCGAGAAATTTGGGCAGGAACTGGTCGGTGAAACCCAGCTTCCTGAAATCGAAAACGATCGCCTCGCGATCGAGAATACGCATCACCACCGACTCGCCATGAGCGGTCGGCACGGTGGACACGCGCAGGTCCAGCTCCTTGCCCTGCACCCGGATCATGATGCGCCCGTCCTGCGGCAGGCGACGCTCGGCGATATTGAGCTTGGCCATGATCTTGACGCGGCTGATGATGGCGGCGGTGGAGCTGGCCGGCGGCGACTCGACCTCGTGCAAAACGCCGTCGATGCGGTAGCGTACCTTGAGCCGGCTTTCGAACGGCTCGATGTGGATGTCCGAAGCGCGCTGCTCGACGGCGCGCTGGATGATCAGGTTGACCAGGCGGATCACCGGCGCCTCGGAGGCCAGATCACGCAGGTGCTCGACATCGTCCTCGCCGCGCGCGTCCTCGGCCAGGTTCTCGACGATGGTGCCCATGGCCGAGCGGCCCTGACCGTAGTAGCGCTCGATCACGTCGTCGAGTTCGCTGCGCAGACCGATCGACACGCGGCAGGGCTTGCCGCAAGCCAGCTCGGCCGCCTCGATGGCATAGCTGTCGGCCGGATCAGCCACCAACAGATCCACGCCGTCCTCGTTCTCGTCGTACGGCACGAGATGGTGCTGCTTCATGAAACGCACCGACATCTGCACATCAGCCGGCGGCGCATCGGGCAGGTCGCCGACCTGTTTCAGCGGCAGATCCAGCAGCTCGGCGGTGGATTCGGCCATGACCCGCTCGGACACCAAACCCAGGCGCGCCAGCAGCGCGCTGAGGCTGCCGTCTTCGGTCGATTCCTGGCGAACGCGACGGGCGCGCACCAGGTCGTTTTCCTTCAGACGGCCGCGCTCGACCAGAAACTGGCAGATGCGCTCGTCCACCGAGGGTGGCAGACTGGCGGCTTCGCGGGGCTTTTCGGCTGTGGGGCTGTCGGTAACCATGGATGTGTCCTTTGACCGTTCAGGGCGCTGCCGGTTCCTTGTCCGAGGCCCCGCCCGCAGTGCGCCCCAGCGTATCGATAAAGCGGCGATTGAGCACGACCCACATGACCACGGGCACCACGGCCGGCAGGATCAGATAGCCGAACTGGTAGCACAGTGCCACCACGTCCGGCAAAAGGCCAGCCGCCCTGGCGGCAGCGGCCGCTTGCGGACCAGCATCGAAAGTCACCAGCTTGAGTGCGCCACCAACCATGCCGAAAACCTGCACCGCCCACAGCACCGGCAACGTGATCAGGCACTGCACGGTACGCCGCCATGGCGTCAGTTGCGTGGCCATCACCAGGCCGAAGAACAGTGGCAGGCTGTAGCCGTACATCATCGGGTTGAGGTCAAACACGAGCTGGCCCAGCGCATCGCTGCCGGGCTGGCGCACCATGATGCTGCTGGCCGCCTGCCAGCTTGCGCCGCTGTGGATGGCGCCGTCGAACAGGCTTGGCCACAAGCCCGACAACAGCCAGCCGGTGAGCGTCCCCGGCACATAGACCAGCACGGTGGACAGAACCGCCCAGCCCAGAAACGCCAGCGGCAGCCAGATCACCACGGCCAGCAAAAAGCGCTTCAGGTAGCGGCTGTCGGCACTCACGCGTGATCTCCGCCATCACCGACCCAGGCGCGGGCATTGCGGAACATGCGCATCCAGGGCGAATCTTCGCCCCAGCCGGGCGGATACCAGGACATCTGCACGCTGCGAAACACGCGCTCCGGATGCGGCATCATGATCAACACGCGGCCATTGGCGGCATGGAAACCGGTCAGGCCGGCCGGCGAGCCGTTGGGATTGAGCGGGTAGCCGGTGGCGACCTTGCCGTGATTGTCGACATAGCGCAGACAACCGCCGGACTTCTTCGGCTTGCGATCTCCACTCCACTCGGCACGGCCCTCGCCATGCGAAATCGACACCGGGATGCGTGATCCAGCCATGTCCTTGAGGAAAATACTCGGTGAATCAAGCACCTCAACGGTAACCAGGCGCGCCTCGTGCTGCTCGGACGTGTTGCGCTCGAAGCGCGGCCAGTGCTCGGCGCCGGGGATCAGGTCGGCAAGGTGCGAGAACATCTGGCAGCCATTGCACACGGCCAGCGCGAAATGGTCGCGATTGGCGAACCAGTGGCCAAACTGCTCGCGCAGTGCCTCGTCGTACAGGATCGAGGTAGACCAGCCGCGCCCGGCCCCGAGCACGTCGCCATAGGAGAAGCCGCCGCAGGCGGCCAGGCCGGTGAACTCACCCAGCGTGCGTCGCCCGGCCTTGAGGTCGCTCATGTGCACGTCAACAGCTTCGAAACCGGCGCGGCTGAAGGCGGCCGCCATTTCGGCCTCGCCGTTGACACCCTGCTCGCGCAGGATCGCCACCCGCGGCCGGGCATCCGTGCCAATGAACGGCGCGGCCACATCCTTGTCGGCATCGAAACTCAGTTTCGGGCTGAGGCCGGGATCATCGTCTGCCACCCGCCACACCTGCTCGGCGTCGGCGCAAGCGGGATTGTCGCGATCCTTCTGCATCAGGTGGCTGGTTTCGTTCCACATCGCGAACAGCTCGTTCCAGCGCCATTTCTGCAACAGCTCGCCAGCAAGCATCAGGCGAATGCCGAGTTTGGAGCGCGGATGGGCCACGACATGGGCCAATTCAGCCAGGCCGTGCCTGTCGAGGAGCGCCTGGAAAGCCTCGCGGTCATCGCAGGCCACCTGCACCACCACGCCCAGCTCCTCGTTGAACAGCGCGCGCAGGCTGGCCTCGCCCCAGCCGTCCAGAGTGATTTCCAGCCCGCAATGGCTGGCGAAGGCCATTTCCAGCAGGGTCACGAAAATTCCGCCATCGGAGCGATCGTGCCAGGCTCGAAGGAGGCCCTGTTTGCATGCCTCGCGTCTCAGCGCTGCCAGCGCCTTGAGCCGCTCCGGGTCATCCAGGTCGGGAGCCAGACCACCAAATCGCTCGAACACCTGGGTCAGCGCCGAAGCGCCCAGGCGCGCCTGACCGGCACCCAGGTCGATCAACCACAACTCGCTGTGCCCGCAATCGGCATCCAGCACCGGCGTCAGGGTCTGGCGCACATCGGCAACACGGGCGAAGGCGCTGACGATCAGCGACGCCGGAGCTGCTGTAGCCTGCTCTTCGCCATCGTGTTGCCAGCGGACCTGCATCGACATCGAGTCCTTGCCGACCGGGATCGAAATGTCCAGCGCAGGGCACAATTCGTGGCCCAATGCCTCGACAGCAGCGTGCATGTCGGCATCGTCGGAATCAAAGCCGGCTGCGGCCATCCAGTTGCAGGACAGGCGCACTTCGCCCAACGAGGCAATGGGTGCCGCCAGCAGGTTGGTCAGCGCCTCGCCGACGGCCATGCGCGCGGCACTGGCGCTGCTCAGAACAGCCACCGGTGTGCGCTCGGCCATCACCATGGCCTCGCCCGAATGGCCTTCGAAGTCGCTCAGGGTCACGGCACAGTCGGCCACCGGCACCTGCCAGGGCCCGACCATCGGGTCACGCGCCACCAGACCGCCGACGCTGCGGTCGCCGATAGTGATCAGAAAGCTCTTGGAGCCGACTGCGGGCAGACGCAACACGCGCTCGACCGCATCCTCCAGCGCCACGCCAACCAGATCCGGAACCAGGTCTTCACGCTCTTCCCGGCTGCGCGCACGGATGGACTTTCTCGGCGTGTTGCCGAACAGCATGTCCATGGGCATGTCAATCGGATGGCGGGACTCGGGACTCGGGACTCGGGACTCGGATTCGTCATGGCTGGCTGCAGCGCAATCTCCCTCGGCCAGGATCAGGTGGCGTTCTTCGGTGGCTTCGCCGACCACGGCAAACGGGCAGCGCTCGCGCTGACAGATGGCTTGGAAACGCTCAACGTCGGCAGGCCGCAGTGCCAGCACGTAGCGTTCCTGGGATTCGTTGCACCACAACTGCATCGGACTCAGCGAAGGATCGTCGGTGGGAATGGCTTCAACCGAGATCCGGCCGCCCACACCGCTGTCGTGCAGCAGTTCGGGGATCGCATTGGACAGGCCGCCGGCGCCGACATCGTGAATGCTGACGATGGGACTGGCATCGCCCATGGCGCAGCAGGCATTGATCACGGCCTGGCAGCGGCGCTGCATTTCCGGATTGTCGCGCTGCACCGAGGCAAAATCCAGTTCCTCGCTCGACTCGCCCGCGGCCTGTGACGAGGCCGCACCACCGCCCAGGCCGATCAGCATTGATGGCCCGCCCAGCACGACCACCTTGTCGCCCGGCTCAAGCGGGTTCTTGTGCACCAGTGGCGCCCGCACCGAGGCCAGGCCCCCGGCAATCATGATCGGCTTGTCGTAGCCACGGCGTCCGTCCGGCTTGCCGGTGTCGTGCTCGAAGCTGCGGAAATAGCCGCCAATGCAGGGCCGACCGAATTCGTTGTTGAAGGCCGCCGCGCCCAGCGGCGCATCGCGCATGATGCTCCAGGCATTGGCAAACCGCGGCGGCAACGGCCGTGGATGCTCCCAGGCCCGCGGGTGACCGGGAATGCGCAGATGCGACACGCTGAAGCCGGTGAGGCCGGCCTTGGGCTTGCCGCCGCGCCCGACCGCGCCCTCGTCGCGGATCTCGCCGCCGGCACCGGTGGCCGCGCCGGGCCAGGGTGCAATCGCCGTGGGGTGGTTGTGCGTTTCGACCTTGATCGCGTAGTGCAGGTCTTCCTCGTTGCCGCACCAGGCTCCCGTTTCGGGATCGGGCGCGAAATACCGGCCGCGATTGCCGGCAATCACGGCTGCGTTGTCCGAATAGGCGCTCAGCGTATGCTCCGGCGAGCGCTTGTGGGTGTGCCGGATCATGTCGAACAGGCTGCCCCCGCGCTTTTCGTCGTCCAGTTCCCAGTCAGCGTTGAAATACTTGTGCCGACAATGCTCGGAATTGGCCTGGGCGAACATCATCAGCTCGGCATCGGTCGGATCGCGGCCCAGCTCGCGGTAGTGTTCAACCAGGTAGTCGATCTCCTGCATGTTCAATGCCAGGCCATACTCGCGGTTGGCCTTTTCCAGTGCTGCGCGCGGATCGTCTCCCAGTTCTATGCGCGCCAACCTGGCCGCGGCACCGGGGGTGAACACGGCGTCGATTCGGTCCAGCGACGTGATCACCGATTCGGTCATCGGATCGTGCAGCAAGGCAGCCGCTGCCTCGATGTCCGCCTCTCCACGCCATTCAAGCTGATAAGCGGTGGCCCGCACCACCTGGCGCACGTCCAGCCCGGCGCCATTGAGGATCTCGGTGGCCTTGGATGTCCAGGGTGAGATCGTGCCAAATCGCGGCACCACCCACACACTGGCGTCGGATGGCTGCTGATCCTGGCAGCGCAGGATTTCGCAGGTCTGCCCCCGCGCCATCTGGTCCAAATCGGCATTCAGCAGGTAAACAAACCAGGCCCGCGCACATACGGCGTCGCAGACCTCGCCGAGCTGCCGATTCAGGTTGTCGATCCGGAACGGGGAAAGGGCCGTCTGGCCGTCAAAGACGATCATTGCGCTGAAACGAAAAAGGGATCGGCCATTTTAGCCGATCCCTTCGTCGTCTGGTGTGTGTCGGGAATATGCCGCGTCGCGGGCATCAACCGCCCTGGGCTTTGCTGGCGTTGGCCCGCGCATCGACCGCCTGCAACTGTTGCAGCATCTGCGCCGGCGTCAGATAGCCACCGATGACCGAACCGTCCTTGGCAATAATCGTGGGTGTACCGGTCACACCGAGCTTTTGTCCAAGCTGAAATTCGGATGCTACCGGGTTGTCGCACTTGGCCGGCTTGGGCGTCTCGCCCTGCTTGGCTTCGGTGAATGCGTTCTTGCGATCGGCCGCGCACCACACCGACACCGCCTTGTCATAGGACGGCGAGCCGATACCGGTGCGCGGGAAGAACAGGTAGTCCACCGCAATGCCGTCCTTGTTGTACTCGGCGATGTGGCTGTGCAGTTTGCGGCAGTAACCGCAATCGATGTCGGTGAACACGGTTACATGGTACTTCGGGTCCTTCGGCGCGAACTCGATGTGCTTGGCCGGCGACAACTTGGCCAGCGCCGCCTTGCGCACCGTGTCCATGCGCGCCGAGGTCAGGTCGCGGTGCTGGGCCAGGTCGTACAGGCTGCCCTGCATCAGATACTTGCCGTCGCTGCTGACATACACCACCTGGCCACTGGCAATCACGGTGTACATGCCGGGCAGCGGGGATTTGTCTATGGACTCGATCTTGGCCGCCGGCACCAGCTTGTGGATGGCGTCGGTGATGGTCTTGGTGGTGGAGGCATCCACCCCGGCCACGGCGCTGCCGGCAAAGGCAATCAGCATCAGGGCAGGAAAAATCTTGATCCGCTTGTTCATGGCAAAATTCTCGTAAAGATCGGCTGCAACGCGACTGGCGCAGCAGTTGACGTCCGGCATTCACTGGACCGGACACCGCGCACATCGATTACAGGTGCGTTGCACATTATCGCACGAAGCCCTTCTGCACGCCTGTGGCTTGGACCACACTGTGGCCAAGGCGTTCGGCCATGACGGGCCGTAGAGCAACAAGCGGGAATAAATCTGATGGAAAACTGCGTTCCGATGCAAGACCGATGCAGCAACATTGGCCCGAGGCTTTTGACGCGCCATCGATCCCACCCGCGGCACCCTGATCGCAAACGTCGCACCGGATTGCGCCCCTCAATGCAGTACCTTGTCATGGTACCATTGTTGTGTGAAACGAAAGCATGCCCGCACGCTGGCAGCCATCTTCCGTCATCCCGCTCCGGCCAACATCAACTGGCAGAACATCGAGTTGCTCTTTGTGGCTCGGCGGAGAAATCAGCCAGCGCGCAGGTTCGCGGGTTGGCGTCCGGTTGTTCGGCGAGCGCCGGGTGTTTCATCGGCCGCATCCCTCGCCGAAGATCGACAAGGGGGCTGCAGCAAGCATTCGACAATGGCTGGAGGACAATGGAGCAAGACCATGAACAACCTCATGAACATCGATGGCTGCAACGCGATCATCCGCTATGACGCGGAGATCAATTTATTTCGCGGAGAGTTCCTCGGTCTCAATGGCAGCGCCGATTTCTATGCCGACAGCATCGAAGCCCTGAGGACCGAGGGGGCCAAATCACTGAAGGTGTTCAAGGACATGTGCCGCGAAGATGGCGTTGAATATACCAAGCCCTATTCCGGCAAGTTCCAGGTGCGCCTTCCCAGCGAGCTGCATGCGCGGTTGGCGGAAACGGCGGCCGCCCGCGGACACAGCCTCAACCAACTGGTTCAGCGCGCCATCGAGCACGAGATTCAGGAGTGAGCGCGGCAAGGCGCTGTTGCGGAACGAGGCGCACGGCGGCGTGAAGATTGCCTGGACCCGAAAACGGTGGAAACAGACCTGCGCGGCGTCACTCAACGATATAGCCGTCATCCCGGACGGCGCAGCCGATCCGGGATCCACTGTCTTGCCTCGGCTTCCTGGCATGCGAGTGGATTCCCGATGCCGCCCTGCGGGCGGCTCCGGAATGACGGCCGGGTTGATGTGCCTGCAGGCGATTCATGCACCCTGTCGGCAAACGCTGTGCGGTGGTGCGCTTCGCTGCGCTCAACGGCACCCTGCCCGAACACCCCGGCCCGGCCTCTTGAATACCGAGTCCCGACTCCCGACTCCCGACTCCCGACTCCCGAGTCCCGAGTCCCGACTCACGAGTCCCGAGTCCCGAGTCCCGAGTCCATCAATAAGCGTATACTCCCCCGACTACCCA
>CBFGSA010000111.1:0-9209 GCA_965651365.1 uncultured Rhodanobacteraceae bacterium | reverse complement strand
CGTGCAAACCAGCCCTGATCGTGCGCGTTGAAATAGGCGCCAACAATGAACAGGCTGACGATGAAGGCGATATTGACCGCGATGTGCCACAACAGCCGCCTGAACATGGCGGCCAGGGCCGCGTTCTCGCTCACCGGGCGCAGGTTGGCCAGCCATTCGGTGTAGCCGCGAACCATGTCCCGCCACGAGCGCGGCAGCATGCGACCGGCACCATGGGCAATGGCATCGGAATGGCGCAACAGATGCGGTGATACCGCCATGCAGATGACCGACACGGCCACCACCACCGGATAGACCGATTCGTTGACCGCCTCGTAGGACACGCCAATCGACACCATCACGAAGGAGAACTCGCCGATCACCGCCATGCCGAGCCCCGTCCGCAGACCGCGCCTTGCGCCGTGCCCGGTCAGAAATGTGCCGGTGCCACAGGCCAGCGTCTTGCCGACGATCACGGCCGCGGCCACGATCAACGCCGGCAACCAGTACCTGACCAGCAGCAACGGATCAATCATCAGGCCGATGGCGACGAAAAACAGTGCCGCGAACATGTCACGCAAGGGCTCGACCAGATGCACGATGCGCGCCGTCGAGCGCGACTCGGCCACCACCGCCCCGGCAATGAAAGCTCCCAGGGCCACGCTGAAGCCCAGCGAATCGGCCAGCAGGCTGGCACCAAAACACACGCCCAGTACCGTCACCAGCAGCATTTCGTTGCGCTGGAACGATGCGACGTAATCGATCAGCCGCGGCAGGATCAGCAGGCCCAGCAGAATCGCCACCACCACGAACAGCAGCAGGTGACCCAGCACCGACATGGCATCGCCGGTCTCGATGCTGCCGCCGATCGCCACCGCGCTGAGCAGCGTGATCAGCACCACCGACAGCACGTCCTCGGCCACCAGCAGGCTGACCACGTCATGGGCAAACGGCCGCTGCATCAGGCCCTGCTCGCGCAGCACCCGGGTCACCACCATGGTCGAGGAAAGACCCAGGCCACCGGCGAGAAACATCGCATCGATCTTGCTCCAGCCGAAGGCCAGGCCAAGCTGGTAACCCACCACCAGCATGAAGCCGACTTCAGCTACCGCCACCAGCATCACCGCCGCACCCACACGGCGCAGCTTGCCGATGCTGAACTCCAGGCCCAGCGTGAACATCAGCAGCACCACGCCCAGATCGGCAATGTCGCCGATGGCCTGCTGGTCGCCCACCAGCACACCCGGCGTGTGCGGACCGATCAGCATGCCGGCCAGGATATAGCCCAGCAGGGCCGGCTGGCGCAGACGGTGGAAAATCACCGTGGTCGCGCCGGCCACCAGCATCACGATTGCCAGGTCACGCAGAAAGCCGATGTCGTGCATTCGCTACCTCATGGTCAGGTGTGACGCCAGCTTACACAGGCGTCAGCAAGAAAGGGAACACGTGGTGCAGTGCAGGTCGTCGGTACTTTGGTGTGGAATGGCTGGTCGTCCCCGCGAAGGCGGGGACCCAGCGCTTTCGACGGGAAAGCGCAAAGTCACTGGATTACTCGCTGCCTCGGCAGCTCGCCCTTCGGACCATCGACTTCGCCGATGTTCGCTCCGGCCTCCTGCCTGCGCAGTCCCGCTTTCGCGGGAACGACGGCACGCGGTTGTTGCCAAAGTTGCTGACTACCGAGCAACCCGTCCGCCTTGTGCGTGAAGTCGCGATGCACGCGCCACGAGACCTGCCATCCCGTCAGCGGCGCCCATTTGTCCTGAATTGACGAAAAACTCTTGACCAATTCCAACACCGCCACTAGACTTGCCGGCTTCCAGTTGCGGGGCCATAGCTCAGCTGGGAGAGCGCTACAATGGCATTGTAGAGGTCGCCGGTTCGATCCCGGCTGGCTCCACCAAGACAGTCCCCATCGTCTAGAGGCCCAGGACACCGCCCTTTCACGGCGGCAACAGGGGTTCGAATCCCCTTGGGGACGCCAAGTATCGACAAATGAAAGAATCGCCACGGAAGGTGCACGCAGTTACAATTGAAAATTTGGAGCGGTAGTTCAGTTGGTGGTTTTGTGAGTGCTTGCGAGTGTCCTGTGGACGCTCGCACGAACAAAACCGGTGAGCCATGGATGGCGAACGGCACAGCCGCCACGGATGGCTGACACGATACAATTCAAAATTTGGAGCGGTAGTTCAGTTGGTTAGAATGCTGGCCTGTCACGCCGGAGGTCGCGGGTTCGAGTCCCGTCCGCTCCGCCATCGCAAGATTCAAAGACGTTCGCAAAAGTCCACGAATCACTTGGAACCCCGCATAACAGCGGGGTTTTTTGTGCCGTATTGATTCGCAATGGTTCGCTTGCGTTCGGTTCGGATTGTGAGTAGGATCGTGAGTAGGGCGGTACTCACACCGCGATTCTACTCACATGGCACTCAACAATACCCGCATCAAAGCACTGCGCCCGCGCTCCAAGCTGTACCGTGTTGCCGACAGCGACGGGCTGGCGCTTGAGGTGTCCACAACCGGGGCGAAGCACTGGCGCTACCGCTACCGCTATGACGGCAAGGCCAGCATGCTTGCGCTGGGCACCTACCCTGATGTTTCCCTGGCCCAAGCGCGCAAGGCGCGCGATCAGGCACGAGCGCAGCTTGATGCCGGAATCAATCCAGCCGAGGCGCGCCGCGAGGCCGAGCGCAAGGAGCGTGAAGCCCGCGGCAACAGCTTTGCCGCCGTCGCCGATGAGTGGCTGGAACGCATGGCCGGTAGCTGGACAGAACATCATGCTGCCGATGTGCGCCGTTCGCTGGAAGCCGAGGCGTTGCCCGCATTCGGTTCGCGGCCTGTTGCCAGCATCACTCCGCCGGAGATCATCGAATGCCTGCGCACGATCGAGAAGCGCGGCGCGATCGAGGTAGCGCACCGCACCGCGCAGCGCATCGCCGCCGTGTTCCGCTATGCCGTGCAGACACGGCGCGCAACGGTGAACCCGGCCGCTGATCTGCGTGGCGTGCTCAAGACGCGCAAGGTCGAGCACCTGCGAGCCATGCCGCGCGATGAACTGCCCGGCTTCCTGGAGAAGCTGGAAGCCTACGATGGCGCACCAGCAACCCGTATTGGCCTGCGGCTGATTACCCTGATGTTCGTTCGCACCGGGGAACTGCGCGGCGCGCGATGGAATGAGGTTGACTTTGATGCAGCCGAGTGGCGTATCCCAGCCGAGCGCATGAAGATGCGCGAGGCGCACATCGTGCCGCTGTCTCGGCAGGCCATCGCGTCACTGCGTGAGCTGGAAGCAATCACCGGCGGCGCTCCCCTGCTTTTTCCTGGCCGATCGAGCCTGAGCAAGCCGGTATCGGCCAACACGTTTCTATTCGCGCTGTACCGGCTTGGCTATCACAACCGCGCAACGGTGCACGGGTTCCGAGCCCTGGCGTCAACCATACTGAACGAACAAGGCTGGCCACCGGACGTGATCGAGCGTCAGCTGGCCCATGCCGAGCGCAACAAGGTGCGCGCCGCGTACAACCGGGCGCAGTACATGGAGCAGCGCCGAAAGATGATGCAGCATTGGGCGGACTATCTTGATGGTTTGCGGACGGCAGACAATGTGACGCCGATACGGGCTGCAAAATGAGTTTCAAGCGGCACCCGGAGTGGTTGAAGCACCCCGGGCGCCTTCCACAACCGCCTACATAGGAGGCAATCATGGCAACTGCAAACAATACCCTGCAAAGCGAACGGTCACCACTCGAAGAACTGGTGAACGTGCCGACCATCTACCACCAAGGAGACGCCTACGAGGACACGTACGCGTGTATCCGCGCAGCACTGGCGCTCAATTGTGTGCTGGGGTCCGAAGCCGGCGAGGATGGCGTCGGCTGGTGTACCGAGATCGTGGCTGACCTGCATGCCGCACAGCAGAGGCTCCTGCTTTCAGCCGCCGCTGGCTTGAAGAAGCTGAACAAGGAGTCGTGGCACGCGCATGCCCAGCTCGGCGTTTACGGCGACGAAGCCAAGGAACGATCGCTGGCAAAAGGCAGGCTGGTGAGGAGAACCAAGCAGCCCGCATGAAAAGCCAGAAGGAGGCAACATGCGATTGGTGTAACGCAGAACTCGGATGCGCTGAGGGGAGCGCATCCGACCTGCGTTATTGGAGGCTGCGGGATGCTGGGCTGCGGCCTTGCAATACGTGTTTGCTGGAGAAGTACGCTGGGCCTGGCGAAAGCGATAACCTTTTCAGGGCGCGCCTTCGTGCAAACCGTGGAGTATCCGTGCGCGCGATCCTGGATCTATGTGAACGCGCTCATGGCGTAGTGCATCCAGATCACATTGCACTGGTCAGGCAAAGCATCGCCGAAGCAGAGCAGCGCCATCGCGCCGGCGAGACGGTTGCTGCACTCGACGCCGGTCAAACAGCTTGGGAACAAACGAACCACTTGTTCCAAGTGATCAAGAACGCGGACGATGTACTCCGCGGGCGCCGAGCGCAGAGGCAGCGGCGCAATGCAGGTTTCAGCAGCGGCGAAGAGCGCCGTTCGGAACGCCAGCCAGAGTGGGACAAATGGCAGGCGGCCATCAACGAGATTCACCAGAAGAACCCGGCTCTGAAAAAGTCCCCGGCACAAGAGCGCGTGGGCAGGCAGTTTGGCGTCAGCCGGCCATCCGTGGCCAAGCACACAACCTGGCCCGGAGAAAGTTGAAACCCAACGCCGACGTTACAAATCACCACGGAATGTAATGGCCGCACCTTAGTTCAATCAGGTGCTAAAAATGCCAAGTCAATCCGCAATTGATTCACCAGACCGCCTGGTGAGACTCCCGGAAGCCCTTGCCATCACGGCCAAGCGGCGCACAAGCTTCCTGAAAGCCGTTCAGAGCGGCGATCTACCTCAGCCGGTACGCATCGGAAAGCGCGCGGTGGCCTGGCGGCTGTCTGAGTTGCAAGACTGGATCAGTTCCCGCCCAACGGCTGGCAGCCGCCTGGGTGCCGCATGAACGGCACCACGACGATCCGACTCTACGGCGAAATGGGCGCGCGCTTCGGGCGTGTGCACCATGCCAAGCTGGACACCAACAGCCCGGCCGAGGCCGTGCGCTACCTGTGCAGCCAGTTCCCCAAGGCCAAGGCCTACCTGATGCAGGCCCGCGACCGGGGCCGCGCCTTCGCGGTGTTCCGGGGCAAGGAGAATATCGAGGCGCGTCAGCTCAAGGAGCCGGTGGGCGATTCAGAGATCAGGATTGCGCCGGTCATCATGGGCAGCAAGCGTGGTGGGGTGTTGCAGGTTATTCTCGGGGTAATTCTGGTAGTGGTTGGCGCACTCACATCCGAATTCGGCGGCGGGGTGCTGATCGGGCCAGGTATCGCGCTGATCGCCGGTGGCGTGGTCCAGCTGCTATCCCCCGTGCCCAAAGGCCCGAAGGACCGCGACAAAGCCGAAAACCAGCCCAGCTACGTCTTCAACGGCGCCGTGAACACCGAGGCCCAGGGCCACCCGGTGCCGCTGCTGTACGGGCGCATGATTGTGGGCAGCGCGGTAATCAGCGCGGGCATCCAGGCTGAGGATTACAGCCCGGCCGGCCAGGGCGTGGGAACCGGCACACAGCCACCCGGACCGAAAGACCCGCGCCATCCCTATCCGGAGTTCCCGGCATGACCGCACACGCCGACTACCGCCAGCGCAGCCAGATCGAGATCACGCGAGACCTGATAGCTGCATGCCTTCGCATCGGCGACATCGGGCTGCAGTCCGAAATGGCGATGACGCCACCCGACGCCGGCGAGCTGACGCGAGCGCACGAGGGCCTGGGCGCCGTACTGCGCGAACAGCGGGCCGCGAATCAGGAGGGCAAGCGATGATTCCCCTTGAACGAAAAAGCCCCGCTGGCGGGCGGGGCTTGGCGAGAACGCAGTCGAATCAGACCGGACCGCAAAAACAGTATACCGCAGGCAGCAGCCCGCTGCACGTCCTGCTGGACCGCCTGGACGGTGTGCAAAAGTCCGGGCAAGGATGGCGGGCACGCTGTCCTGCGTGTGGGGGCAAGTCTCGCAAGGTGTCGATCGCCGAGGCCGACGACGGCCGGGTCCTGATGCACTGTTTTGCCGGCTGCGGCGCGCTTGAGATTGTGCAAGCCGTCAACCTGCAGCTTGCCGACCTGTTCCCGGATCGAGGGCCGGCCAGGACCCCGCTGGAGCGCAGGCAGCGCCGTGAAGCGATGCGTTCCCACGGCTGGGCCGCTGCACTGCGCGTGCTGGATGACGAAAGCTTGATTGTCCTGCTGGCCGGCTGCGACATCGCCAACGGCATGCGGCTGGTGCCGAAAGATCACGAGCGACTGGTCAGCGCGCTGGAGCGCATTCATTCGGCACGGAGGATTCTGGCATGAACGTGACGGCACACGACGCACAGGTCGAACGTGACCTGCACACGCTGGCCGAGCTCACTGCGGCGCGCGACATGGAACAGGACCGGGACCAACCTGCCGAGGAACGTTCCAGTCTGGTGGTCGCTGATCTGGCCGGATTCGCACATCGGGACCTGTCACCGCCACAGTTCGCTCTGGAACCACTGGTGCCGGCCGGCCTGGTCACGCTGCTGGCGGCACACGGTGGCGCTGGCAAGTCCATTCTGGCGCTCAGCATTGCCGCCCACTTCGCACTCGGTCGCAGCTGGGCGGGCTTCACACCAGTCGGCGGACGTGTGCTGTTCGCGACTCTGGAGGACAATGCAGACTTGGTGATGTGGCGGCTTCGCAAGATCGCTGAAACCCACGGTCTGGACCCCGACCAACTTGAAGGCCAGTTCACGATTGTCGACGGCAGTGACGGCGACGGAGCGCTAGCGACCGAGTTCAGCGCCGCCGGAGTGCGTAAAGTCGCCGAGTCGGCAAACCTGCTGCGGATGGAGGAACTGGCAGCCGGCGCGGGCTTGATTGTGGTCGACAATGCCAGCGACGCATTCGACGGCGATGAAAATGCAAGACGCCAAGTTCGATGGTTCATACGACGGCTGAGCCAGATCGCACGCGCCAATGAATCGGGCTTGATCCTGCTGGCGCACCTGGACAAGCACGCGGCACGCTACAGCAGCAACAGCAACAGCTACAGCGGCAGCACCGCCTGGCACAACAGCGTACGGTCACGCTTGGCAATCATCGATCGAGATGGTCAGCCGCAGCTTGTGCACGAGAAATCAAACCTGGGCCCAAAGGCTGACCCGGTGCCGCTGGAGTGGACCGATTCGGGCGTGCTGGTGCCGTCAAACACGGGCCTTGTCTCAGAGCGGGCCGAGCTGACCCTGACCGGGGACACCGCGGCGGTACTGGAGGCACTCAAGCAAGCGCACGACGCCGGTACGAAGGTCACGACCGCGCGGACCGGGCCAAACACAACCCGGCACGTCCTGAGCACCTTCGGCCTGCCTGCCGAACTGGCGGACAAGTCCGGGAACGGGAGGTTCTGGGCAGCAATCGAGAACCTGCGCAAATCCGGCCAGATCACGCAGGAGACGTACAGAGACGATTATCGCCACGAAAAACAGCGTCTGGTGCCGTCAAATCATGCGGCAATTGGAGGCAAAAAGTGCGCGGCGTAAATATCCCCCATACCCCCTGTGCGAATTGCCGCAGGGAATGCGCGGCAATGCGCAGGTTCTGCGGCGGTTTGAATTGCCGCAGAACTGCCGCACTGCCGCAGACAAGTGCATCACACCAACCGAGGAACTGAACCCATGAACGAGAACATCGAACTGAGCGTATCCGCACCTGCTGCCTTGCACATCCGCAAGCGCCAGCGTGAAGGCATCAACGGCTGCGCCCTGCTGGGCGATCCCCTGACCGGCCAGGCGCTGGTGCTGCGGGTCGACGCTGACACGGTCGAGGTCCTGGCCGTGGTGGCCGGCCCGCCGAAGGAGGGGCCGCTCGACTGGGTCGAGTTCCCCGAGTCGGACTTGGGCGTCGTGGCGGAATGCATAAGCCAGCAGCTGGCCGACCAAGCGCAGGGCCACCGCCTGCACTGATCCGAATTGACAACCGCAATTTCCGTGAGTAATACTGGACCCATCGCAAGCGTTTCTGCCCACGGCACCACGCCGCTGCGATCACGTCACGGCACCTTCCACGAAGGGCGCGCGACAAGTCCGGAAATCACCCCGGCCTTGCGCGTGCTTTTTTTGTGCGCGCGGGCCTCTGAAATGAGAGACCTGCAAAATGCTTGACAATCGATCAAACCTGAGCGATGCGGAAAACTCGCATGCTCGCAATTTCCTGGCTGCGAAGTCCGAGCTGGGCAAGCTGGGCATCCAGATCAGCGACGAATGGCCCGGCGATCGTGCCGGCCTGCTGGAAGAGCGCGCCAACCTGCGCCGCGGCCTCAACGAGCTGCGCAACCTCGGGAACGAGGCCAGCAAGAGCGGCGAGACGACACGCTTCGACGAGATCGTGGGGGCGATGAATGCCGCCAGCGACATGATCAGCCGCATCAGCAACCAGCTCGACATGGACGAAATCGCGGCATCAAAGTTCAACCACGCATCCACGCATGATTCACAGATTCGCGACCGCGAAGGCAAGCGCATTGGCGTCATGCTCTCCAACTCCGACCTGCGCAACACTTCCGCCATCGCCAGCCGGCTGAATGTCGACCACCACGACGGCGACGGCCAGGCGCCCACGCTGTCCGGCTTCCTGCGCGGCATCGCCGGCATGGGCGTGACCCCGAGCATCCGGGCGGCCCTGGAGCGTGGCACCGACGCATCGGGCGGCTACCTGACCCCCGACATCCTCATGCCGGGCGTGCTGAATGCCCTGGTGCCGGCTTCGAGCCTGCTGAGTGCCGGCGCGAACGTGGCCTACCTGGAAGGCATCGGCAAGAGCTTCCAGATGGCAGCGACCGATACCATCCCCACGGCCAGCTGGCGCGACGAGGGCGGCAATGTCGCGGTGTCGGAACCGACGTTCCGCGCGGTGACGGTCACCCCGCAGAGCCTGAGCTTCATCTTCAAGATCAGCCGCGAGCTGCTGCAGGACTCCGACGTCGAGGATGCGCTGCGCACTGCGATCGCGCAGGCCTTCGCGAAGGAGATGGACCGGGCCGGCCTGCGAGGTTCGGGCACCGCGCCGGAGATTCGCGGCCTGCTGAACATCACCGGCGTCAACAGCTTGGAGATGGGCTCCGGCGATGGCCTGGCACTGACCGACTACAAGCCGTTCATCAGCGCGCGCCGCCTGATCGCCGATGCGGA
>CBFGSA010000110.1:0-9260 GCA_965651365.1 uncultured Rhodanobacteraceae bacterium | reverse complement strand
CATTCAGAACCGCAGGTCAGCAAGGATCATTCCGCCGCAACGCCAACACGCCGCCGGTTTCTGAGCGGTGTACTGGCCTCCGTCAGCGCCGCACTGCTGCCGCGCTTCGCGCACGCAAAATCCCGCAATCAATCCTCTTGGCTGCACCTGCAGGACTGCCGCATCGCCGGCAGCCACTACTACGCGCTGGAACAGGTCATGCCCCGCCTGCGCATCGGTGCCACATTGCAACTGCAGCGCCAAGCCGACAACCCGCACGATGAGCGCGCCATCGAAGTCTTCTGGCACCAGCGCAAACTCGGCTACCTGCCACGCCTGGACAACGCCGCCGCCGCATCCCTGCTCGACCGCACACACTCCTTGCGCGCCGAAATCATCGGCCTCGACGACCCGGACGACGCATGGGAGCCGCTACGACTGCGGTTGTGGGTGGCAGAATAGAACCGGCTGCAACGACCTTCAGCAAGGAATGGCATGAATTTCAGCAAGTACTTCCGGCGCGCGACAGGCAAGCCACAGCCCCACGCCTTTCAGGCGCGCCTCGCCGAGACGCCCTGGCCCGACCTGCTCGACGTACCGACCGGCATGGGCAAGACCGCCGCGGTCACGCTGACGTGGTTGTGGAAGCGCGGCTGGCGCCACGGGGCGCGCACGCAAACATCGGACCCGGACACGCCGCGCCGCCTGGTCTGGTGCCTGCCCATGCGGGTGCTGGTGGAGCAGACTGCCGACAACATCGCCGAATGGCTGGACAATCTCGATATCCGTGGCGGTGCCGGGGATGGCAAGGTCTCCGTGCATGTCCTGATGGGCGGTGAATCCGACCTCAAAAGCTGGGCCGAGCACCCGGAAGAGGACATGATCCTGATCGGCACCCAGGACATGTTGCTGTCGCGCGCGCTGATGCGCGGCTACGGCATGAGCCGCTACCAGTGGCCGATCCACTTTGCGCTGCTGCACAACGACTGCCTATGGGTTTCTACCACGCCGCATCGTGATTCCTCAGCCAAAAGCAAACGACTTGCAACCAACCTCGCGGGTACCAAAAATGTATCGCATGGACTGGAAATCGGCCATACAAGCATGGCGCAAACTGCCGCCGGAAGAGCAACAGCGAATCCGCCGCGCGCGCCTGCCGCGCAAGGTGGCGCGCAGCATGGCCTTCGAGGGCGAACCGGTGAGCCAGCAGATGCTGGAAGCCGAACTTGCCCGCCTCACGCAGCCACAAGACACCTCGGCACCACCTTCGGTGTCCTGAGTTACAGCGAACTCGCGCCGCGCCTCGCCCGGCGCGTCGAAGCGCTGCACCGCAATCGATTCCGACACCCCACACCGATTGGTCTATTGCGTGCCGATGCGTGTGTTGGTCGAGCAGGCCGCAGCGAACTTAGTAATCCGAACGCATCCCGACCGTGACGGCCTACTGGTATCACACCGTCATTCCGCGGCTCACGCCACGGCCTCCAAGCGACCCGCGCCGAAGGCAGGTATTCACATTCTCTGATAAAGCACCGCCGTCAGCCGTACACCAAGCGCCCGCGCCACCTTGACTACAGTGGCAAAGCTGGGGTTGCCCTGCGCCGATAGCGAGCGGTATAGCGCTTCGCGCGCCAGCCCGGTTTCGCGGGCAATCTGCATCATGCTTTTGCGCGCACCACATCGCCCAGCGCCTTCACGATGAAAGCCGGGTCATCACCTGCTCCCTCCCTGCGCGGCGCGTGCGCTGGGTTCAGGCAGGGCTGGCGCGGCAGTTATGCTTGCATAATCTGATTGCATATGCTTGCACTATGCGCTATCATGCGGCGCATGAATCGCAAGCACCGCAAGACCCTCGAAGCGATTTTCTCCAAGCCCGTCGATGGCGCGCTGGAATGGTCGCGAATCGAATCGGTGCTGCTGGCCGTCGACTGCCGCGTCATTGAGACAGTGACGTTCGAGAAAAACGGCATCCGCGCATATTTCCACCGTCCGCATCCGCGCAAGGAAGCGTTGCGGTATCGCGTCGAAGCGGCGCGCGAATTCCTTGCCGCCATCGGAGTTACGCCATGAATGCCATGACCTACAAGGGCTTCACCGCCCGCATCGAGTTCGACGGGCATGACCGAATTTTCGTCGGTCGCCTGCTCGGCATCCGTGACATCGTGAGTTTTCACGGCGAGTCGGTTGCTGAAATGGAAACCGCTTTTCACGAGGCAGTGAATGATTACCTTGCTGCATGTGAAAAGCTGGGGCAGCAGCCCAACAAGCCCGCGTCCGGCAAACTGATGCTTCGCGTCGCCCCGGAAGTTCACCACGCAGCATTGATCGCGGCCAAAGCGCACGGCAAAAGCCTGAACCAGTGGGCAAGTGAAGTGCTGGCCGAAGCGGCCCATCCCTGACCTTCCATCACAGCATCACGAGCGGTCGAGCCACCGGCCTTGTGCTCGCCCGCCTGCTGGATCGCGGCCATTCCGCGGTGAGCTTGGCCAGCTTGGCGCGCTCGAACGCTTCTTTTGCATCCGCCTCACGCGCCACCAGGTCATTCCGCGGCTCACGCCGCGGCCTCATTGAAGCTGTGACACTTTGTCATCTATTCCGTGCTCGCAGCCTGTCGGACTTGACTCGGCTGGCCTGCGAATCCGTCTGTGCGGTCGATATTTCCGCCACTTTTTGACCCATAGAACCGCTATGGGCCTGCAAAGCGTCGAAAATCTGTCCTCACACAGCCGAATTCTCGCCTCAACCGGCCAAGTCCGGCAGGCTGCGAGACCACCGTGGCAGCCCTTGACGTCATGACAGTTCGTATATACGGCATGTCATGGAGATTGCTTGGTCCCAGGCCAAACGTGTCGCCAACCTGAAAACACACGGGCTCGACTTCATCGACGCACCGCGAGTGTTTGAAGGCCTCACCTTCACCTTCGAGGACGACAGGTTTCTGTAGGGTGAGCAACGATTCGTCACGCGTGGGCTTCTTGCCGGTACTCCGGCTTCCATCGTCCATACCGAGAGCGAGCATGAAATCCGCGTCATCTCATTCCGCAAAGCCACGCAACGTGAAGCGCAAATCTACTTCCACCAAGTCAAAGACTGACTGGGGCCGCCTCAATGCGAGTGCCGCGGCCAAGCCCACGCGCGAGCATCCCGAAGCCGACATTCAGCACATCGTGCACGGCATGGTTCGCCGCGGCATGCAACCAACACCACCCAAGGCTGCGGTCTCGTTGCGCCTGGACCAGGATGTGCTTGACTGGTTCAAGGCACAAGGGCCTGGCTATCAAACACGCATCAACACCGTCTTGCGGGCGTTTCGCGACGCGTCGCTCTAACCCGCAGCCGCTGGCTGCCGGCGGCTGATCTCAGGCGTTCTACGGCGCCATTCCGCGGCTCCGGCCGCGGCCTCCTTGAAGCCAGCTCCGATCGGACTGCCGAGTCGACCCGTGCGCTGCTCGGCTTGTTCCACCTGTCGCATGACCGTAGCCACCGCCTTGTCATCGGCCTGATGTGCAGGGTGCCTTCGAGGTCAGGCGTGATGGTATCCTCGAATCATGAAGAGCCGCGATGTTCTGCTTGGCACGCTTTTCTCGCCCGCACTGCTGGCGTTCGGATCGGTCGGCATGGTGCTCATGTTCGCGATCTGGATTGGCTTTGGCCTGTGGTTCGCCTGGAACCTTTGGCAACTTTTCGACATCTCCGCGTAGTGCCTTGAGCCACGGTGGTATCCTTGGCGCATGCACTGCAACTTCATCAACCTGTGCCTGGCAACCATCCTTTTTCTGGTCGTCGGCACGCTGCTCGACTCGGGTATCCTTTTGGGCTTGGCACTGCTGGCGGCATTCTTCGCGCTGTCGGTACTGGTCAGCACCTGGAGCTTTTTCGACGAGTACATGACACCGGCCGAGCGCAAGGCTCGTGATGATTTGTGCTGGCGCAGGCAGCTCGATAGCATGGGCAGGCCGCCGCGCTTTTTGGCCTTGCGGGCAGCATAGCGCGGTGACAGGGCTACCCAGGGCACGCCATCGGGGCTTTGCTCGCGGCTGGCACGTTCGCGCGTGGCGCGCAGCTCGTACTCGCCAATGTCCCGCAGCGCGGGCTCAAGGTCGCCGGCCGCATCGGCCAGGCGCCGGAACATCGCCTGAACTTGGGCGTCGTCGACGGTGATCGTGACTTTGCTCATCGTGGTATCCTTTTTGTGTCGCGCGACCGAGGTGCCCACCGCCCTCGTAGGACGCGCAGGCGTGTAGCCGGGCGGGTGGGCCGCCCGGCTCTATTCTCGTCTATAGACAGCGATACCACGGCGACCACCCTTGAGCAGATCCCGGATGGTGTCGGGCTTGAATGCCGATACGCCGTTCCAGACATCTCCGCCCAGCTCGTAGATCACCAGGCTGGGCAGTTCCTGCCCCTCGATCTGCCAACGAGCCAGATAGCGCCTGCGAATCTGCGCCCGTCCATCGACATTCACAAAGGTTACCCAGATCTCATCCGGCTCCTTGATCGTGGCGGTATACAGCCTTGTGTAGATCTCGCGGCCGCGCTTGAAGATCTTGAGTTCGCCCTGGGCATTTCTGAATAGCTGATCTGAAATGATCACCCGCTCGCCGGTCACGTCCTTGAAGACGGCGGGTGCATTGCCGGCATCGAATTCCTCCAGGAACGCGTCAATGTATTCCTGCGCCTTGAGGCCGACCGGCATGATCGCATCCGCTGGCGCAGGCCGCACAGCGGGCAGTGCTGTATTGGCGGCAGGCATGCCCGGCAATGGCAATGCCAGACCACCGGTTGGCGCTTGCCTGGGCGTGAAGGTATCAGCCCACGATGCACGGCCCGGTCGATATGCGAATCCCGGATCCACGCCCGCCGGCGTTTCGACCACGCGCGGGCCGCCAGGGCTGCGCTGGCCCACCGTGACCTGTTGCATGTCGATATCCGGTGCCTTGTCCGGGCTGGACTTGCCCAGGCGCTCCAGGTCGCGCTGGTTCAGCGCATGCACGGTGCACTGGCAGCCCCAGCCGTTGGGCGGGTAGTGCGCCTGCCACCACGGGTCATCGGCATCCAGCACCATGCCGCTCCAGGCCAGATGTTGTGGGCGCGGCTACTGCACGGCACCGGAGTGCACGTACTGCCAGTAGGTCCGCCACTTCTGCAGGATTTCATGGTGCCCGGCAAGCTGTGCGGTGTCTCAGCACATGCGACGCCTTGGCGCCACACTTGGCCATCATGTCAGCGACAGAGGCAAGCATGGAACGACCGTCCAATGCCACTGCAGCAATACAGGGACTGCGCCGGGAAGCATGGCGCTTGCATGCTCTGATTGCGGACAGCTCGGCAACGCGGATTGTGCTGAATCAGCCGGTTCCCGGTGCGCCGTCCAAGGCTATCGCCGCCTGCCTGCAGCGCGTGCAGGACAATGTTCGCGCACTTGGCCGTCTCCGCGCGTTCATCCTGACGGATTATCTGTATTCCGATGCCACCCCCGCGATTGCGGTACGCCGTACGGGCCTGTGCATTGAGCTGCCTTTGGTGCGGATACTCGAAGACCATGCACGCTGCTTGAACCTGGCGAAGCGGGGCCGCGAGGCGAACGCCTGGCAGTTGCTGATCGAATACCAGCAGGAAGTTCTGGAACAGGTCGATCGCTGGCTGCTTGACCTTGCCGAATGCACACCAGAACATGATGGCGCGATTGCATCGGGCCCATCTGAGTGTGCGGCGAACCGCGTATCGCTCGCGCCAGGATTTGATACGCCACGGGTCTTGTACGACTTGCTGGCGGAGTTGGTGATGCTGGATCCCCCCGCGATTCGGCCTGACTGCGACGACTTGCTGCAGGCACCTGCCGTGCCACACGAACAAGCAGCCACGGGGGAGGTGTTGTTGGCTTTTCTGCTGGGCGCCTGGCTGTTTGGCCATTGCAACTGAGGCTGCCTCACGCGGCGCCATGGGGCCTGACTCGCGCCATTCCTGAGCTTCCGAAAATTTTGTCATTGCAGGCGGCGCGAAGCGACGATCCTGGTTCGAAAGGGCCAAATGAGCCGCGCATTGTGTCCAGGAGCCCGACCACACCTTCCGACGAAGTTTCGGCGACGCCCGGCAGCATCCCGCCACTGCGCTTGGTCAGCCTGCCCTGTCGCTTGCACTGTGGTGGATACGCGCATCGCATCTCCGCCGCACGGGACTTCAGACCCGATAGGGCACGAGCACCTTGGGCTCCTCGGTTCCGGTCATGAAATCGCGAGTGTTGCGCGTGACCAGGGCCAGGTCGTGTCGGAGGGCCGCCGCGGCCTGCAGGGCATCGGGCAGTTTCCAGCGCCGCTGCCGGCGCAGGCTGGCTGCCGTATCGGCAATTTCAGTGGTGATGGGCAGGCTATCGAACGCGTCGAGCAGGATTCTGGCCAGGTCTTCCGACTGCCGGTCAAAACCCGTCAGGACTTCGGCCCGCGTGATCACGGAGATGGCGCATTGCCGACCATGGTCGGTAAGAAATGTGCTGGCCTGCTCGATACCATTGAAATGATCAATCAGGATGACCGAGTCCAGCAGGTACTTCACGCCTCAGCGTCCCATTCCTCGCGCACGGCTTGCTGATAGTCGAGTCCGTCACCCGCTCGCCAGATGCCGCGCGTATCTCGAATGGCTTGCTGCAAGCGCTGATGGCCGTGACTCTCTTCGCGCAGCCGATGGGCGCGTACAGCCTGACGCACGACCTCGGTCATGGGGATATCCTGTTCTCTGGCCACGCGGTCCAGCCAGGCCTTGTCGTCGGGATCGAGATTGATGAGTGTGCGCTGCATGAACGCATGATATCACATCCGGCCAAAATTGATATCGCTTTGGTCACGCGAGCGGAAGCGGGTGCTGTCAATCCGATTGAGATCGTTGTGGCGAGCGAATTGACAACATCGTGTGCATTTCGCATTAGGCTGCAATTTTTGTCTTTGGGGGATACAAGATGCATGAACGAAAGGCGCCCGCGCTGGCGCGGACACTGAAGAACCGGCATATCCAGTTGATCGCGCTGGGTGGCGCGATCGGCACCGGGCTGTTCTATGGTGCGGCCGAGTCGATCCGGCTGGTGGGGCCGGGCATCGTGCTGTCGTATCTGATCGGTGGCGGCGTGATCTACCTGATCATGCGCATGCTGGGCGAGATGTCGACCGAGGAACCGGTGGCGGGCGCGTTCAGCGATTTTGCGCATCGCTACTGGGGCGGCTTCGCCGGTTTCCTGTCGGGTTGGAACTACTGGCTGCTGTACGTGCTGGTGAGCATGGCCGAGCTGACCGTGGTCGGGCTGTATGTGCAGTTCTGGTTTCCGGGGGTACCCGCCTGGATCACTGCATTGTTGATCTGGGCCGGGGTGACGGCAATCAATCTGGCCAATGTCAGGTTGTTCGGCGAATTCGAGTTCTGGCTGGCGCTGGTGAAGATCGTGGCCATCATCGGCATGATCGCGCTGGGCCTGGTACTGCTGGCCACGCAGGCGTCCGGACCGGAATCCGGCCTGGCCAACTTCTGGCAGCACGGCGGCTTTCTGCCGCATGGCGTGCACGGCCTGCTGCTGTCGCTGGTGGTGGTGATGTTCTCCTTCGGCGGCACCGAGCTGGTCGGCATCACGGCCGGCGAGGCGAACAATCCCAGACGCAGCATTCCGCGCGCCATCAACCAGGTGTTGTGGCGCATCCTGGTGTTCTACATCGGCGCAGTCGGTGTGCTGGTGGCGCTGTATCCGTGGAACCAGATCGGCGTGGACGGCAGCCCGTTTGTGCTGATCTTCGCCGATCTGGGCATTCCGGCCGCGCCGCACATTCTCAACCTGGTGGTGCTGACGGCGGCGATCTCGGTCTACAACAGCGGCATGTACAGCAACGGCCGCATGCTGTTCAGCCTGGCCGAACAGGGCAATGCACCGCGCATCTTCCTGCGCCTGGGCCGCAACCGCGTGCCCTGGGTGGGCGTAGCTTTTTCTTCCGCTTGTACCTTTGCGGTGGTGATCGTCAATTTCCTCGTGCCACACGGCGCGTTCATGCATGTGATGGCGGTGGCGACGGCCGCAGCCGCGGTGACCTGGATGATGATCGTGCTGGTGCACCTGCGTTTCCGCCGCGCGCACGCCAACAAGTCGCTGGCGTTCCCCGCGCCATGGTTTCCCTGGGCCAACTGGCTGTGCGCCGGCTTTCTGGTGCTGCTGGTAGGGCTGATGACCCAGCTCGACTCGACCCGCCCGGCGGTGTACGTGCTGCCCGTGTGGCTGCTGATCCTGTTTGCCGGCTACCGGCTGCGCCGTCGGCAGCCACCCGCCTGACTACCAGCGGTGGTAGGCCGGGTGGCCTTCCTTGACGGCCATGAACTTGCCGGTGCAGCGGTCGCAGATCGTGTCGCCGGCGATCAACTCGCCTTCCACGGTCACCACGTCGTCGGTGGATTCGAGCACGCGCGCAACCAGTTTCAACGGCCCGTCGGTGGGGGTGGGCCGGCGCAGTTTGATCGCGTATTCCATGGTCACCGTGCACGGCGGCGACGCGCTGCCATGGCGGTTCATCAGATGCCAGGCCGCGGTCCAGTTGCAGTGGCAGTCCAGCAGCGTGCCGATGATGCCGCCGTTGAGCACGCCGGGAAAGGCTTCGTGGTATTTTTCCGGCACGAACTCGGCCACCACCTCGTCGCCTTCGGGAAAGCTCTTGATTTGCAGCCCCTTCGGGTTGGACGGGCCGCAGCCGAAGCAGGCGTTGTGCGGGGCGTAGGTGTCTTGCAGGCTGTTTTCCATCAGGCCGCGAAGGCGGTGCGCATCTTCTTGATGGCGTTGCCTTCGATCTGGCGGATGCGTTCGGCGGACACGCCATACTCGTCGGCCAGATCCTGCAGCGTGGCCTTGTCGTCGGTCAGCCAGCGACGCTGAATGATGTCGCGCGAACGCTCGTCAAGATTCCTGAGCGCCTGCGTCATCACCGAGCGACGGCTCTCTTCCTGATCGTCGGCTGCCGCCTGCTCGTAGGGATCGGCGGAATGATCTTCCAGATAGGCCACCGGCGACGGCGGGCGATGCTCGTCGTCGCTGTCGGCGCTGGGTGCATCGAAGCCGATGTCCCGGCCGGACAGGCGCGATTCCATTTCCAGCACGGTTTCCTCGGGCACCCCGAGGTCATCGGCGACACTGCGCACTTCCTCGGCATTGAGCCAGCCAAGACGCTTTTTCGACTTGCGCAGGTTGAAGAACAGCTTGCGCTGGGCCTTGGTGGTGGCGACCTTGACGATGCGCCAGTTCTTGAGGATGAACTCGTGCA
>CBFGSA010000109.1:0-9472 GCA_965651365.1 uncultured Rhodanobacteraceae bacterium | reverse complement strand
TGCTCGCCGCGCAGGCGCTGCAGCACATCCAGACCGGTGGCGCCATGATCGAGGTGGTAGTCGAGCAGCAGCACATCGGGGCGCCACGGCAACGTATCGATTTCGGCAGGATCGGCGATGGCGTGGGTTTGCCACTGCCAATTGTGCAAGACGCTGGCCAGAGCCTCGAGCGCCAACGGGTCATTGTCGACCAGCAGTGCCCGACCGCCGGCGTCAGCCGCTGCCGCCGGGGCATACGGTGTCGAGGATGCTCCCGGCTCCAACAAGGGGACATCGACCGCGAACACGCTGCCCTGGCCGGGCCACGAGCGCAGCGACAGACGGTGGCCCAGCAGCTTGGCCATGCGCTCGGCGATGGACAGGCCCAGGCCGAGACCCTGGCCGCTGGCCTCGTGGCCACGCCGGAACTGCTCGAAAATCAGCTCGCGCTCGGACTCGGCAATGCCCGGCCCGGTGTCCCACACTTCGATGCGCAAGCTGCAGCCATGCCGACGGCACCCCAGCAACACGCGGCCGCCACCGGCATGGCGCAGCGCATTGGCCAGAAAGTTCTGCACGATGCGACGCAGCAACTGCGGGTCGGAGTGGATACGCGCACTGCTTTTCACCATCCGCAGACTCGTGCCCTGCTGGCGCGCCAGTGCCGCGAATTCCGCCGCCAGCGGGTCCAGCACCTCCGCGACCGGGACCTCGCGCGGGCGGCACTCCAGTTGCTCGCCTTCCAGCCGGGCAATGTCCAGCAGCCCGGCCAGCAGGCCTTCGGTGACGGCCAGCGAGTCGTCCAGATGCCGCGCCGTGCCGGACAGGCCATCCTGACCGGCCAGTTGCTCGCGCAGCGCCTGCGAAAAAAGCTGCGCTGCGTGCAGCGGTTGCATCAAATCATGGCTCACGGCAGCCAGAAAGTGACCTTTGGCCTCGTTGGCGCGCTGGGCCGCTTCGCTGGCCCGGGCCAGCTCGCCGGTGCGCTCGATGACGCGCTGCTCCAGCGTCTCGTTGCTGCGTTTCAACTCGGCCTCGGCCTGGCGGAACGAGGTCACGTCGGTGAAGGTGGCCACGTAGCCGCCACCCGGCATCGGATTGCCGCGAATCTCGATCACCGTGCCGTCGGCCAGCCTGCGTTCGGAATGATGCGGCGTGCCACGGCGCATGTGCGTGACTCGCCGCTCGGTTGCTCGCCTGGGTTCGGCCGGACCGATCAGGCCGGCCTCGATGTTGTGACGCATCAGCTCGGCCACGGGTCGACCGATCCGCAGCAAGCCGGGCGGGTAATGGAAAAGTTCGGCGTAAGTCGGGTTCCAGGCCACCACGCGCAGCTCGGCATCGACCACGCATATCCCCTGGCTCATGTTGTCCAGTGCCGCTTCCAGCACGCGCTGGTTGAAGCGCAGATCCTGCGAGGCCTGGCCGACAATCGCCGCCACCTGGTCCAGATCCTCCGACCGTCGCTCGCGCATCACATCCAGCAGCAGGTGCGCCGATGACGCGCCGATCACCGCGGCCAGATCATGCTCGACTGCGGCCAACAGGCGCGACTCGGCACGTTGAGCCGTGATGCCGTCGAACAGCGCTTGCACCTGTTCCGGCGACAGAAAGCGTGCCGCCAGCGCACGCAATTCAGACGTTTCGACCTGGCCCAGCGGTCGGCCATCTCGTGCCCGGCCCCAGCGGCTTTGCGCCACCAGCAGCACGACCACGGCATTGACTGCCAGATTAAGTCCCACGGCGCGCGCCAGCCGGCTCCAGTGCTGCAGTCCGAACAGATGATCCGGCGCCAGCCATTGCCAGCCGAACGGTCCCTGGGTGACCCATGCCGGTTGCGGCACGAACAGCGCCGGCGACAGCACATACATCCACACCAGCGTGCCAGCCAGAAGGCCCGCACCCACCGCACGGGCGCTGAGCTGCGGGCGCCATACCGCAGCCAGGGTCGGAATCGCGAGGCCCGCCAGAGCGGAAAACGAGATTGCACCGATATCCGCCAGCGCGTCGTTGCCGGCCAGCACGCGACTGTAGCCCCAGGCCAGCAGCACGATCAGCACGATCACCACGCGCCGCTGCATCAGCAGCGCGCCACGCAGGTCGCGGCTCTCCGAGCGGCCCCAGCCGGCACGCACACGCAACGGCGCGATGAAATGATTCGCCACCATCAGGCTCAGCGCCAAAGTCGCCACCACCACCATGCTGGTGGCGGCACTGAGGCCGCCGAGAAAGGCCAGCAGCGCCAGTCCGTGGTGACCTTCGGCCAGCGGCAGCGCCAGCACGTACAGGTCCGAGGACACCCCGGCCGGCCCCAGCAGCGCATCACCGAGCCGCGCCAAGGGCAGGATCGGCAGGGCGATCAGCACCAGGAACAGCGGGAATACCCAGCGCCCGGTGCGCACATGTCCGTCGTCGCGGCATTCGGTGACGGCAATATGGAACTGGTGCGGCATCGCAAACATGGCCAGCGCGCCGAGCAGGATCAGGCTGGGGAAGCCGCCGGTGTCGGGCGGCGGCGCCGTGGCCGGTACCGCCGCCATGCCCTGCCAGGGCAAAAGCAGCATCGCGCCCAGGGCCAGCATCGCCAGCAGCTTGAACAGCGACTCGAACGCCACCGCCAGCACCAGGCCGCGGTTGTGCACCACGGTCGAGGCGCGGCGGGTGCCGAACATCATTGCGAACAGGGCCATCACCAGGGCCACGTACAGCGCGCTGTCCTGCCAGGCCGGCGTGCCCGGGGCATGGCCGTGCACGACGATGCCGTAGCTCATGGCCACCGCCTTCAACTGCAGGGCGATGTAGGGAATGATCGCCAGCAGCATGACCGCCGTGGCCAGCGCCGCCAGACCCGAATGCCGCCCCAGCCGCGCCGCGATCAGGTCGGCCAGCGAGGAGGCATTGTGCTCGCGCGCCAGCTTGACCAGCCGCACCATCAGGCCGGCGCCCAGCGCGTACAGGGCGATCGCACCGATAAAGGTCGGCGGCAGCCACCAGCCGGAGCGGCTGGCCTGGGTCACGGTGCCGTAGAAGGTCCACGAGGTGCAGTGAATCGCCAGCGACAGCGCGTACACCATCGCCCAGCGCCGCTTGAGCACGTCCGGATGGCGCTCGCCATAGACCGCGACCGCAAACAGCAAGCCCAGCCACACCAGCCCGGCGGCAATGACGACGCCGACGCTCAGCATGTTGTGTCAGCGTGGAACGTCATCGGATCCGCCTGCAGCCTGCTTGCAAGAGTTCAACATGCGTCAATGCGGGCAGGCATGCAAGTCGCGATGCGAAGCCCTGGCCGGTCTCACAAGAGCGCAACCCCGAGCGCCACACACGGCACGCCCCAAAAAACGTCATCCTGGGGCTGCGCGGAGCGCAGAACCCGGGATCCATTTTGATCCTGGCTCCGGGCTGTGCTGCAATGCGGCAGCTTCAGGCACTCGAAAAAATGGATCCCGGGTTCCTCGCTGCGCTCGGCCCCAGGATGACGTCGGGGTTGCCGATAGTGATGGCAGGGATTGACAAGCCGTGACCCGCTTGCGACTCGCTGCGCTGCGCCGGCTCCGTCGCCCGGACCACGCCAGGCTCCCTGAACCGGCCTACTCGACAGCGTGCGGCACGCCCAGTGCGGCCAGGGCGCGGATCAGCCATTGCTGCTGCACGCCCTGGCGGGTGTCGTAACCCTTTCCCGAAAAGCCCCACCAGTCCCAGCAGGCCTTGGGGTTGAGCGGCGCGTAGCTGGCGCGGGTTTGCGGGTACAGCACGGCGACCTGGTAAACATCGGCCCAGCGGTTGAAGCCGGCCTCGCGCACGAACTTCTCGCCGACGGCAGCCGCGTTCTGCTGGCAGCCGTGGAAAGCCACCAGCACACCGCACTTCTCGCCGCTCAGGCACTCACGCGGCAGGTATACATAGCCGGTGTCGGCCAGGTACGCATCGGCGTCCCCGGGCACGAAGGCCTGCTGGTTGAATGTCCGCAATTCGCCGCGGGCCGTGTCGGCTTGACGTTTCGGCGTGCCGTAGAGCTGCGCGAAGATTTCGCCGGCCGCATCAAGGCCGCAGTGGCCGAGGAAGGGCGGCTTCGATGTGACGCAGTCATCGCCAGTCGCAGCCAGCGGCAGGTTGTGGCCGAAATTGCGCGCGCCGTCCCACTCCACTTCCAGGCTCGGCTGCACAGCTTGCAACTTGCGATACAGGGCCGCTGCATCGCGCGATACCGCTTCGGCCACGGTCTGGTCGGCACGGCCATGCAGCACGTAGATGCGATCACCGGCCAGCGCCGTCAGCGGCCCAAGCGCGCCGTTGGCGGAACGCTGGCGTACTTCATTGGCCAGAACATCCACGTCGATTGCCGGCTTGCCCTTCATGCAAGACGACAGCGCGCGTGCAAGATCACCCTGGGCGCAGGCGTACGGCCCACCGGCCACCAGCGCCGCGCCGGAGAAGATTTCCGGCCAGGCCAGGTGGCTCTGGGTGGCCATGTACGCCCCCGAGGACAGGCCGGTGACGGTGACGCGGTCCGGATCGAGGTTCAGATGCGGCAGCTTGCCGACCGGAGTCTTGGCGCAGGCCACCAGAACAGCGAGGCCCAGAACCAGGGCAAACAGGCGGAGGAAAGGCATCGTCTTCATGGACACACTTCAATTCAGCGTAGGGCAGGAGAAGCGCAGCGTATCCCGCCATCCCGACTCGCGCGAGGATGGCGGGATACGCCGCTGCGCGGCTTCTCCCGCCCTACTGCCTGGTCCGCCAGGATCGTCATGTATCCCGGCACCTGGTTCTTTGCGATTCCCGATTCCCTATTCTCGATTCCCGGCCCTCAGGCTACTGGAAAAAGTTGTAGCGGAAGCTGACGTAGTAGTTGCGCGGCCAGCCGTAGTAGGCGGTCTGGATGTTGCCAACGCTGGAGAACTCCTGGGCATCGGTCATGTAGGTCTTGTCGGTGAGATTGCGCACCCCGGCACGCATCTGCCAGCGCCCGTCGGCCGAGTCGAACACACCGAACAGGCCGGTCAGAGTGTAGGCTTCCTGCATCAGGTTGGGCCGGTTGTCGACGCTGAGCCAGATGTCGTCACGATACGAGGCATCCGCGCCCAGGGTCAGGGCCGAGCCGCTGTCCAGGTTGAAGGTGTGCGTGGCCGCCACCCGTGCGGTCCACTTGGGGGAAAACGCCACGTGATCATGCAGGGCCGCCAGTGTAGGGTCGATCTGCGTGCGCGGATCGTCGAAACGGTCGTACTTGGCATTCAGATAACCGATCTGGGCCTGCAGGCGCGTGCTCTCGCCGATCAGGGTCGAGCCTTCGAACTCTACGCCGTCCATCCTCAGCCTGGCTGCGTTGAGCACGGGAAAGCTGAAGTTGGGAATGGGATCGCCGGGATTGGTGATTTCCGACACGCGTGCCTGGAAGTCCTTGTAGTTGCTGTGGAACACGGCGACATTGGCCTTGGCGCGGCTGTCGGCCGAGCGCATCTTGAGGCCCGCTTCGTAGGTCCACACGTATTCCGGATCGAAGATCGGATCGTTGGCCTCGACCTGCGAGTTGGCACGACCGTTGTAGCCGCCGGACTTGAAGCCGCGGTTGGCCGACACGTAACCCATCACCTGCGGCGTGAACTGCTTTTGCAGGCTCAGCGACGGCGTCACCGCGGTCCAGGTGTGGCTGGTCGGAGCAATCACCGCCTGCGGATCCGCGCTGGCGGCCTCAAGTGGCGCGCCAAAGAATGCCGAGGTGGTGCGGAAGTAGTCCTTCTTCTCGTGCGTGTAGCGCACGCCTGCCGCCAGGCTCCAGCCGTCGCCGAAGCTCCAGTTGAAGTGGCCGAAGCCGGCGTAACTGGTCGTTTCCAGATCGTCGTCGATGGTGCGCAGGAAATCGAGTGGCGTGCCGGCAAAGGTCAGGAAATCGTCGGCATAGGCTTCCTGGTGCGAAGGCACTTTTTCGTTCAGCCAGTACAGGCCGAACACGGCCTGCAGGTTGTCCTGGTTGTCGTACTGGAACTGGAATTCCTGGCTGGTCTGTTTCTGGCGCAGGGCCACCAGCACGTCGCCCAGTTCGTACTCGGAAGCGTCGATGTCGATGTAGGCATCGGTGTCAAGCTTGCGCCAGGCGCTGATGCTCTTGAGGTCCCAGTTCGAGCCCAGCATCCAGTTCAGGTGCAGGTCCATGCCCTTGTGGGTCAGTTTCTGGCCCTTGCCCGGCCCGAACGAGGTGCGCGCGTGATAGTCCCATTCTCCTTCGGTCGGAACCAGCAGCACGTTCGACCCACCGGTGGCCAGGTCGACACTGACCAGTGGCGCGGTCGGCCGGCCCATGGTCAGTGCAGTGCTCTGGTGGGTGTAGTCCATCGACAGGGTCGCGTTGAAGGTATCGGACGGATGGAAATCGAGCTTGCCGCGAATGGCCCGGGTGTCGTCGTCGTTGAAATGGCGCCCGTTGTCCGGATCGGTAACGTAACCGTCATTCTTGAACGTGCCCACGGCAATCGAGCCGGACACGGTCTTGCCCAGCGGGCCGCTGAAGTAGGCCTTGGTATTGATGCGGCCGTAGTCGCCGACGGTCACTTCCACCGAGCCCTCGGGATAATCGCTGGGCTTTTTGGTCACGATCTTGACCGCACCACCGGTGGAGTTCTTGCCGTACAGCGTGCCCTGTGGCCCGCGCAACACTTCGACGTGGTCGATGTCGAACAGGTCCATCAGGGCGCCGTTGATGCGTGAGTAGTACACGTCATCGACGTAGAAGCCGACGCCGGGGTCGAAGGTCTGCAGGGCGTCGGGCTGTCCAATGCCGCGGATGAAAATGTTGACGTTGCCCGAGGAGCCGCGGCCCTGGACGATGTTGAGGTTGGGCACCGAGCCCTGCAGACCGTCGATGTTGACTGCTTGCATGTCCTTCAGATCTTCCGAACCGAAGGCACTGACCGCCACCGGCACCTTTTGCAGATCCTCGCTGCGACGCCGTGCGGTCACGGTCACTGTCTGCAGCTCCTTGGCCTCGCGCTGCTCGGCCTCGGTCTTGTTCTGCTCCTGGCTGTTGTCGCTGGTCTGGCCACTCTGTCCGGTGGCTGCATCCGGCTGCGCAAACGCGGCCAGCGGCACCAGCAGGGCCGTACTGATGGCAAGTGCAAGAATCTGACGTTTCATGGTGGTGTCCCCGTTCCCGGATATGGCGGTACGGAACGGCGCCGACAGGCGCAGTCCCTCGATTTGTTGCCAATCCTAGCCAGCCACGCGCGCGCGGACACTTGTACCTTGGTCCAGTGTCGACAGCCCACCGGAACGCCGATACTCGGGGCGTTGTCATTCCCGCGGAGGCGGCAATCCAGTCGCTCCCGGACCACAGACCGGTCAGCGGCACGGGATCTCCGCTTGCGCGGGGGTGACGGCATCGAGACAAAGTTGTTGTCATTGAAGCTGCCATCCGGGGACCGACGCATGTCTTTTCTGATTGTCCTGGCCGCACTGGCCTTTCTGATGCTGATGGCCTACCGCGGCCACAGCGTGATCCTGTTTGCGCCGATCGCGGCGCTGGGCGCGGTACTGCTGACCGACCCGTCACTGGTCGCGCCGATGTTCACCGGCCTGTTCATGGAAAAGATGGTCGGTTTTTTGCGCCTGTATTTCCCGGTCTTCATGCTGGGCGCGCTGTTCGGCAAGCTGATCGAGATTTCGGGATTTTCCAAGGCCATCGTGGCCGGCACCATCAACGTGGTCGGACGCAGCCGCGCGATCCTGTCGATCGTGCTGGTATGCGCGATTCTGACCTACGGCGGGGTGTCGCTGTTCGTGGTGGTGTTTGCGGTTTACCCGTTCGCCGCCGAGCTGTTCCGTCAGTCCGACATTCCCAAGCGCCTGATCCCCGGCACCATTGCCCTGGGTGCGTTCACCTTCACCATGGATGCCCTGCCCGGGACACCGCAGATCCAGAACATCATCCCGACCGCCTTTTTCGGCACCAACTCCTGGGCCGCACCGTGGCTGGGTACGCTGGGTGGCGTGTTCATCTTCGCGGTCGGCATCAGCTATCTGGAATGGCGCCGGCGCAGCGCAGCGAAAAAGGGCGAAGGCTATGCCGGTGATGCGCCGCTGGTCAACGAGCCCGAGCCATTCGAGGGCGGCAAGCTGGCCAATCCGCTGCTGGCGATCATGCCACTGGTGCTCGTGGGCGTGGTCAACAAGCTGTTCACCGACTGGATTCCGGCCTGGTACGGCCAGAGCACGGCCTTCAATCCCACGATCATGGGCAAGGCCGAGCCGGTGGTGCAGCAGGTCTCGAAGATCGGTGCAATCTGGGCCGTGGAAGGCGCACTGCTGGCCGGCATTCTCTGCGTGCTGGCCTTCGCCTGGAAACCGGTGACGCAGCACTTCACAAAAGGTAGCCAGGCCGCCATCGGCGGCGCCCTGCTGGCCTCGATGAACACCGCTTCCGAATACGGCTTCGGCGCCGTGATCGCGGCCCTGCCCGGCTTCCGGATCGTCGCCGATGCGCTGCACTCGATTCCCAATCCGCTGGTCAACGAAGCGATCACGGTCACCTCGCTGGCCGGCATCACCGGCTCGGCCTCCGGTGGCATGGGCATTGCCCTGGCCGCGATGTCCGACACCTTCATCGCCAATGCTCACGCCGCCGGCATTCCACTGGAAGTCTTCCACCGCGTGGCCGCGATGGCCTCCGGCGGCATGGACACCCTGCCGCACAACGGCGCCGTCATCACCCTGCTGATGGTGACCGGCCTGACCCACCGCCAAGCCTACAAGGATATCTTCGCGGTCACCGTGATCAAGACCGTTGCGGTATTCGTCGTGATCGGCCTGTACTACCTCACCGGTTTGACTTGAGAGCAATTGCGGGGTGCCGGTGAACACGGCGGCGCAAGTTTCGATGAAATGAGATGGCAGTGACGAGCAACGCTGGCTACCGCGGCACATCCCAGGTTTCCGTAGCCTCGGCAAGCGCAACGAGGATATTGCGGGCCTGAATGGTGCTGTACCAGCAAGTCAGGCCAAGCGCGCACAGTACAAGCAATAGTGCGATAGGCTCCACACTCTGGGGCGGATCTGCAATTTGACTTTGCAACCAGACAACCACCATCACCATCAGCAGCGCGGGGATCGCAAACAACATGATCCAAAGCGGCCTGAAGCGTCCGCGCAGTTCAATCTGTCCTCCAGCTTGGCGGACAATGCAAGCCGTGAACACGGGGTTGGAGTAGCCCTGGAAGTCGAGGCGTTGCGGAATCCAGGCTTTCACGCTGACACCCTTGTACTGACACCAGATCCCGTGCCATACAAAAGCGCGGTCCAGGCTCAATTCGGGTCGCGTGGCACCGGTTGGAAAATCAAAACGGCAGGTCTTGAACCCGATCATCGCTGAACCGCAGCATGTGACCTTGAGGAAAACGCACAATGGATCCCGGGTTCCTCGCTTCGCTCGGCCCCAGGATGACGAGCAGAAAGCCCAACGCCCGAGTCCCGTGTCCCGTGTCCCGTGTCCCGTGTCCCG
>CBFGSA010000108.1:0-9526 GCA_965651365.1 uncultured Rhodanobacteraceae bacterium | reverse complement strand
TCGGCCGCGCGCGACAGTGCCGCCAGAATGCGCGCCCGGGTAACCCAGGTGCCGGCCTGATGACGGGCCGGCATTTCCGACACCGGGCACAAGCTGATTGCCGAATCGAGCGTGGCCAGGGCCGGTGCGGAATGCCCAAGTTTGTGCTGTATGCCTGCAACGACAGTTGCGGCAATCAGGCGCCACGGGTGGTCTTCATCCAGGCTCGCCTTGAAAATCCCGGCCGCCGACGTGGCTTGTTGCAGGGCTTGCTGCGGATGGCCTGCATTGAGCAGGCTTTCCGCCAGCGAGAGGCGGCGCAGGCCGACTTCGGAATGGTCCGGGCCGAGATTGGCCACGACGATATCCAGTGCCTCGCGCTCCAGCTTCAAGGCGTCGGCAGTGCGCCCGGTTTCCTTGCAGGCTGTGGCGAGGCTACCCAGCATCGAGGCCAGGTTGGAATGCTGGTTGCCGAGGACCGCGCGCATGTCCGGTATCAGCTTTTCCAGCTTTCCGGCACCTTCGTTCATGCGTCCCTGCATCAACAACACATTGGCGTAGTTGCCGCGCGCACGCAGCGTGGGAATCGCCTGCGCACCCAGTTTGGCTTCAAGCGTCTGCACGGCACGCCGCAGCAATGCTTCGGCCGATTTCAGGTCACCCGCCGGCTCCAGTGCCAGGCCATGCTCCAGATCCAGCAGCGCCGCCAGTTGCGGGTCATGCGCGAACCAGGGTTCCAGGCTCTGCTTCCAGTCGATCCAGCGCTGCGCCCGCAGGGCGTCGACCTGGCGCGAACTGGCGATGAACATCAGGTGCGCCAGCGATCGGGCGGCCAGTGCGTCGTCACCCAGCGCAATGGCGCTGCGGAAGGCACGCTCCAGTTCGGGTTCAGCCAGCTCAAACTTGTCCAACGGCTCGGCGCTGCGGCCCACGGCGTAATGCGCGCGTGCCAGTTGCCACGGGTGATCAAGCGCCTCGGCCTGTTTCAGCCCCTGTTGCGCCACGTCGAACGCGGTGGCGTAGCGCCCGGCCTCGAACTGCACGTTGGCCTGGGCCAGTTGCTCGTCGATCCGGGCAAAGTCTGCACGCCGCGATTCGGCCACCGGGTCGACGCGCAGGCTGGTCAGTGATTCGAGGTCGTTGCAGCGCGACACCGGGTCGATGGTGGACAGGATGTCGCCGGTTTCGGCAACGGCCTTGGCGTCGGCGCTGTGCAGCAGCTTGATCACCGCATTGCGCTCGCGCAGGCGGCGGTCAAAGCACAGCATGCGCCGGTCCAGCATCGCCTGGGACTGCTCGTGGCGGACTTCGGTGGCGCGGCAGGCTTCGCCGCGGGACTGGCTCCAGTCGACGGCAAACTGGTTCAAGGTGCTGTCGACCAGACTGAAGCTCTGCTCGGCCACGGGCGAGCCGGTGGCGCGGAAGGCCTTGTGCAGTGCTGCCGCGATGTCCGGATTCCAGTCGCTGGCAACCAGTGCTTCGCTGCCGCTGCAAGGTGGCTCTGTCCGCCCCTGATACCAGAAGCCGGCAATCAGCGCGGCCAGTACCGCGACTGCAGCCACGGCCCCGATGCGAACAGCCGACCGCCGTCGAACCGCCAGGTCATCGAGCAATTTCTGCAAGCTTGGATAGCGCTCCTGCGGGCTGCACGACAGGCCACGACGCAAGGCCGCGCGCACCCGTGCGTTCACCGGCAAACTGGCAACCTGCTCGGGATCGCTGCGGACTGCATCGACATCGCCACCAAGGCAGGACACCAGCGTCAGGCAGAAGGCATACTGGTCCGATGCCGCCGTGGCCAGCGCGGCTTCGCGCTGCTCGGGTGCCATGTAGCGCGGCGTGCCGTGGCCATCGCTCACATCAGACCCGGACTCACCGCGCAAGGCCAGGCCGAAATCCATCACCCGAACCCGGCCATCGCGGCCCATCATCACGTTGTCCGGCTTGAAGTCCCGGTGCACGATCGATGCGGCGTGGGCGGCTGCCAGCCCTTCGCCGGCGCGCCGCAACGCGGCCACGATCGCGTCCGGTGCCGGCTCGCGCACGCGGACCCAGTCCGCCAGTGTCCAGCCGTCAACGAACTCGGTGACCAGGTACACGCGACCCTCGAATTCGCCGACATCGAAGATCGGCAGAATGCCGGGATGCGAAACGTGCGCCAGTGCCCGCGCCTCTTCGAGCAGGCGCTGGTTGCCGGCATCATCGGCGCTGTCCACACCGCGGCTCTTCAGAAACTTGAGGCAGACGCGCCGGTCCAGCATCGAGTCAAAGGCGCTGTAGACCCGGCCCATGCCGCCTTCGCCAATCGGCCCCAGCACCACCAGCCGGCCAACCCGGGTGCCGCTGCCCAGCGTGCCGTCCCCGCCGGGGCTGCGCTCGAAGCCCTCGGTCAGCGGGCCGGTAGCCTGATCGCTCATTCGGTGACCTCCTCTTCGCCAGGGCTGTGCTGGTCGCGCAAATTGCGCAGCCGCCGGAAGTAGCTGCTGCGCGGCAGTTGCAGCAGTTCCATGGCCGCCGTGTGGTCGTCGCGCGCCGCCGCCAGGGCGACGGCGAACGCCTCGCTCTCGGCCCGCGCAAGGGCGCTCGCCATGCTCAAGTCTGCATCGGCCTGTACCTGCCGGCGCACCCGTGCGGACAGCTTGTCCGGACCCAGCGCCTGGTGCGCTTCCAGCAACAAGGCCGCCCGCGCCATTTCGTTGCGCAACTCGCGCGTGTTGCCCGGCCAGTCATGGCGTATCAGGGCAGCCAGTGCCGCATCGGTGATGCCGGGGCTGGGCCGGTTCAGCCGGGCCAGTTCTTCGGCAAGAAAGTGCGTGGCCAGCAGCGCGATATCTTCGCGCCGTTCGCGCAGGGGCAGCACTTCAAGCTCCACCGCAGCCAGCCGGTGGTACAGGTCCAGCCGGAACTCGCCCTGCACAATCTGTTGCTGCAAGTCCTGATGCGTGGCAGCAACAAAGCGCACGTCGATCTCGATCGCCTTGCTGCCGCCGACCCGGTAGATACTGGACGACTCGAGCGCGCGCAGGATCTTGGCCTGGGTCGAGGCCGCCATGTCGCCCAGTTCATCGAGGAAAACGGTTCCGCCCCGGGCGCGCTCCAGCAGACCGGCGCGGGCGCTGACACCGGTGGCCACGCCGCGTTCGATGCCGAAGATTTCCGCCTCCAGCAGCTCGGCCGGCAAGGCCGCGCAGTTGATGGCCAGGAAAGTCCCCTCGTTCCGGGGAGACTGCCGGTGCACCCAGGTCGCCAGCAGCTCCTTGCCAACGCCCGACTCGCCACGGATCAGCACCGACACATCGCCGGCGGCCACGCGCGCGGCAAGCGCGTACAGATCGCGCATCTGGCTGCAGGCACTGACCATGCCGACCACTTCCCGGGCTGAGCCGGTACCCGGCTGGACGGATTGCGCTCCGTGGCCGGCATCGGCAGACGGGGCCAGCGCGGCCATGCCCACGCGCAAGGCCAACTCCTGCGCCGGCGAAAGTTCGCGCGGCGCATCGAAGTCCATCTGCAAGAACATGCCATGACATTCGAGCTCGAAGCGCGAGCCAGCCGTGCCTTTGGCCGGCTCACCGGCAGCCGCCAGAATCGGCCCGTCGGGGCCATTTCGACGAATGCACATCGCCGCCGCCTGCAGGATGTCCGTCCACTCGCCCAGCACGCCGCCGAGCACGCTGGCCTGTGCCGCACCCCGGGCACTGCGATCCAGGTGATTGTCCAGGGCATGGATCAATGCCCAGCCGATTCCCGGCGCCTGGGTTGCCCGGCTGGGCGCAACCGGCTTGCTCACGGGCAAGTCTTGAGGATCTGATTCGGGAAGGCCCACGACGCCGGAACTGGTGCTGTCCGGAATCACCATCACTTCGACATCGCCAAGCAGCAAGCGCGTCGGTTCGGTCAGGGCCATCTCGGTGATCCGGCGCTGACCGTGCCGCGTGCCGTTGCGCGAACCCAGATCGCGCACAATGGCCCCGCCATCGGCCAGCACGTCGATCTGCAGATGCCGCCGCGACACCCGGCTGGCACCCACGCTCACGTCGCACTGTGCCGAGCTGCCGAGAACATAGCTGCCCGTTTGCAGAAGATGGCTCTGGACGGGACCCGCCGCGTCGGGCCGAATCTCCACAATCGCGGCACCCAGCGACTTCACTGTGTTCCCCTTGCGCAGCAGTTCTGGACGAAACTCGACTGTACCCCAAAAGGCCGCCTCCGTCCCGACACGAATCAATAGCCGCCCGCTTCACCCCAGATCACCAGCGCCCACACCAGCAGGCCGGCGACGATGATGATGGGCAGTGCCCACCACCACGGGCGAATGTGCGGCGCCGCTGCCGATTCCGCCAGGCGCTTGTTGCCGCTGATCATGGGGCCGATCAGGTTGTCGCGCTTGCCAATCAAATGCACCAGAATGGCAGTGATGTGCAGCGCAATCAGCACCAGCAGCACGTTCTTGTTCCAGTGATGGATGCGTGTCATCGCGCTGACCGTGCTCTCGGACACCCGCCCGGCGAGCGGGCCGAAGGTGATGATGTCGTCGCTGGAGAACAGGCCGCTGACGGCCTGCACGGCCAGGCTCGCCAACATCACCAGCACCGACCAGGCACCCAGCGGATTGTGGCCCACGGTGCGGTGCTCGCGATCGGTGAGGCTGGCCTTGAAGAAACGCCAGGCGCGCAGCGGGCTGCGCACGAATTGTGCAAAGCGGCTGGTGTCGGAGCCTACAAAGCCCCACACGATGCGGAACACCACCAGCGCCAGCACGGCGTAGCCAAAGCGCATGTGCCAGTACATGTCCAGCCAATCCCACTCGGCCGTGCCGAACTGCAGCAGCACCAGCAATGCCAGCACCCAGTGAAAAAGGCGCGTGGGCAGGTCCCAGACGCGGATTTTCGATTTCGCCATTGCGGGTTCCTCGGAGCATTCAAGGGGTTTGTCGATTATGCCGGAATGGTTCGGGACTCGGGTGTCGGGTGTCGGGTGTCGGGTGTCGGGTGTCGGGTGTCGGGAAGAGCGTCACACAGCTTGAGGTGAACATGGCGAAACCCGAAACCGAATCACACATTCACATCCCATCACTGTCACTCTGCGCGCAGCGAAGCGAAGTCGCAGAATTCAATGCCTCGGCTGTCGGCAGCAGGAAAACAATGTCTGACCGGCTCACCGCAGTTCAGCACGCAGCTCATCCACGGCGGTCACCGGCAGCTCGCAGACAAAGCCGCGGCAGACGTAGGCTGCGGACTGGCCGGATACGAGCGGCCGATCGGCGAGCAGCGGGTGGGTTGCGTTGGCCGGGTCTGTTCCCGTGCCATGCGCCAGCACCAGGCCGGGGCTGGTGGCGGCGCGCGCCACGGCCAGCATTTCGCGTGCGACATCATCTTCACCGACAATGGCAACTTGCAGCGGACCGGCGAGCGCGGCCTCTGCGCTTGCCAGGGTCCAGCCGGCAAAGCGGGGATCGGAGCCGGCCAGAGCCAGCCCCGGCGCCAGTGCGGCTTCGGCCTGGTCACGCCAGGTGCCGGTGAGGGCTGAATGTGTGAGCAGTGCGCCGGCCAGTGCCGAGTTGCCGCAGGGTTCGGCATTGTCGGCCTGGCTGCGGGCGCGGAATACCAGGCGTTCGCTGTCTGCCGCCGTGTCGTAAAAGCCGCCTTCCGGCGCGGCAAACTGTGCCAATGCCGTGCGCAGCAAGTCGCCGCCGCGCTCCAACCAGCACCTTTCACCGGCAGCCTGGTGCAGGGCCAGCAGGCCCGCTGCAAGGTTGCCGTAATCCTCGGCCACGCCGACGGCCGCACCGACCTTGCCATCGCGCGAGGCACGCGCCAGGCGCAAGCCGTCGTCGACATGGCGCACATGCGCACTCCACAGAAACTCCGCGCATTCGCGCGCAGCACCGAGCCACGCCGGCTCATCCAGCAGCACGCCGGCTTCGGCCAGTGCGCCCAGTGCCAGCCCGTTCCAGGCGGTCACGACCTTGTCGTCGCGAGCGGGCTGAACGCGTTTCTGCCGAGCAATCAGGAGTCGCTCGCGCCATTCGGGCCAGGCCTCGGGCGGTTCCCCCACCAATTGCAGCGTGGAGGTGCCGTGCTCGAAGGTGCCGGCGTCGGTCACGCCAAGCAGCCTTGCCGCGCGGGCGCCGTCTTCGCGGCCCAGCACCTCGGCCAGTTGCGCCGGCGTCCAGACATAGGTGCTGCCTTCGCCGCCGTCGGCATCGGCATCCAGCGAGGAGGCAAAGCCGCCCTCGCCGGTGCGCAGGTCCCGCAGCAGGAAGCCGGCCGTGTCACGCACCACCTTGAGCGCCAGCGGTGAACCGCTGATGCGATACCAGTCCAGGTACGCACCCAGCAGCAGCGCGTTGTCGTAGAGCATCTTCTCGAAGTGCGGCACCACCCAGGCCGGGTCCACGCTGTAACGCGCGAAGCCGCCACCGAGCTGGTCGCACAGGCCGCTGCGGGCCATGGCTTCGAGCGTGCGTTCAGCCATTTCCAGGGCAGTGCCATTGCCGGTACGCGCGTGATGGCACAGCAGAAACTTCAACACCATCGACGGCGGAAACTTGGGTGCGCCGCCAAAGCCGCCATGCCGCGCATCGAACGATTGCTGCAGCCGCGCCACGGCCGCATCCAGCGCACCGGCATCGACGACGGCCGAACCGGCCGGAGGTTGCGCCTCGCGCAGCCGGCTGGCGAGCTGACCGGCGCTGGCAATGACCTCGTCGCGCTTGCTGTTCCAGGCCTCGGCAACGGCGTCCAGCAACTGCAGGAACTGCGCCTTCGGATAATAGGTGCCGCAGAAGAACGGTTCACCATCGGCGGTGAGAAAGCAGGTCATCGGCCAGCCACCGCGCCCGGTCATGGCCATGGTCGCCTGCATGTAGACGGTGTCGATGTCCGGCCTCTCCTCGCGATCCACCTTGACCGCCACGTAGCTGGCATTGAGTCGTTCGGCGACCTCGGCATCCTCGAACGATTCGTGCGCCATCACGTGGCACCAGTGGCAGGCGGCGTAACCGACGCTGAGCAGCACCGGCACATTGCGCCGCCGCGCCTCGGCAAAGGCCTCCGGTCCCCACTCGCGCCAGTGCACCGGATTGTCGGCATGCTGCAGCAGGTAGGGTGATGTGGCATTGGCCAGTGCATTCGACATGGAACCAGTGTGGCACAAGCGGCCAGCTTGTCGGCACACACAAGCCTGCAGGAGCGGCCCATGGCCGCGATTACGATACCGAATGCGTTTTCACGTTCTTTGAATCCTTCGCGGCCATGGGCCGCTCCTGCAGTGCACGCGCGACATGGGCCAAAAGTCACTGACGCTGCGACCCGCGATGGCGTTAGAGTATTTGTCTCGCTCAAGGAACAACCACCATGAACAAGACATCGCTCGCAATTGGCTGCACCCTGGCACTGGCGCTGGGCGCGTGCAGTTCGCAGGATCATTCGGCCGGGCAGGCGGCAGCCAGTGCCTCGGCGCCGACCACGGCAAGCACGGCGCCGGCGCAAGCAGGCCGCAGCGCCGCCGACGCCGGCATCGACCTGGCCGGCATCGACCATGCGGTCAAGCCGGGTGACAACTTCTTCGATTACGCCAACGGCGAGTGGCTGAAGTCCACCGAAATTCCGGCGGACCGCTCTTCCATCGGCGCGTTTCTGGTGGCCTACAAGACCGCGCAAAAGCGCACCGCCGACATCATCCGCAATGCTGCCCAGTCGAATCCGCCTGCGGGCAGCAACCAGCGCAAGATCGCCGACTACTACAGCGCCTACATGGACACGGACGCGATCGAAAAGCATGGCCTGAAACCGCTGCAGCCGGCACTGGACGCAATCGGGGCGATCGGCTCGCGCAAGGATCTGGCGCGCGTGCTGGGCAGCCGCCTGCGCCAGGATGTCGATCCGATCAACGCCACCGATTTCCACACCGCGAACCTGTTCGGCCTGTTCGTGGCCCAGGGTCTGACCGATCCGTCACACAACATCGCCTACCTGCTGCAGGGCGGCCTGGCGATGCCGAGCCGCGACTACTACCTGTCCGACGACAAGACCATGGCCGGCTATCGCGACAAGTACAAAACCTACATTGCCGACCTGCTCAAGGCCGCCGACACGCCGCATGCCGAGCGCGAAGCGCAGCGCGTGTTTGCGCTGGAAACAAAAATCGCCAAGGCCCAGGCCACCCTGCTCGACAGCCAGGATGTGCAGAAGGCCAACAATCTGTGGACGCCGGCCGACTTCAAGTCCCGAGCGCCGGGCCTGGACTGGGACATCTACTTCAAGACCGCCGGCCTCGACGGGCAAAAGGTGATCGACGCCTGGCAGCCGCAGGCCATCACCGCCCTGGCCAAGCTCGTCGGCGACCAGCCGCTGGCGGACTGGAAGGCATTGCTGCGCTTCCACACGCTGGACGCCAGCGCCAGCCTGCTGCCGAAGAAATTCGCCGATCTCGCCTTCGAGTTCCACGGCCACACGCTCAATGGCGTGCCGCAACAGCGCGAGCGCTGGAAGCGCGCCGTGGATGCCACCAACACCGATCTCGGCATGGCGGTCGGCAAGCTGTACGTGGACGAATATTTCCCGGCCTCGGCCAAGCAGCAGGTCAAGCAGATGGTCGACAACCTGCTGGCCGCCTTCCACCAGCGTCTGGAAACCCTGGACTGGATGACGCCGGCCACGCGCAAGAAGGCCGCCGCCAAACTGGACTCGATCCGGGTGGAGGTGGGCTACCCCGAGCACTGGCCGTCCTACGACAGTCTCGAGGTCAGCGCAGACGATCCGCTGACCAACGCCATCCATGCCGGCAAGTTCCACACCGAGCAGCGCATGGCAGTGCTGGGCAAGCCGGTCAATCACGACCACTGGTGGATGACGCCGCAACTGGTCAACGCGATCAACCTGCCACTGGAAAACGTGCTGCAATTCCCGGCCGGGATTCTGCAGCCGCCCTTCTTTGATCCGGATGCCGACCCGGCGCGCAACTACGGGGCCATCGGCGCCGTGATCGGCCACGAAATCAGCCACAGTTTCGACAACATGGGCGCCCAGTTCGACGCCGAAGGCCGGCTGCACAACTGGTGGACAGCCGAAGACCTGAAGCACTTCAAGGCCGCCACCGAAAAGCTGGCCAAACAGTTTGACGCCTACCAGGCGCTGCCCGGCCTGCATGTCAATGGCCAGCAGACCCTGGGCGAAAACATCGCCGACGTGTCCGGCCTGACCATCGCGTATGTCGCCTACCGCCACTCCCTTGACGGGAAACCGGCGCCGGTGATCGACGGGCTGACCGGCGACCAGCGTTTCTTTCTCGGCTTCGCCCAGACCTGGCGCACCAAGGCCCGCGACGCCGCGCTGCGCCAGCGCATCAACACCGGCGTGCACGCACCCGGCCAGTTCCGTGCGCTGACCGTGCGCAATCTGGATGCCTGGTACAAGGCGTTCGACGTGACACCCGGCGAGAAGCTGTATCTGCAGCCCGACCAGCGCGTGCAGATCTGGTGATTGGGCTCGGGAATCGGGAATCGGGAATCGGGAATCGGGAATCGGGAATCGGGAATCGGGAA
>CBFGSA010000107.1:0-9570 GCA_965651365.1 uncultured Rhodanobacteraceae bacterium | reverse complement strand
GACTCGTCGCGCAGCTCGGAAATGCCCTCGATACGCTTTTCCTTGACCAGCGCCGCGATCTTCTCGATCAGGCGCGCCTTGTTCACCTGATACGGCAGCTCGGTGACAATGATGGTCTCGCGGCCGTTGTCGGCCGTTTCGATCTCGGCCTTGGCACGGACCAGAATGCGCCCGCGGCCGGTGCGGTAGGCCTCGTGGATGCCGGCGGCGCCATTGATGATGCCGGCGGTGGGAAAATCCGGGCCCGGGATGTATTCCATCAGGCCGTCGATGCCGAGCTCGGGCTCGTCGATCAGGGCGATCGTGGCGCGGATGACCTCGCTCAGATTGTGCGGCGGGATATTGGTCGCCATGCCGACCGCAATGCCGGCCGAGCCGTTGACCAGCAGGGTGGGCACGCGGGTGGGCAGCACCAGCGGCTCGGACTCGGTCTCGTCGTAATTGGGCCCGAAATCGACCGTGTCCTTGTCGATGTCGGCCAGCAGCTCGTGCGTGAGCCTGGCCATGCGCACCTCGGTATAACGCATGGCGGCGGGATTGTCGCCGTCGACCGAACCGAAGTTGCCTTGCCCGTCGACCAGCATGTAGCGCAGCGAAAAGGGCTGCGCCATGCGCACGATCGCGTCGTACACCGACGAATCGCCGTGCGGGTGGTATTTGCCGATCACGTCACCGACCACGCGAGCCGATTTCTTGTGCGGCTTGTTCCAGGCGTTGCCCAGTTCGTTCATGGCAAACAGCACGCGGCGATGCACCGGCTTGAGGCCATCGCGCGCGTCCGGCAATGCGCGACCCACGATCACGCTCATCGCGTAATCGAGATAGCTTTGCCGCATCTCGTCTTCGATATTGACCTTGATGACTTCTTTGGCCAGTTCTGCCATTGAACGGGTTCCTGATTGACTGACAAGGGCATCCGAGACGGCTGCGGAGTGCAGCGCAGGCACGATCGGAAACGCAAACCGCAATTATACCATAGCCGGCATCTGCAGGCAGGTATTTTCGGTTTTCAATTCAGTGACTTACGGTGCTTTTTTTTGGCCCTGAAAGACCACGGACCGGGCTGCGCAAAAATTGATCAGTGCAGCCGCTGCCGAACCGGCTGCCACGCCCAGCCACGGCCAGGCCCGGACCGGTGGAAACGTGGCCACCAGGGCGGCGTAAATGCCGTAGTTGACCAGTGCACCGACGGCCATCACGCCCATCCAGCGCGCCCACTCCGCGCGTGCCGTGTGCGAGCGCCGATGCGCGAAGGTGAAACGCCGATTCCACAGCCACGTGACCGTGGCCGCGGCAAGAAACGACACCACCCGCGCCAGATAGGGATTCCAGCCCGCGCCACGAACCAGCACCTGCACGATGCCGGCATCGACGATGAAACCGAGCACCCCGCCAACCGCAAACAGCAGCGCCTCGCGCCGCAGGCTCATGCGGGGCCCAGCAGTGCGCGCAGCTTTTTCCGATCCGGGGCATGCACCACACCGCGCTCGGTAACCAGCACGTCTACCAGCTTGGCCGGAGTCACGTCGAACACCGGGTTCCAGCCGCGGGCACCCGTCACCACAGTGCGTTGCCCGGCGAGCGTCATCAATTCGTTCTCGTCGCGCATCTCGATCTCGATGTCACTGCCGCTGGTCGTATTCAAGTCCAGCGTCGAAGTCGGCGCCACCACCATGAAGCGCATGCCATGATGACGCGCCGCCAGAGCCAATGCGTAGCTGCCGATCTTGTTGGCCACATCGCCGTTGGCTGCCACCCGATCGGCCCCGATGATCACCCATTGCACCTGTCCCGAGCGCATCAGCCAGGCCGCCGCCGAATCGGCAATCAGGCGCGCGACAATGCCGTCGCGTGCGAGCTCCCACATCGTCAGTCGGGCACCCTGCAACCAGGGCCGCGTTTCGCCGGCAAACACGCGCTCGATGCGACCGCTGGCAACGCCGGCACGCACCACACCCAGAGCCGTGCCGTAGCCGGCGGTGGCCAGCGAGCCCGTATTGCAATGGGTCAGCACCCCCGAGCCCGGCTCGATCAGCGCGGCACCGGCCGCACCCATGGCGTGATTGGCCGCCAGATCCTCATCCTGGATCGCCTGCGCTCCACGCGCCAGAGCATCGGTATCCGCGCCTGCCTCAAGACACCGATTCATCCGGTCCAGCGCCCACATCAGGTTCACCGCCGTCGGCCGCGCCGCGCGCAGGCACGCCATCGCTGTATCCATTTCCTCGCCCTGCCGCGCGGCCAGCACCACGCCCCAGGCCGCGGCGATCCCGATCGCCGGTGCCCCGCGCACCACGAGATCCCGAATGGCCCGCGCCACCCCATCCGCGCTGCGGCATTCCAGCCACCGCTCCTCCATCGGCAGCTCGCGCTGATCCAGCAGCTTCAGGTGGTCACCGCACCATTGCACGGCGCGGATGCTGTCGTGGTCTTGTTGCTGTCGCATTGTCTTCGCCTGACGGCGCTAGCCCGGATCGCGCCATTGTAATGGCTCCGGCTTTTGCGCTGCCCACCGCTCACGAGCAGGGTAACGGCGTGGCCGGTTGGCGGCCTGCGGCCGAAGGCCACCACCGGAAAACCGCCACGCCTGCAGAAAGCGCGGCGAGAACCAAGCTGTTTCGTTGCAAGTGGATCCCGGATCGCCGCTGCGCGCCGTCCGGAATGACGCGGAGAAACTCGAATGCCGATTCGCGGCCAGCGCGTCAGCGCTGGCGGAGCCAGTCGTGGATGGCGGGTGGGACCTGGCGCTGGGCGCGGCCGGAGACGTAGATGCCGATGTGGCCGCCCTTGAAGGCGAGCTGGGTGTAGTCCTCGCTGCCGATGTGTTCGCCCAGCACGCGCGAGGCCGACGGCGGCACGAGGTGGTCCTGCTCGGCGAAGATGTTGAGCACGGGCAGCGTGATGTTGGCAAGATCGACGCGGCGGCCACCCAGCTCGACTTCGGCCTTGACCAGCTTGTTGCCCTGGTAGAAGTCCTTGATGAACTGGCGGAAGGTTTCGCCGGCCTGGTCGGGCGAGTCGAAGATCCATTTTTCCATGCGCAGGAAATTGCGGATCTCCTCGGGATCGTCGAGGATATCGACCAGTCCGACGTATTTCTGCTGGTTGAGCCGCAGCGGCTTCAGACTCAGGTAGCAGAAGTTCATCAGGTCGGCGGGCACGTTGCCCAGGGTGTCGACGAACAGGTCCACGTCCAGCTCGCGGGTCCAGTGCGAGAGCATGTTGTCGTCGGTGTGGAAGTCGACCGGTGTGACCATCGTGATCAGATTCGCCAGCTTGTCCTGGTGCAGCGAGGCGTAACACAGCGAGAATGCCCCGCCCTGGCAAATGCCGAGCAGGTTGATCTTTTCCAGACCGTGGCGCTCGCGCACCACGTCGACACAGCGGTCCAGATAGCCGTTGATGTAGTCGTCCATGGTCAGCCAGCGATCGGCGCCGTCGACATAACCCCAATCGATCAGGTACACGTCCTCGCCTTCGGCCAGCAGATTCTCGACCAGCGAACGACCAGGCTGCAGGTCCACCATCCACGGCGTGTTGACCAGGGCGTAGCAGATCAGGATCGGGGTTTTCGCCGTGGGCGCCTTGTCGCCCTTGAAGTGATACAGGGTCAGCTTGTCCTCGTGGTACACCGCCTCCTTGTCACAGGCGCCGTATTCGACCTCGCCCACTTCCAGCAGGCTGCTCATGCCGGCTGCGATCTTCTGGCGGAACCCGGCCACTTCCTGCATGGCCCGGGTCGGATCGATCTTGAGTGCGGAATACATGACTCAGCTCTCCTTCCTGCGCTTGGCGACGGTCGACTTGCGGGTTGACTTTCTCGCGCCAGCGGCTGCCGCGGATTTTGCCGTTGCGGCTTTATGCTTGCCGCTGCTGCTGGCCGGTGCTGTCTTTTTTGCGACCGGCTTCTTGCGTGCCGGCGTCTTCTTGCGCGTGGCCGGCCTGCCTGCATCGAACTTCACCGTCTCGACTCGCTGCGCCGAGCGCAGGCTGGCCAGCTCGCGCCGCAGCTCCTGCAGGCGCCGGCCCAGCGAATCAACTTCATCGCGCGTGGGCAGGCCAAGCTGACCGGCCATCTCCAATGTCTGCTGCTGCACCAGTTGGCGTACGCGCATCTGCGCATTGGTCATCGCGGCGTAGACCTCGCGGTATTCGTCGCTCATGGCGATTTCCGCCCAGGCCTCCTCGGCGGCATCCACCCACAGGTTGTACAGGCCGCGCAATGAATCAATCTGGCGTCCGGGCTGTTCGTGCTCGCCCAGTTTGCCCTGCACGTTTTCGGCGGCCTCGCGCCCGACCCGCGCCACCAGCGCCTGGTAGCGGGCCGATTGCTGCAGATACTCGCTCCAGGCCCGGCCCAGCGCCTGAGCCTGCTCCTGGTGTTCCCGCGCCAGGCCAAAATTGGGCAGCGAAAACATCGCATCACCGGCACGCTGGACCGGCGCCATGAACTTGCCAAACTGCTGCTGCCAGGCCTGCGGATCGAACTGTTCCATGCCGGGCAGCCCGGCGAACGCCTCGCTGAACGGATTGCCGGCTCCACCACCGAAGGTGCGGGCGATTGCCTCGTTCCAGTTCAGTCCGTCCGGCGTTGCAGCACTGGCCGCACTGAGGTTTTCCATCCAGCCCAGGTAGCCCTTGAGACCGTCCAGAACGCGGGCGAATGACTCGTTGTTGAGCTTGTCGCCCACGCCAGGCATCGCGCCTGCCGAAGCCTGACCAAGGGACTTGCTCCACATGTCCTGCCAGGCTTGCATGGACTGTTGCGCCATGGCCTGGAAGGCGGCGCCCGGATCGTTGCTGTGTTTGCTCACTGATTGCTCCTGCTGTGTGCGGCTGAGTGGCATCAATCAGGCCCGATTGCCTCGCGTTGCTGCACGTTCCGCTCGCGAATGATATTCCACGACTGGAAAGTGGGTCACGGATCACCGCTGCGCGGCGTCCGGGACGATGGTGCAAGTCATGCTAATACTGGAGATGTTGCATCGCAACATGCAAAAACGCCCGCGGCATGCGCGGGCGTCTTCTTGTTGCAGAATGGTGCCTTCGCTACTTACGCGTTGGCTTCTTCTTCGGTGATGGCTTTCATGGACAGGCGAATGCGACCCTGCTTGTCCACTTCCAGCACCTTGACCTTGACCGTGTCACCCTCGCTGAGCTTGTCGGAGACCTTCTCCACACGCTCGTTGGAAATCTGCGAGATGTGCACCAGGCCGTCCTTGCCCGGCAGAATCGTCACAAAGGCACCGAAGTCCATCAGCTTGGCCACCTTGCCCTCGTAGATATGGCCCGGCTCGACGTCGGCCACGATCTGCTCGATGCGCTTTTTGGCCGCTTCGGCTGCGGAACGGTTGACCGAGGCGATGACCACGGTGCCATCGTCGTCGATATCGATGGTGGCGCCGGTTTCCTCGGTGATCGAGCGGATGGTCGCGCCGCCCTTGCCGATCACCTCGCGGATCTTGTCCGGATGGATCTTGATGGTCAGCAGGCGCGGTGCGTACTCGCTCATCTCGGCGCGCGGAGCGTCCAGTGCCTTGGCCATCTCGCCAAGGATGTGCAGGCGACCCTTGCGGGCCTGGGCCAGCGCGGTCTGCATGATCTCTTCGGTGATGCCGTCGATCTTGATGTCCATCTGCAGCGCCGAAACGCCTTCGGTGGTACCGGCGACCTTGAAGTCCATGTCACCCAGGTGATCCTCGTCACCCAGGATGTCGGACAGCACCACGTAGTCGTCGCCCTGCTTGACCAGGCCCATGGCGATGCCGGCCACCGGCGCCTTCAGCGGCACGCCGGCGTCCATCATGGCCAGCGATGCGCCGCATACGGAGGCCATCGACGAGGAGCCGTTGGACTCGGTGATTTCCGAAACCACGCGGATCATGTACGGGAACTGGTCCATGTCCGGCTTGACGGCCTGCACGCCGCGGCGCGCCAGACGGCCATGGCCGATTTCACGCCGCTTGGGGCCCATCATGCGGCCGCACTCGCCGACCGAGTACGGCGGGAAGTTGTAGTGGAACAGGAACGGATCCTTCGACTCGCCAGCCGGCTCGTCGATGATCTGCGCATCGCGTGCGGTGCCCAGGGTGATCGCGACCAGGGCCTGGGTTTCGCCACGGGTGAACAGGGCCGAGCCGTGCGTGCGCGGCAGGATGCCGGCGCGCGCGGTGATGGCACGGACGTCGTCCAGGTTGCGGCCGTCGATGCGCTTCTTGGTCTTCAGCACGCTGTCGCGCAGGGTGTGGTATTCCATGTCCTTGAACACCGCGCCAATGGCCTCGCCGGACCAGCCGTTGGCCTCGATCTGCTCGGCCAGGCTTTCCCGGACCTCGTCCTTGATCGCGGCAATGGCGTCGCGGCGCTCCAGCTTGTCCTGGATCTGGAAGGCGTCCTGCAGACGGTTGCCAACGGCGGCGCGCACGGCATCCTCCAGCGAGGAATCCACTGCGGGCGGCTGCCAGCTGAAATCCTTGCGCCCGGCCTCGGCAGCCAACTCGTTGATGGCCTTGATCGCGGCCTGCATCTGCTGGTGACCGAACACCACGGCACCCAGCATCACTTCTTCGCTGAGCAGTTTGGCTTCCGACTCCACCATCAGCACGGCGTTTTCGGTGCCGGCCACGACCAGATCCAGGTCCGAGCCTTCCAGCTCGCTGGTGGCCGGGTTGAGCAGGTATTCACCATTCTTGTAGCCAACGCGGGCGGCGCCGATGGGGCCATTGAACGGGGCGCCGGACAGCACCAGTGCCGCCGAGGCGCCAATCAGCGCGGGAATGTCGCCGTTGATCTCCGGATCCATCGACACCACGGTGGCCACGATCTGCACTTCATTCTTGAAGCCGTCGGGGAACAGCGGGCGGATCGGGCGGTCGATCAGGCGCGAGGTCAGCGTCTCCTTTTCGGTCGGCCGCCCTTCACGCTTGAAAAAACCGCCGGGAATGCGGCCGGCGGAATAAAACTTTTCCTTGTAGTCGACGGTCAGCGGGAAGAAGCTCTGTCCTTCGCGCTGGGTCTGCGCGGCAACCGCCGCGACCAGCACCTCGGTGCCGCCCATCTTGACCATGACCGCACCGGATGCCTGGCGGGCGATTTCACCCGTCTCCAGTGTGACTTCGTGATTACCGTACTGGAATGACTTGCTGATTTTCGCCACGATGTTTTCCTGTATTTACTGTCTGATCTGCGGTGATGCCGGAAACGGGAAAACCCGCCCAGACCGTAAAGGTCGTGGAGCGGGCAATGCGTTCAAACCGGAAGCACGCAGGAATTACCGGCGCAGGCCGAGCCGCTCGATCAGCGACTGATAACGGCCCAGGTCGCGCGACTTGAGATAATTCAGCAGGCGACGACGCTGGTTGACCATTTTCAGCAGGCCACGGCGGGAATGGTGATCCTGCTTGTGATCCTTGAAATGATCGGAAAGATGATTGATGCGCGCGGACAACAATGCAACCTGGACCTCGGGGGAACCGGTGTCATTGGGCTCGCGGCGGTATTCCTCGATGACCTCGCGGGTCTGCTCGGCGGTAAGCGACATGTAGTGCAATCCTCGGAAAAGCGGCAGCGAGGCTCACAGAACATCACCAAACGATGATGTTGCGAAAGCCCCGCCGTGAAGGGTGTCTTGTATCAAGCCGACTATTTTACCCGGTCAAGCCGTCTGGCAACAAGTGGGCAATGCGGTTTGGCTCGCCGTGCTCGCGGCCGCTTCTACAGGGTGGGCAGGTTGAAGCCGCGGCGCACGGCCAGGCGTCCATCCGCTCTCGGCTCGGCCAGGGCCAGCAGGCGGCCGTCGGCTGCGTAGACGCGGCACATGCCCGCGGCGGCCACGGCCACTGTCTTGCCCTGGGCCATGGCGTCGCTGTCGGCTTCGTTCAGGTGAATCGTCGGCAGTTGGACAAGTCCGGCATCAACGGGCAACAGGCATTCGTGCAGTGCGCCCTCGCCACGATCCTTGCAGGCCTCGAGCTCATCCAGTGTGTACATGTGCGCATCGGGACCAAACGGCTCCACCCAGGTGCGGCGCAGCGCGGTCAGATGCGCACCACAGCCCAGGGCATCGCCGAGGTCGGACAGCAGACTGCGGATATAGGTGCCCGAGCCGCACTCGACCGACACCGACAGGCGGTCACCATTCAGTTGCAACAAATCGAAAGTGTGGATGTCAACCTCGCGTGGCGGTGCGCTGACTGCCTCGCCCTGGCGTGCACGCTTGTACAGGGGGACGCCGTCCTTCTTCAATGCCGAGTACACCGGTGGCACCTGACGGATGCGCCCGCGAAACGCGGCCATGGCCTGTTCCACCATTGCACGATCCAGTGGCGGCACAGGTCGGCGCGCCGTGACCTCACCCTCGGCATCACCGCTGGCCGTGGTAACGCCCAGTTGGGCCTCGGCCCGATACGCCTTGCGCGAACCCAGCAACAGACCGGCAATCTTGGTCGCCTCACCCAGGCAGACCGGCAACATGCCCGTGGCCAGCGGATCCAGGCTTCCGGTGTGGCCCGCCTTCTTCGCACCGAACAGCCGCTTGACCTTCTGCAGGGCACGGTTGGAACTGTCGCCCAACGGCTTGTCCAGCAGCACGAGGCCGTTTACGGGCCGGGATTGGGGATTGGGGATTGGGGATTCGTGCTGGCTCATCTGGCGCGAGTTCGGCTGTCACTGCCGAGGTCCGAATTTGTCATCGGTCACCTCAAAAGAAAGACACTGGATCCCCGCCTGCGCGGGGATGACGGGCGGCAAACGCTGCGCAAACGCCCCCGACTTCGGTATTCGTTGCAGACCACGACAGCGGAAAGGTGCCGCTCCTACTGGTCCCCGGTCCCCGGTCCCCCGTCCCGGTCGCTGCGCAGCAGCGACTCAATCCGCTCACCCTTGTCCACCGAGTCGTCATACTTGAAGCGCAGTTCGGGCACGCGCCGCATGCGCACGCGGCCGGCGAGCTGATGACGGAGTTCGCCAGCCATGTCGTTGAGTTGCCTGACCGCCGGGCCGGACTGGTCGCTGATCAGCGCAGTCACCCACACCGTGGCCACATCCATGTCGCGTGTCACCTCGACATCGGACACGCTGACCGACGGCAGTCCGTACTCGCGCACCTGCTGATGCACCAGCGTGCCCACCTCGCGCCGGAGCAGCGCGGCGATGCGGTCGGTTCGTTTGAAGTCGCGTGAGGGCATGGTGAAGCCGGGAGTGGGAAGTAGGGAGTGGGGAGTGGGAAAGCCTGGGTCGGGAAGTGGTCGGCCGGGTTGAAGTAGGCGGCTTTTGCCGTTGCTTTTCCTACTTCCTACTCCCGACTCCCCACTCCCGGACGCTGGAGCGCGCAGCGCTACAGCGTCCTGGCCACCTCGACGCGCTCGAAGCATTCGATGCGGTCGCCGGGCTTGACGTCGTTGTACTGCTTGACGCCGATGCCACATTCGGTGCCGGCGCGCACTTCCTCGACATTGTCCTTGACCCGACGCAGCGATTCCAGCTCGCCTTCGAAGATCACGGTGTCGTCGCGCAGCACGCGGATCGGCTTGTTGCGCTTGACCACGCCCTCGACCACCATGCAGCCGGCGA
>CBFGSA010000106.1:0-9581 GCA_965651365.1 uncultured Rhodanobacteraceae bacterium | reverse complement strand
AGTGCTTCAAATTTTTGCGCAGGCGCGAGAGGGCGTCGAGCTGGGCCTGGGCTTCGGCGAGTTTGCGTTGAGCTGCGGCGGCGTCTTCGGTTTCGCCGCGGTTCTTGAGGGCTTGTTCGGCTTCCTGCTTGGCCTTGAGCGCCTGCTGCTCGTCGATGTCATCGGCACGCAGGGCGGTGTCGGCCAGCACCGTGACGACCTTGGGCTGGACTTCGAGGATGCCGCCGGAGACAAAAAAGAACTGCTCTTCTCCGCCGTCCTTGTGCAGACGCACCTGGCCCGGCTTGAGGCGGGTCACCAGGGGCGCGTGGTTGGGCGCAATGCCCAGCTCGCCTTCTTCGCCGGAGGCCACCACCAGGGTGACATCACCGGAAAAGATCTCGGCCTCGGCACTGACAATGTCACAGCGGATGGTGCTCATTTGCTCTCTCTCGCGTTGCTCGTTCGACGGGAATGGGGAATCGGGAATGGGGAATCGTTAAAAGCAGGAATCGTGTGCATCCAGCGAAAGTCGAGCTCTTTTGCTCTTGTTTTTGCTCTTGTTTTTGCTCTTCCGATTCCCGATTCTCCATTCCCGATTCCCGGCTTCTTCGATTCCCGATTCTCCATTCCCGATTCCCGAAGAAGGATGCCGTCAGGCAGCCTTCTTCGAAGCCATTTCCTCGCCCTTCTTGATCGCGTCCTCGATGCCGCCGACCATGTAGAAGGCCTGTTCGGGCAGGTGGTCGACTTCGCCGTCGATGATCATCTTGAAGCCGCGGATGGTCTCCTTCAGCGGCACGTACTTGCCTGGCGCGCCGGTGAACACTTCGGCCACGTGGAAGGGTTGGCTGAAGAAGCGCTCGATCTTGCGCGCGCGGGCCACGGTGGCCTTGTCGTCTTCGCTGAGCTCGTCCATGCCCAGAATGGCGATGATGTCCTTGAGCTCCTTGTAGCGCTGCAGGGTGCCCTGCACCTTGCGCGCCACGTCGTAGTGCTCCTGGCCGATCACGTTGGGATCGAGCTGGCGACTGGTGGAGGCCAGCGGATCCACGGCCGGGTAGATGCCCAGGCTGGCGATGTCGCGCGACAGGGCCACGGTCGAATCCAGATGGGCGAAGGTGGTGGCCGGCGACGGGTCGGTATAGTCATCGGCGGGCACGTAGACGGCCTGAATCGAGGTGATCGAGCCGGTCTTGGTGGAGGTGATGCGTTCCTGCAGCACGCCCATTTCCTCGGCCAGGGTCGGCTGGTAGCCCACCGCCGACGGCATGCGGCCCAGCAGCGCGGACACCTCGGTGCCGGCCAGGGTGTAGCGGTAGATGTTGTCGACGAAGAACAGCACGTCCTTGCCCTTGCCGGACTCGTCCTTCTGGTCGCGGAAGTACTCGGCCATGGTCAAGCCGGTCAGGGCCACGCGCAGGCGGTTGCCGGGCGGCTCGTTCATCTGGCCGTACACCATGGCGACCTTGGACTCGGGCAGGTTGTCCGGCTTGACCACGTTGGACTCGATCATCTCGTGGTAGAAGTCGTTGCCCTCGCGGGTGCGCTCGCCGACGCCGGCGAACACGGACAGGCCCTCGTGCTCGGTGGCGATGTTGTTGATCAGCTCCAGCATGTTCACGGTCTTGCCCACGCCGGCGCCGCCGAACAGGCCGACCTTGCCGCCCTTGGCGAACGGGCACACCAGGTCGATGACCTTGATGCCGGTTTCCAGCAGCTCGTTGGCCGCGGCCTGCTCGTCATAGGCCGGGGCATCGCGGTGGATGACCCAGTGATCCTCGGCCTCGACCGGACCAACCTCGTCGATCGGGCGGCCCAGCACGTCCATGATGCGGCCCAGGGTCGCTTCACCGACCGGCACCTTGATGCCTTCACCGGTATTGGTCGCAACCAGACCACGCTTCAGGCCGTCGGTCGAACCGAGCGCAATGGTTCGCACCACGCCGTCGCCGAGCTGCTGCTGCACTTCCAGCGTGATTTCGGTGTTGTCCACCTTGAGCGCGTCGTACACCTTGGGCACCGCGTCACGCGGAAACTCCACGTCCACCACCGCGCCAATGATCTGTACTACTTTGCCTTGGTTGCTCATGTTGCGTTGCTCCGATCAGCTTGTTCGTTGCCGATCCGTGTCGGCGTTGTTGGTCCGTGATTCGGGATTGGGGATTCGGGATTTGCCGGATCGCTGCTTTTGCGAATCCCGATTCTCGAATCCCGATTCCCGCTGCTGCGGTTACACCGCAGCAGCTCCTCCCACGATTTCCGAAATTTCCTGGGTGATGGCGGCCTGGCGGGCCTTGTTGTAGATCAGGGTGAGTTCGTCGATGAGGTTGCTGGCGTTGTCCGAGGCGCTCTTCATGGCGACCATGCGCGCGGCCTGTTCGGAGGCCAGGTTTTCCAGCACCGACTGGTAGACCAGGGATTCGATATAGCGTTGCATCAGGTGTTCGAGCACGGTTTCGGCATCGGGCTCGTACAGGTAGTCCCACTGATACTGGCGGTCGGCCGCGATCGAGGCGTGCACGCGGTCCTGCTCGGGGCCGTCGTCGGACTCGATCTCGGCGGCCACCACCTGCAGTGGCAGCAGCGCGTCGACGCGCGGGTCCTGGCGCATGGTGTTGACGAAGTCGTTGTAACACAGGAACACGCGATCGACCTGACCCTCGTTGTAGGCGTCCAGCACTACCTTGATCACGCCGATCAGGCTTTCCAGCCGCGGCTTTTCACCCAGGTGGGTGGCGGTGCCGATCAGATTCACGTTCCTGATGCGGCGGAAGAACTGCACGGCCTTCTGGCCGATCGCCACCATCTCGACTTCGACACCCTTGTCCTGCCACTCGCGGATGCGACTCAGCATCTTGCGGAACAGGTTGGCGTTGAGCCCGCCGCACAGACCGCGGTCGGTGGAAATCACCACGAAGGCGACCTTGTTGACCTTCTCGCGCTCGACCAGGAACGGGTGCTTGTACTCGGTGTTGGCGTGCGCCAGGTGGCTGATCACGTTGCGCATCGCGCGCGCATACGGCCGCGAGGCGGACATCAGATCCTGCGCCTTGCGGATTTTCGAGGCCGAGACCATCTGCAGCGCACTGGTCACCTTGCGGGTGTTCTGCACGCTCTTGATCTTGGTTTTGATTTCGCGTCCGCTTGCCATTCAGGTGACGGAAGACAGAAAACAGAAGACAGATCAGTAGCAAGAGCCAGTAGTCTGTCTGTTGTCCGCGTGTCTGTCCGTTCTCCTCCGATTTTTCGTGATTGACTGTGGTTTGCTTCTACTGATGACTGAGGACTGAGGACTGATTACTGTTCTGTCTTCCGTCATCTGTCACCTGTCCTCTGACTACCAGGACCCCGTTTTCTTGAACTCTTCCAGGGCGCTCTTGAAGGTGCCCTTGATGTCGTCGTTCCAGTCGCCGGACTTGACGATCTTGTCCATCAGTTCGCCGTGGTTCTGGTGCATGAAGGCGTGCAGGGCTTTCTCGAAAGGAAGCACCTTGGCGACCGGCAGATCGTCGAGGGCGCCTTCTTCGGCGGCGAACACCGACACGGCCAGTTCGGCGATCGACAGCGGCGCGTACTGCTTCTGCTTCATCAGTTCGGTGACGCGCTCGCCGCGCTCGAGCTGGGCGCGGGTGGCCGCATCCAGATCCGAGGCGAACTGGGCAAAAGCCGCCAACTCGCGGTACTGCGCCAGCGCCAGCTTGACGCCGCCTGAGAGCTTCTTGACGATCTTGGTCTGGGCCGAGCCACCCACGCGCGACACCGACACGCCGGCGTTGACGGCCGGGCGGATGCCGGCGTTGAACAGGTCGGTTTCCAGGAAGATCTGGCCGTCGGTGATCGAGATCACGTTGGTCGGCACGAACGCGGACACGTCGCCGGCCTGGGTCTCGATGATCGGCAGCGCGGTCAGCGAGCCGGTCTGGCCCTTGACCTTGCCGTCGGTGGCCTTTTCCACGTAATCGGCATTGACCTTGGCTGCGCGCTCGAGCAGGCGCGAGTGCAGGTAGAACACGTCGCCCGGATAGGCTTCACGGCCCGGCGGGCGCTTCAGCAGCAGCGAGATCTGGCGGTAGGCCCAGGCCTGCTTGGTCAGATCGTCGTAGATGATCAGGGCGTCTTCGCCGCGGTCACGGAAGAATTCGCCCATGGTGCAGCCGGCGTAGGGCGCGATGTACTGCATCGCGGCCGATTCGGAGGCCGAGGCCGACACCACGATGGTGTGCTCCATGGCACCGTATTCTTCGAGCTTGCGCACCACGTTGGCGATCGACGAACGCTTCTGGCCGATGGCGACGTAGATGCATTTGATGCCCGAATCCTTCTGGTTGATGATCGTGTCGACGGCCAGGGCGGTCTTGCCGGTCTGGCGGTCGCCAATGATCAACTCGCGCTGGCCGCGGCCGATCGGGATCATCGAGTCGACCGACTTGTAGCCGGTCTGCACCGGCTGGTCGACGCTCTTGCGCCAGATCACGCCCGGCGCCACCTTCTCGATGGCATCGCTGGTCTGGGTCTCGATCGGGCCCTTGCCGTCGATCGGATTGCCCAGCGCGTCGACCACGCGGCCCAGCAGGGCCTCGCCGGTCGGCACTTCCAGGATGCGGCCGGTGGTCTTGGCCTTGTCGCCTTCGCGCAGATGCTCATAGTCGCCCAGCACCACGGCGCCGACCGAGTCGCGCTCCAGGTTCAGGGCCAGGGCGAAGGTGTCGCCCGGCAGCTCGATCATCTCGCCGGCCATGACCTCGTCCAGGCCGTGGATGCGCACGATGCCGTCGGACACGCTGATCAGCGTGCCTTCGTTGCGGGCCTCGGCATCCAGCTTGGCGTGCTCGATGCGGTTTTTGATCAGCTCGCTGATTTCGGAAGGATTGAGCGTGTTTTGCATGGGGTTTTCCCTTGTCCTGCACCGCCAGCGGGCGGTACCCGGTAGTGTCTTGAAACTGTGGTCAGCGCATCAGCGCCGTTTGCAATTGTTGCAGCCGTGTCCGCACGGAGGCATCGATGACCTCGCCATCGACATCGATGATGGCGCCGCCCAGCATCTCCGGTTCGACCTCGACATCGAGCACGATCTGACTGTCGAAGCGGGCCTGAAGTGCCTGCTCCAGCTTCTGCGTCTGCTCCGGCTGCGGTGCCTCGGCGCAGCGCAGCCTGACCTTGACCGTGTGCTCGGCGGCCCGGCGCAGACTGTCGAAATGCTCGGCCACTTCGGGCAGCAGCGACAGCCGACGGTTGTCGGCCATGACGCCAAGAAAGCGCGCAAACGGCGCGCCTTCGTCGATGCCATCGGGACGGTGCAGACGGGCCAGCTCCGCGGGTCCCACCTGCGGATCATTGCTCAAGCCCACCATGCGCGGATCTGCCGCGATCGCGGCAGCGGTCGCAAGATTTGCCGACCAGGCATCCATGACCTGACCGTCAGAGGCGAGCTCGAAGGCGGCACGTGCGTACGGCCGTGCCAATGTAGAACGTTCGGTCATGGGACGCCCTTAGAGCTCGGTGACCAGATCGTCCAGCATCGCCTTGTGCGCTGCCGGGTCGATCTCGCGCTTGAGAATGCGTTCGGCACCCTTGACGGCCAGCGCCGCGACCTGCTTGCGCAGTTCATCGCGGGCGCGGTGGCTCATGTTGTCGATCTCGTCCTGGGCCAGCGCCTTCTGCCGCGCCGCTTCGGACTGCGCATCGGTGCGCGCCTCGTCGACCATCTTGCCGGCCTGCTGCTGGGCCCGCTCGATGATTGCGGCCGCTTCACTGCGCGCCTTGCGGACTTCGGCCTGCACCTGCTCGTCGGCCTCGGCCAGTTCCTTGCGCGCCTTGTCGGCCGCGCTCAGTCCATCCTGGATGCGCTGGGTGCGCTCGTCCATGGCCTTGACCAGTGGCGGCCAGATGAATTTCATCGTGAACCAGACCAGCCCGAGAAAGGCGATCATCTGGGCGATGAGGGTTGCATTGATTTCCACGGTTCAGACCTCGCAAGGATGCTCGTGAAGGCTCGGTTCCGTTGCTTACTGCGCGGCGGCGTGGGCGATGGTCGCGCCCGAGAACGGATCGACGAAGATCACGTACAGCGCGATACCCACGCCGATGATCGGAATGGCGTCGATCAGGCCGACCAGCAGGAACATGCGACCGGTCAGCATCGGCAGCAGCTCGGGCTGACGCGCTGCGCTCTCCAGATACTTGCCGCCCATCAGGCCCATGCCGATGGCCGCGCCGATACCGGCCAGGCCCAACATGAGGCCGGCGCCGATGGCGGTGAAGCCTTCAACAGTTGCCAGTGCTGCGCTGATATCCATTTGATTCTCCAGAAGTGCTCTTGATTGATGGTGGGGGTGAAAAAGATCTTTAGTGGTTTTCCGCGGCCATCGACATGTAGACGATGGTCAGGACCATGAAGATGTAGGCCTGCAGCGAAATGATCAGGATGTGGAAGATGGCCCAGCCCAGGGCCAGCAGTACCTGCACCAGGAAGTACACGTTGCTGGCGATGCTGTCCCAGGCGTAGTTGAGCGTCAGCGCGGCCAGCAGGATGAAGATCACCTCGCCGGCGTACATGTTGCCGAACAGTCGCAGGCCCAGGCTCAGGGGCTTGGACAGTTCCTCGACCACTTTCAGCACGAAGTTGAGCGGAGCCAGCCACTTGCCGAAGGGCTGGAAGAAATACTCGCGGCCGATGCCGCCCAGGCCCTTGCAGTAGAAGCTGTAACACACCGCAATCAGGAACACGGCCAGCGACATGCCCAGTGTCACGTTCCAGTCAGCCGAGGGCACCACGCGCAGGTGATGCACGCCGGCCGCATTGGCCAGGCCCGGCAGCAGGTCGATCGGCAGCAGGTCCATGATGTTCATCACCATCACCCAGAAGCCGACCAGCAGCGCCATCGGCGCCACAAAGCGGGACTTCTGGTGAAAGGCGTCCTTGACCTGGCTGTCGGTGAACTCGACCAGCAGCTCGATGAAGGCCTGGAAGCGGGTCGGGATACCGCTGGTGGCGCGCCGCGCCGCGGGCAGGAGCACGGCCACGAACAACAGCCCCAGCGCCACCGAGAACAGCACCGAATCCAGATTCAGCACCCAGAAACCGGTGGCCTCGGGGTCGATCTTCATCGTGTGCAGATCCAGCTTGAGGTAGGTCAAGTGGTGCAGGATGTAGGTGCCGCTGTCGTGACTGCCTTCAGGCGCCATAACCAGATCAATCCATCAAGTTTTCCGGAGCGTCGCCAGCATCCCCCAGTTGACGGCCAGGCAGGCCATCGCAGTGAGGATCAGCGGCAAGAACCGGTTGCCGAACCAAAACGCCCCCAGCACGAAGCCGAGCGCCATCAAAATCAGTTTTGTTGCTTCCGCCCGGTAGAACACCCCGGGCATCTTGCGCGGCATCTTTGCCGCCCCCCGCACCAGCACGGCCAGCGCAAACCACGCCGTTGGCACGACAATCACCGCCCCGCCGAACAGGGCAGCGGCCGCCGCGCGCGAATCCCACAGCCAGAACGCGGCCGCCGAGACCAGCGCGACACCGATCTGCCAGACGACAACAGACACGGCCAGTTTGCGGCTGGCTGTGATCGAATTGCTCATCGTGATTTCACTTCTGGCAGGGCTTGCGCGCGCACAAGATCCCTGTGCATTCAAACCACTCTACAAAGTCCGGGAAGTATAACAGCGGGCGCAAAATGGGCGCAAGCATTGCGCAACGCCGATGTACTCGGCAATCCAGACTCCGCAGCGTCAGGGTTGCAGCGCAAAGCCGCAGGCGAAGGCGGCAATCTGTGGCAGATGCGAGGCCACAAAGACATGCCCGCCGGGGAACGGGTTGAAGCTGAGATTGCGTCCGGACTGCCAGCCGTTGGCAAGCAGTCGCTGGTTGTCGGCTGCAGCCCAGGGATAAAGCGAGTCGCTGGTGCCGATGTGAATGTCAACCGGCAGATGATGCGGCAATGCAGCAAACAGCACATTGCATTGGCTCGCAGATCCTTGGCAGGCAAAGGCGGAATTGGCCGATGAGATGGCGAGGGAGGCCAGGCTATCCGCGTGAAATACCGTCGGGTAGTTCAGAGGATCGTGGTTCAGCACCATGTCCCACGCGATGTGGCCTCCAGCGGAAAACCCCCACAAGGAACGCCGATTGCGTTCAATGTTCCAGCGTGCCGCAATGTCAACCCATGCCGACTCCAGCTTGTCGTAGTCCGGATAGGTCGTCCAACTGCCGTACTGTGGTCCACTGGCTACTGGAGCAACAATGACAAAGCCATAGGTGTCGGCAGCGATCTTCCAGGCATCGCGCAGAGCCTGCGCTGCCTGAAAAGCTGCCGCGGGCGAGCCGGGCGCACCGTGCAGCACCACCATCAGCGGCATGGCCTGTGCCGGATTGTATTGCGGTGGCACATAGGCATAGTAGGTGACCTGTCCAAGTACAGCCACCGTGAAACTGCGCGACGAGCTGCCCGGCCAGACACCACCGTTACCCTGCGAGGGGTCACTGGAAAACATGCCGCCGGTTTCGTAACCATCGGCAAAGATGCTGTCGCTGCCACCACACAGATAGTCCGGTAGTTGCACGGCACGACCGGCCATGGCCGTACCGAACACGCCCAACGCACATGCAGCCAGAATGATCCGGGGAGCAAACATCGACATACGCTGCCATTTCGGCACTGAAAGGGGCATGAATTCAAGGGAGCATTACAATCCACCAGGCGCTTGGCGGGAACATGCTGGCATTCTGGCTCATGGATGCATTCCCGCGATCTTGGCGCTCACCCTTCCGGCCATCGACTGCGCCGATGTTCGCCTTCGGCAATCCTGACTTGGCGTCCGGGGTCCTCGCTGCGCTCGGCCCCAGGGCGCATCAGCGCAGCGCTGGAATACGGCATCATCGGCATCAGCATCGGCGTCATCTCTACCAAAGTCGCATCTTTCGGTGGCCTCAAGCAGTCCGGATTCGGCCGCGAACGCTCCAAATGCGGCCTCGACGAGTACACCGAAATCAGGGACGCGTGTATTGGCTGATGGTTTTCTCACGGCTCTTGCTGGCAAAACTCCTGCTGGCAGCCGGAACCAGCGCCGCCCACGACACGCCGAGTTTCAAGGTGCTGCAAAGCGGCAAGGGCTGTCACTCCAGCGTGGATCTGGCCGCGTTTGCGCCCGGAGCGGATGCCAGGGCGCCGAGCCATGTCTTCGAAGGCCGACTGGGCTCCGCGGGCAGCCGCACACGCGCGCCCTGCTGGCTGACACGGATTATCTGGGTTTCAGCAAGGCGGACTACCACAAGGCGCGCAGAATTCCCGCAAAGGAAAAATGCCCGCGGTTCGATCTGGTCGGACTGGCCATCGGCGAACCCGGGGCGCGTACCCGTTACGGCTTGTACCTGGATGGCATCCACTACGTGTCCGTCTGCCCGACGCGCCTCGGCGACTACTCCTCCTGCCCATCACCTCGCTGGAGAAGAACTTCCGCTACCAGCATTCGGTGTGGGCGCGCAACGTGCAGGGCCTGATCGATTGCAAAAAACCCGCCTGGGTGCCCTTCATGTCCGGCTACGGCGGCATCACCATTGCCATGTTCCCCAACGGTGTAATCTGGTACAACGTCGCCGACGA
>CBFGSA010000105.1:0-10058 GCA_965651365.1 uncultured Rhodanobacteraceae bacterium | reverse complement strand
CTGCCGGTGGATTCCGGCTCGCCGCTGCGCGGCGTCCGAATGACAACGCATGGGAGGACAGCGCGAAGCATCCAAAATATCGTCATCCCGGACAGCGCGCAGCGCTGATCCGGGATCCACCGGACGCGAACGTCTCCGTTCGGAAACTCAGGCCTCCAGCAGAACGGCCAGCGTCTTGCGGTAGGCCATCGCGATGCGCTCTTCGCCTTCGTGATGGAAGTCGCGCACGCGCCAGTGGCCCCCGGCCATGACGTCGCGTACCAGCGGCCGGTTGCCGGCAAAAATGAAGCTGTCCAGCACGGTGTTGGCACCGTGCCCGACGAGTTCGGGCGCGTTGCCATCGAGCACGATCAGGTCGGCCGCGGTGCCGCGGCCGAGATCCGCTGGCTGGCCTGCGGCCTTGCGGCCGCCCTTCAATGCGCGATCCCACAAGGTTTCGCCGACGCTGCCATGGCTGTCGACCGCAATGTGCCGCTTGCCGGTGACCAGGCGCTGCCCGTACTCCAGCCAGCGCAGCTCCTCGACCGGCGATACCGAGACGTTGGAATCCGAGCCGATGGCGATCGACCCGCTGGCGGCCAGGTACGGCCCGAGCGGAAACAGGCCGTCACCCAGGTTGGCTTCGGTGGTCGGACACAGGCCCACGGTGGCGCCGGTTGCGGCCATGGCCTTGATCTCGTCCTCGTTGACATGCGTTGCATGCACCAGACACCAGCGCGCATCGACCTCGGCATGGTCCAGCAGCCATTCCACCGGGCGCGCATTGCGCAGTGCCAGGCAATCCTGCACTTCGCCCAGCTGCTCGGCGATGTGGATATGCACCGGCAAGTCGCGGGCGAGTTCCGAAGCCAGCACCTGCCGGAGCGCATCGGGCGGCACCGCACGCAGGGAGTGCAAGGCCATGCCAACGGAAAGTGCGGGATCGGACAGATCGCGCAGACGCTCGACCAGACCCAGCCACGCGTCCACGGACAGACCGAAGCGCTTCTGGCGCGGCCCCAGGTCGCGGCCGTCGAAGCCGCCGGTCAGATACAGCACCGGCAGCAGGGTCAGACCGATGCCCGCATCACGCGCCGCTTCAACCAGCGCCAATGACATTGCGGCGGAATCGTCATAATCGCCACCATCGGGACGGCGGTGCAGATAATGAAACTCGCACACCCGGGTGTAACCGGCCTTGAGCATTTCGACGTAGACCTGGCTGGCGATGCTGCGCAATTCGTCCGGACCGATGCGCTCGGCAAAGGCATACATCACCTCGCGCCAGGTCCAGAAACTGTCATGGTCACGCTGGCGGCGCTCGGCCAGCCCGGCCATGGCACGCTGGAAAGCATGCGAATGGGCGTTGCTCATGCCCGGCAGCACCCAGGCACCCAGCCGCTCGCAATCGGCACCGGGAGCGCCGGTTGTCATCTGCGCAATCGCAGCATCCGCGCCCAGATCAATACGCGTACCGCCTTGCCAGCGCCCGTCCAGCCACATGTTGTCAGCGTACAAAGACCGGAGATTGCTCATCGCTTTCCTGTATCCCGCTGCAAATTGGCACAGTCTGCCACAGCTCGCGTTTGCCCCGGCACGGTCGCAGAAGTGAACCATGGCCCAATGACACCGAGCCGCGTCATTCTGGACGGAGCGTAGCGACGATCCAGAATCCATTTTTCGGCCCAGGTCTCCATGCAACCGGACAGGTTGGCCGGCTGCCGCCCGTGTCCTGTTACGCGTCTTCCGGTATGACGGCACGCAAACACCGTTGGGCCATGGGCTGTTCCTGCGGTTCGCCAGATGCTTGCCTCGTCTGGGATAATGGCCGGATGCCCCGCAAACCGGACAAGAACAGCTACAGTCGTTTTCGTGCTCTGCTGGGACACGAATTCTTTGCTCCGGCCCAGTGGCAGCGGCGCCTGGCGCTGTGGTCGGGCGGGGTGCTGGTAGGCCTGGCGGCGATTGCCTTTGCGCAATTGGCCACCCAGGCCTATCGCCTGTTCGAGTACCTGCTGGGTTTTTCCCCGTTTCTGCCGCTGGTATTGACCCCGGCCGTATTTGCTCTGCTGGCTTTCGCCACCCGCGGTCGCCTGGCTGCGGCGCGCGGCAGCGGCATACCCGAAGTGATTGCAGCAATCAGTGTCGATGACGGAGATTTTCGCAAGCGGATCCTGGCGCTGCCGGTCGCACTGGGCAAGATGTTCATGACACTGGTGGGGCTGGCCGCCGGCGCATCCATCGGCCGCGAGGGTCCGACCGTGCACGTCGGCGCCGGCCTCATGTACTGGATGGGCCAGCGTTTCGGCTTCAGCAACCATCGCCAGGTGTCGCGTTTTATCCTGGCCGGCGGTGGAGCCGGTCTGGCCGCTGCCTTCAACACGCCACTCGCGGGGATCGTGTTCGCGATTGAGGAACTGGCCGGCGCCTACGAGCACCGCGTCAGCGGCATCATCCTGACCACCGTGATCTTCGCCGGTGTCGTGTCGCTGGGCCTGATGGGAAACTATTCGTACTTCGGCATCGTTGACACTGATTTGCCACTGGGACAGAGCTGGCTGGCGATCCTGTTGTGTGGTGTGTGTGGCGGCATCGGTGGCGGTCTTTACTCGCGAATCATCCTGCTGGAGCGCGGTCCGCTGCGCAAGATCGCGACACTGCGCAAGCGCTGGCCGGTATGCTTCGCGCTCGGATGCGGCCTGGCGCTGGCCATTGTCGGCATTCTCAGTGGCGGCCAGATCTACGGCACCGGTTACGCCCAGGCTCACGCCCTGGTACAGGAAACGGCGACAGCACCGGCGCCATTCGGTTTGATGAAGCTGGGCGCGAATATCCTGTCGTACTGGGCCGGCATTCCCGGCGGCATCTTTTCGCCGGCGTTGGCGGTGGGTGCCGGCATGGGCAATACACTGGCGGTGTGGATGCCGCTGGCCAATCACTCGGCCGTGGTGCTTCTGGGCATGGCAGCTTTCCTGGCCGGCGTAACGCAGACACCGATAACCGCGGCCGTGATCTCGCTGGAGCTCACCGCCAACCACAACATGGTGGTGCCGCTGCTGGCGGTGTGCCTGCTGGCGCGTGGCATTTCCTCGCTGTTCTGCCGCACGCCGGTGTATCGCGCATTTGCCGAGCGCGCCATCGCCGGCTACGAGCGCAAGATCGAGAAGGCACAGGAGCCAGCCGATGAAGCCCCGCCGACCGAGGGCAAGCCACCATGAGCTGCCACGCCTTCACCCATGCGCGGGTGGCGACACTGCAAGGCGACGGCGTCGGCTTGATCGAGGACGGGGCGCTTGTATGGGAGGGCAATCGCATCGTGTGGCTCGGCGCAAGCGCGGAGCTTGCAGCGTGCGGCCACCGGCCAGACACGGTAACCGACGCGGGCGGTCGCTTGCTGACCCCGGGCCTGATTGATTGTCATACACACCTGGTCTTTGCCGGCAACCGGGTGAACGAGTTCGAGCAGCGGCTTGAGGGCGCCAGCTACAGCGACATCGCCAAGGCCGGTGGCGGTATCGTCTCCAGCATTCGCGCCGTGCGCGCCGCCAGCGAGGATGCGCTGCTGGCACAAAGCCTGCCGCGCGCCCGCGCGCTTGTTGCCGACGGCGTGACCACGCTGGAGATCAAGTCCGGCTACGGCCTGGATGTCGACAACGAGCTGAAGATGCTGCGCGTGGCACGGCGCATTGGCAAGGCGCTGGGCATCAGCGTTCGGACCACGTTTCTCGGCGCGCATGCACTGCCGCCCGAATTCGCCGAACGTGCGGATGACTACATTGAATATGTGTGCAGCGAGATGCTGCCGGCGGTGGTCGGATCCGGCCTGGCCGATGCCGTCGACGGTTTTTGCGAAAACATCGCCTTCAGCGCCGCCCAGATTCGCCGCGTGTTCGAGACGGCACGCGCACACGACCTGCCGGTCAAGCTGCACGCCGAGCAGTTGTCAAATCAGGGCGGCGCACGCCTGGTGGCCGAGTTTGGCGGCCTTTCAGCCGACCATCTCGAATACGCCGACGATTCCGCCATCCAGGCCATGGCCGCGTCCGGCAGCATCGCCGTACTGCTGCCCGGTGCCTTCTACGCTCTGCGCGAAACACAGCATCCGCCGATCGACGCGCTGCGCCGCCACGGCGTGCCGATGGCCATCGCCACCGACCTCAACCCGGGCACGTCACCCCTGCTGTCCTTGCGCCTGGCCATGAGCATGGCCTGCACCCTGTTCCGCCTGACGCCGACCGAAGCACTGCGCGGCACCACCATCCACGCCGCCCGCGCGCTGGGCCTCAGCGACCGCGGCGACCTGACCCCCGGCAATCGCGCCGACCTGGTGCTGTGGAACGCCACCGAGCCGGCCGAGCTCAGCTACTGGATTGGAGGCGGCATGGCGGCAAGCGTGATCGCTGGCGGCAGAGCGCGTCACTTCGGCCAATAGTTGACCAGGGGCAGCCCCTTGAAGTCGGCATCCTGGGTCCAGACTTTGGCTTCGGCCCGGCACGCTGTAGCGTAGATGATACTGTCGGCCAGCGGCAACTTGTGGCGCATTCCGAGCACTGCGGCATCCAGTGCCAGAACCGCGTCCAGTTTCACTACGCTGCCTTGTTGCATCAAGGCGACGTAAGGCAAGGCTGTCGCCTCGTCGCGTTGACGGGCAATGCACTTGAACACTTCGGTCAGGGTGATCGCCGGCACCAGCAAATCGTCCAGCGCTTCGATGGCCTGCGCGAAATACTCCGCATTGGGCCCATCGGCGAAATACTCCAGCCACGCAGAGGAATCAACCACATTCATGCTCGATCCGGATCACGTGCCACTGTCGTGTCGATACCGTGCAGGGTGCCACGCAGTTCCTTGCCCGCACGCACCGGAATCATCTCGATGCGGTTGTCATAGTGCATAACCTGCAGCTTTACGCCGGGCACCAAACCCATGGCCTGACGTACCGCGCGCGGAATGACGACTTGATACTTGGGTGACAAGGTTACAGATGACATGCTTTTGCTCCACCTATCGACAACGTCATCGTATTACACTTGTTTGATCGATAGAACCCTGGCTATTTGCCGGCCCCGAGACCGTCTGCGTCCGCCTGATCGTATGTCCGGATGCTGAAATTGGACACACATCGTCGGGCTGTATTGCGATCAAGCTCGCCACAGCCTGAGCGCCGGTGCGGTGCCGCCGCAAAAGCCAAGGGCTCTCGTTCCAGGCCAATAGTGTGTACAATACACACATGAGCAGCAAGGATCTGATCAGGAAGCTCCGCGCCGATGGCTGGATTCTTGATCGGGTCAGCGGTTCACATCACGTCTACAAGCACCCACGCAAGACGGGCCACATCGGCGTCCCGCATCCCAAAAAGGACCTGGGCAAGCGGCTTGTGAGCAAACTCCTGAAATGTGCAGGGTTGAGAGGTTGACACGATGAAATATCCCATCGCCATTGAAACCGGCAATGCCGACACGGCCTGGGGTGTCGTTGTGCCCGATCTGCCGGGCTGCTTTTCTGCCGGTGATACGCTGGATGAGGCGTACAGTCTGGCCAGGGAAGCCATCGGCTTGTGGATCAATACGGCGCTTGATGACGGCAAACCGGTTCCCGTACCGAAGCCCTTGGCGACGCACCAGGCCGATCCCGAGTACGCGGGCTGGAGCTGGGCGGTGGTGGAGGTCGACATGTCGGCATTTGACGATAGCGTGGAACGTATCAACATCACGATCCCGCGGCGCGTGCTGCGCCAGATCGACCAGTATGTGGCCAGGCACCACGGCAATCGCTCCAGTTTTCTGGCCGAGTCGGCGCTGAAATCGGTCTACCAGGCGGATGATCAGGATCCGGACCATGCTGCCCGGTAGAATACCCGGATGCTGAAGCTCGACACCCACACTCACATCCTGCCGCAGAACTGGCCGGATCTGGCGAAAAAGTACGGCGATCCGCGCTTTCCGGTGATGACGCATACCGGCGGGCACCACCGGATCTATCGCGAAGGGCGGTTTTTTCGCGAGGTGTGGCAGTCGGCGTTTGATGCCGAGTACCGGATCGAGGATTACGTCCAACACGGCATCCAGGTGCAGGTGGTGTCGACGGTTCCGGTGCTGTTTTCGTACTGGGCCAAGGGCCACCAGGCGCTGGACCTGCATCGTCACCTCAACGACCACATGGCCGGTTTGAGCCGCGATTACCCCAGGCATTACGTTGGCATCGGCACGGTGCCGCTGCAGTCGCCGACGCTGGCGATCCAGGAAATGGAGCGCTGTGTCGAGCAGTTGGGCCTGGCCGGGGTGCAGATCGGCTCGCACTGCAATGACTGGAACCTGGATGCCGAAGAGTTGTTTCCTTTCTTCGAAGCGGCCGCCGACCTCGGTGCCGCGATCCTGGTCCACCCGTGGGACATGATGGGTTTCGACAGCATGCCCAAGTACTGGCTGCCGTGGCTGGTCGGCATGCCGGCCGAACAAGCGCGCGCGGCCTGCTGCCTGATCTTCGGCGGCGTGCTGGAACGCCTGCCGAAGCTTCGCGTGGCCATGGCCCACGGCGGTGGCAGCTTCCCGTTCACCATCGGCCGCATCGAGCACGGCTTCCGGATGCGCCCGGACCTGGTCGCCACCGACAATGCGCGCAACCCGCGCGAGTACCTCAACCGGCTGTACTTCGATTGCTGCGTGCACGACCCGTATGCCCTGAAATGCCTGCTGGAAATCGTCGGCAAGGACAAGGTCATGCTGGGCACCGACTATCCATTCCCGCTCGGGGAACAGGAACCGGGTCACGGCATCGATTCGCTGGATATTGATAATCAGGCCCGTGCGCGCCTCAACCACGGCGCTGCCCTGGACTGGCTCGACCGTTCCGCCGACTCCTTCAACGACGCCAATAAATGAAACCCATCATCCATACCGCCATTGCCCTGTTCGTACTGCTGCTGTCCTCCGGCCCGGCCCTGGCCAAGAATTACACGCTGGCCAATGGCCGCATTGCCTTCAACGCGCCGGATGCCTGGCCGGCGATCATGGAAAAGACCAGCGGTCAGCGGCAGTTCTACGCCTTCCAGATTCGCAATCCGAAAGCCTCCGGTACCTTGACCCGGATCACGGTGACCACGCTCGAAATGCAAAGCCCCACCGACTTTGATGCCTTCGTGCAGCAGCAAACGGCCAGGGCCCGCCAGAGCGCGGGCTTCAGCGAGGCGGCGGGCAAACTCGCCGGCGAGCACACGCTGCACTACCACTTCGATGAAGACAAACATCCGCAGGTAGTGCGTCTGCATCTGATCCAGCACGGCACGCACGCCGTGATCCTGCGCTGCCAGCGGCCGCGCGACGCCAGGGCCACGCGCCAGTGGCTGGCCGCCTACCGCGACGGCTGCGCCGATCTGGCGCGGCAACTGGGCAATTGAGCGTGGTCAATCCGCACGGCTTCGAGGACGGTGCCGAGTTTGCCCGCCGACTGGATGCGCAAGATCCGCTGGCCGCCTGCCGCGGCAATTTTCTGATTCCACCACACGGCGACAGCGAGGTCGCCTATTTCTGCGGCAATTCCCTGGGCCTGCAACCGCGGCGGGTGCGCCAGGCGGTGAATGACGAGCTGGACGACTGGGCCAAGCTGGCGGTGGAAGGCCATTTCAAGGGCCGGCTGCCGTGGATGGACTATCACGAGTACGTGCGCGATGGACTGGCCGCGGTGTGCGGTGCCGAACCGGGCGAAGTGGTGGCGATGAACACGCTCGGCGTGAATCTGCATTTGCTGATGGTGAGCTTCTATCGTCCGACCAGCGAGCGCAACGCGATCCTGATCGAGGGGGGCGCCTTTCCCACCGACCGCTACGCGATCGAATCACAGATCCGCTTTCATGGCTTCGACCCGGCCGATTGCCTGATCGAACTGCAAGCCGACCAGGACAACGGCTGCATTTCCATGGCCGCAATCGACAAGGTCCTGGCCGAGCACGGCCCGCGCATCGCCCTGGTGATGCTGCCCGGCGTCCAATACCGCACCGGCCAGGCCTTTGATCTGAAGGCGATCACCGAGTTGGCCCACGCGCAAGGCTGCACGGTCGGCTTCGATCTGGCCCACGCGGTCGGCAACCTGCCGTTGCAACTTCATGCTTCCGGCGCGGACTTTGCCGTGTGGTGCAGCTACAAGTACCTCAATGCCGGCCCCGGCGCGGTCGGCGGTGCCTTCGTGCACGCGCGCCATGCGCGCGCCGATCTTCCGCGGTTTGCCGGCTGGTGGGGTCACAACAAGGCCAACCGCTTCCAGATGCCGGCCGAATTTGACCCGACACCGGGTGCCGACGGCTGGCAGCTCTCGAACCCGCCGATCCTGGCGCTGGCGCCGCTGCGCGTCTCGCTGGACATCTTCCAGCGAGTCGGCATGCCGGCGCTGCACGACAAATCGCGCAAGCTCACCGCGTATCTGGAATGGCTGATCGAACAGCGGCTTGACTCCGTGCTGGAAGTGCTCACACCGCGCAAGCCCGAAGATCGCGGCGCGCAGCTTTCGATCCGGGTCCAGCGCGGCCGCGACGAGGGCCACGCCCTGTTCGAGCATCTGATCGATTCGGGCATCATCGTCGATTGGCGCGAGCCGGACGTGATCCGCGTCGCGCCGGTGCCCCTGTACAATCACTTCCAGGACTGCCTGCGCCTGGTCGATGCCATCGACGCCTGGACCAATCGCGCATGAGCAGCAGGAAAACACCAATCACCCTGGTCGGCGCCGGCCTGGTCGGCTCGCTGCTGGCGCTGCGCCTGAGCCAGCTTGGTTTCGATGTCGAGGTATTCGAGCGCCGACCCGATCCGCGCAAGGCCGGTTTTCTGGGCGGGCGTTCGATCAACCTGGCCCTGTCCGAGCGCGGCCTGAAGCCACTGCGCGAAGCCGGTATGGCCGAACGCGTGCTGGATGGCTGCGTGATGATGCGCGGGCGCATGATCCACGACCGTGAAGGCAACACCGAGCTGCAGCGCTACGGCATCGACGACAGCGAAGTGAACTGGTCGGTGTCGCGCGGCCAGCTCAACATCGAATTGCTGGATGCGGCCGAAGCCGCCGGTGCCCGATTGCACTTCGAGCAGAGCCTGGATGCCGCCCGCTTCGGTCGCACCGTCACGCTCGAACTCCTTGGCGCCGACGGTCGAAGGCGCTCGCACGAGTGCAACCACGTACTCGGCTGCGACGGCGCAGGCTCGGCCCTGCGCCGCGCCATGGGCACCGAACAACCGCTGGGCGAGCGCATCGAGCCCCTGCAACACGGATACAAGGAACTTGAAATTCCTGGTGTAACAGATTGTTCTGCCAATAGTTTCGAGTCGCAGTTCCAAATGGAGCCCTATGCCCTGCACATCTGGCCGCGCGGCGGCTATATGTGCATCGCCCTGCCCAACCGCGGCGGCAACTACACGGTGACCCTGTTCCTGCCCCTGGAAGGTGCAACAGCCAGTTTCGCGCAACTGCCCGATGCAGCGACCGCGCGCGAATTGTTCCAGCGCGAATTCACCGATGCACTGACCCGGATGCCGGATTTCGACGCACACTTCGAATCCAACCCGGTCGGCGAACTGGCCACCCTCTACCTCGACCAGTGGCATCTCGGCCACCAGGCCCTGCTGCTGGGTGATGCCTCGCACGCCATCGTGCCCTTTCACGGCCAGGGCATGAACGCCGGCTTCGAGGACGTGGACCTGATCGCAGCGCTGCTGGCCGAAAACCGCAGCGACCCCGGCGGCGTGATCGAAGCCTTCGGGCGACTGCGCAAGCCGGACGCCGATGCCATCGCGCAGATGGCGCTGGAAAACTACATTGAAATGCGCGACTCGGTCGCCGACCCCCACTACCTGCTGAAACGACAACTGGCCACCGAACTGGTCCAGCGCTGCCCCAAGCACTTCATGCCGCGCTACCGCATGGTCACCTTCACCCACCTGCCCTACCGCGAATGCCTGGACCGCGGCCGCCAGCAAAGCGCCCTGATGGAACGCCTGCTGGCTGACCACGACGATCTCGACGGCTTCGATTTCAACGCCGCCGCCAATCAGGCTCGCAATGAATTATCCCCGCTCCCGATCGACGTGGTGGCCTGA
>CBFGSA010000104.1:0-10330 GCA_965651365.1 uncultured Rhodanobacteraceae bacterium | reverse complement strand
CAGTTCGGTCCGGCTCACCCATGCGAGAGTAGGTCACTGCCAGGGTCCCAGCACCAGCGCCCCGTCCGGTTCGTTCCGGCGGGGCGTTTTTTTTTTTTTTTGCTGTTTGCGGGACTCGGCGCAGGGTGCCGCTGAGCAAGGTGTAGCGCACCGCGGTGTGGAGGGTTCGATGGTGCGCTTCGCTTCGCTCAGCAGCACCCTGCGCTGGGTGCGAGAGTATCCGTGCACCGCTCACCTCGCTCCACTGCTAAAGTAGCGCGCATGTATCTGGACCATTTCGGACTCAAGGAAGCGCCGTTCTCGATTACGCCCGATCCGCGTTATGTGTTCCTGTCTGATCGGCATCGGGAGGCTTTGGCGCATCTGTTGTATGGCGTTGGCAAGGGGGGCGGCAGCGGCTTCGTGCAGCTCACCGGCGAGGTGGGAACGGGCAAGACAACCCTGTGCCGACTGCTTCTGGAGCAATTGCCGGAAGACACCCGAATTGCCCTGATCCTCAATCCGAAGTTGTCGCCATTGGAGCTTTTGGTCGCGCTCAGTGAGGAACTGGGCATTGACATCACAGACCGTCAGGATAGCCGGAAAGCCCTGGTCGACGCCCTCAACGCGTTTCTGCTCGATGCCTACGCCCAGGGCCTGCGGGTGGTCCTGATCGTCGACGAGGCACAGGAACTTTCGGTACAGGCATTGGAGCAGATTCGCCTGCTGACGAACCTGGAGACGCCAACCCAGAAGCTGTTGCAGATCATCCTCCTGGGGCAGCCGGAGTTGCGTGTCCTGCTGGCCAGGCCAGACCTGCGGCAACTGGCACAGCGCATCACGGCACGCTACCACCTGGAGCCGCTGGACGCGGAGGAGACTGCGGCCTACGTCCAGCATCGGCTGGCGGTTGCCGGCCTGGACAGAATGCCGTTTACGCGGCTGGGTTTGACGGCGCTGTACAAGCGAAGCGGCGGCATTCCCAGAGTCATCAACATCATTGCCGATCGCGCCATGACCGCGGGCTACGCGCTGGAGCAATCCAAGCTGGGCGAACGTGTCGTCCACCGGGCTGCCGATGAGGCGTTGCCGGGGCGGGTCAGGCACTGGTGGCGGCGAACCTCACACTGGATGCCAGCGATTTTCGTCTTGTGCCTGCTGGCAGCGGTTGTGTGGTGGTGGCGCCAGGATTCGCAGCCGCCAGCCAGGAACGTTGCGGGTGCGGCAGTGAAGCCGATTGCGGCGGCTGGCGGTGCTGACTTGCACGAAGCGCTTCGTGGCAATTCGAGTAGTGGATCGGACAGTGCATGGTCGCAACTGCTGGCGCGTTGGCAGGTGAACGCTACCGAGGCCAGCGTGACCGAGGCGAAGGGATGTCCTGTCGTGATTGCGCCGGGGCTTGACTGTCTGCGTGGGAGCGGTTCTTTGCGTCAGGTTGCGCAATTCAACCGCCCGATGATCCTGTTTCTGCAGTCCACTGCAGACGAACCACCACACTACGCCCTGTTGACGGGTGTCGGGAATCAACAGGTCAGTCTTCGCTATCGCGACAAGTCCTATCGGCTTGGCCGAAGGGAACTGGATCGCGTCTGGAACGGTCAATTCATGGCGATCTTCCGCGTGCCTGCGGATATTCCGCAGACTCTGCAGCGTGGCGACGCGGGACCGGCAACGGTCTGGGTCGCCAGTCAACTGGCGCTCCATGACCATGGTCCAGGCAATGCCCAGGGCCCGTCATTCTTTGGTGCCGAACTGGAGGCTCGTGTGCGTCGCCTGCAAAAGGGTTTCGGGCTGGTCGCCGACGGCATCGTTGGTCCGGAAACCCTGTTTGCACTGGCATCGCTGGATGAATCGGGTCCCCACCTGATACGTGACGTACCATAGAGCCTGGCCGCGCTACATTGCCTCCGTTGCGCTCCACCCCGACACAGGAAACGATTGATACATGTCCCTGCTTCACGACGCACTGAAAAAAGCCGAGCGCCAGCGCCAGCTTGGCAAAGCACCAACTCTGGACAGTCCGCGCTTCCGTCGGCGTCGGCGTCGCTGGCCATGGTTCATCGTGTTGCTGTTGGTGGCGGGCCTGGTCGGTGCCTGGGTCTGGCGTCAACCGCTGTTGCACAAGGCGCGGGCCACGTATGCGTATCTGCGCGGTGCCCCGTCGGCCCCGACGCCACAACAGGCCGCGGTACCTGACAAAGGCACGCAGACGCTCGCTGCAAAAAAGCAGCCTCCGCAAAGCCCCGGTGCGAGACCCGCGCCGTCCGCGCACGAGGGTGCGCCCGTCCCCGGTGCCTCGAACAAATCCGACCCGGACAAGAAAGCGCTCGCGCAAAAGGCCCGGCCAGATGCGCAAGCACCCTCCCGGGCGAGCGTGCCAGCGCCAGCCCAAAACGCCGCGGTAAACAATGCCGCGCCCGCGCCCGCGCAGCCAAAACCCGGGCAGAAAGCACAACTGGCACAAGCGGCGGCGCACCCGCCACCGCCGCCGCCAAAGCTGACGCAGGGGCAGTTGAAGTCAAAGCCGCCCCCCATGTACTGGGAGCTGCCCTATGCCGAGCGCAAGGACCTGCCCGATTTCGACATCAGCATGCACGTCTACACCGACGATCCAGCCGACCGCTTCGTCATCCTCAATGGCCTGCGCCAGGTCGAGGGTGACACCTTGACCAGCGGCCAGAAGCTGATTGCCATCAATCCCGACAGCATCACGCTGGAGGATAACGGCCACACCTTCCGCGTACCTCGTCAGGGCGGTCACTGATGCACACGAGCGGCTGAGCTCGCCCATGTTTGTGCGGTTGGAGCAGCGTCGGCGTTCGAGCTTTCCGTGGATCACGGCATTGCTGGTGGCGCTGTGTGTGAGCGGGTTTGTGCTGTTGAGCGTTCACCCTCAGCCGCTGCGGGCACAGTTGATTGCCGGTTGGGGGCTGGTACCGCTGCGGCTCATTGGCGGTCACTGGCCGGTGGAACAGCTCCCGCATCTGCTCAGCGCCCTGTTCGTGCATGCCAACTGGCTGCATCTGGTGGGGAACCTGCTGTTTCTGGTGATCTTCGGCGTGCCGACGGAACGGGTGCTGGGGCGCAGGTTCTATTTGCTCCTGTTCCTGGTCGGCGGCGCGGCAGCGAACCTGATCGGTGCGCTCAGCGTGCCGCAGGCCACCATTGCGATTGTCGGCTGCAGCGGAGCCGTTTCAGCGGTGATGGGCGCCTACCTGGCCCTGTTCCCGCGGGCTGATCTTGGCGTGGTGCTGCCACTGGGCTTCTATTTCGAATTCGTGCGCATTCCGGCCCTGCTGCTGATCGGCGTGTGGGTACTGGTGCAGTTGTTATTCACCTGGGTCGGGCCGACGTTCGGCGCCGTGGTGTGGTGGACACACATCGGTGGTTTCGTGTTTGGCCTGCTGGCCGCCTTGTTCATGCGCCCTGCGCTGGCACGCCGCCAACGCAGGGGGCGTTGAAATCTCAGGCTGTTGGTGCTTCCGGCGGCTGAGTCGGAGCCGGCGGCGGGGCCACGGGCGGTGGCGGCACGGTATCGGCTGCGGGGGCGGCAGCGCTGCCGAACACTTCGCGAAAGCCGAAATACAAGGTCGAGCCGAGCACGGAGTACAGTGCCGTCGCAACCAGGATTTCGCCAATTCGCCCCAGATGCAGGATGTGGAAAATGATGTTGAGGACGATGATTCCGCCGAGCAGAATCAGGATCGCGATGATGAAAGCGCCGAAATTGCTGCGACAGGCCGCAAAGCTCTCCTTCATGTTGGCGAAGGCATCTGCGCGGTCCAGCAAGGTGCGTGGAATAGCGAAGAAGGTCAGTGCGTAGATTGCCAGCGCAATGATGATCACCAGCGGAACCAGGATCAGGGCGGAAGCCCCCATTGCCGCGAACACAACCATGGGGTTGGATTGCGCCTGTTCCATCAAGCCCGAGCCGGCCGATACCAGCGTGCCAACCGCGAAGATGCCGACCAGAATGCCCATGATGACCAGCCCGACCACGGTCGGTATGCACAGCGCAATCAGCGGTCCAATGCGGTCACCCTGCTGAAAGCCGCGGAAAAGATGTCCGATTTCCGGGGCCTTGCCACTGTCAGCCTGTTGCGCCGCGTAGCAAGTGCCGGCGATCAGGGCCGGCCCGAGGATCAGCAACACCAGGCCGCCAAGAAGCGGGATGATGCCGATGACACCCATGATCAGTCCCATGACGAGAAACGGCACGGGGTGCTTTTTCAATACATCGAGCGCCTGCGCGATCCACTGCCAGCCATTGCCGGCCGGTACCTTGTTGAAGCTCATCTCGAATCTCCCGGTGGTGGTTTGCTGAGGGTAGCGGTGCCGGGACCCGACAACAAGTGCTCAGGTGTCGTCGGCTGGCGGCAGTACCGTCAACACTTCGTCGACGGTCGTGATGCCACGCGCCACGTGGTCAGCGGCCGATATGCGCAAGGGACGCATGCCCTCGTCCAGCGCCGCCTGCTTCAGTTCCGACAGATCAAGTTCGGCGCCGATCAGGCTGCGAATGCGGCGGCTGACCGGCAGCATCTCGTACACGCCGGTGCGGCCGTGGAAACCGGTCTGACGGCATTCCAGGCAGCCGGTCGGAGCAAACGCCGGTTCGGGCACGGGTATGTCCCAACCGTGGGTCAGGACTTGCCAGGCATCGCCTGCCTGGTGCGCCGCATTCTTGCAATGCGGGCACAGGGTCCGAACCAGGCGCTGAGCCACCACGCCGGACAGGGTGGACTGGATCAGGTAGTGTGGCACACCAAGATCCAGCAATCGGGTCAGGGCGCTGGGCGCGTCGTTGGTATGCAGTGTTGAAAGCACCAGATGGCCGGTCAGCGAAGCCTGCACCGCCATCTGTGCCGTCTCCAGGTCGCGGATCTCGCCAACCATGATGATGTCGGGATCCTGACGCAGCAGGGTGCGCACGCCGGAGGCGAAGGTGAGATCGATCGCCGGCTGCACCTGCAGCTGGTTGAGCTCGGACGAGACCATCTCGATCGGATCCTCGACCGTGCATACATTTATTTCCGGCCGTGCCAGGTGCTTGAGCGTCGAATACAAGGTGGTGGTCTTGCCGGAGCCGGTCGGGCCGGTGACCAGCACGATGCCGTTGGGCCGCTCGACCATGTGGCGCCAGATCTCGGCTTCGTCCTGACTGAAGCCGAGCTGGGCGAAGTCCTTGACCACCACGTCCGGGTCAAAGATGCGCATGACGACTTTTTCGCCAAAGGCGGTCGGCATGGTGGAAATGCGCAGTTCCACCTCGCGCCCGCCGGCCGAGCGGGTCTTGATGCGCCCGTCCTGGGGTCGGCGCTTCTCGGCCACGTCCAGACGCGACAGAATCTTGATGCGCGAGGTCACCGCCGTCATCACCGGCGGTGGCAGCTCGAACACCTTGTGCATCACGCCGTCAATGCGAAAGCGCATCCTGCCCATGTCGCGGCGCGGCTCCAGGTGGATGTCCGAGGCGCGCTGCTCGAAGGCATACTGCAGCAGCCAGTCGACGATATGCACGACATGCCGGTCGTCGGCGCCGATTTCGCCGTCCTTGCCCAGCTCCAGCAGTTGTTCGAAATTGAGAATCTTGCTTGGGTCGTAGCCCTCCTGCTTGATGTCCTGGGCCATGCGGATCGAGCGCTGCACGCCATAGAACTCGACCAGGTAGCGGTTGATGTCCAGCGGGCTGGAAACCACGCAGCGAATCTCGCGCCGCAGCATCTGCGACAAGTCGCCCGCCCAGGCACGATCGAATGGCTCGCAGGTGGCGAAGGTGGCACCGTTCGCGTCCACCACCACTGGCAGGATGCGGTGGCTTTGCGCGTAGGCGTGGCTGACCACCTGGGTCACGGCCGCGGCGTCGACCTTCATCGGGTCGATCTTCAGGTAGGGCAGTCCGGCCTTTCCGGCCAGCCATTCGGTCAGCACTTCCAGGCTCAGCGGGCGGCCGGGGTCGTGCTGGTTGTCCAGCTTGGCGTCGGCCACCACCACCAGAGGATGCAGCTCCAGCGCCTTGCGCCCGGCCCGCGCACCCATGCGCACCTGTCTTGCCGCATCTGCCTGCACGTAGCCATCCACCACCAGCGCCGCCAGAACCTCTTCCAGTTCCAGCCGGCCACGGCGGCCCAGGGTGTTTGTTGCGGATTGGGCTGTGGCCATTGAGATTCCGGTGATGAGTGACGGCTTCCGAGCCGCAGCGGAGGCGCGTTTGCCAAATCGCGGCCATGGGCCGCTCCTACGGTTATGGTGCCTAGTGCGGCTATACTAACGCGCTTTGTTTTCCGGTCGCGCACACATGGCAGTGCCCACATTCCAGCAGATCATCCAGACCCTGAACGAATATTGGGGCGGGCAGGGCTGCGTGCTGCTGCAGCCGCTGGACACCGAGGTCGGCGCCGGCACCTTCCATCCGGCCACTTTTCTGCGCTCGCTGGGGCCAGAACCCTGGGCCGCGGCCTATGTGCAGCCCAGCCGCCGGCCCACCGACGGCCGCTATGGCGACAACCCGAACCGCCTGCAGCATTACTACCAGTACCAGGTGGTGATGAAGCCCAACCCCGACAACATCGTGGATCTTTACTTCGCCTCGCTCGAAGCCCTGGGCATCGACCCGCTGGTGCACGACCTGCGCCTGGTCGAGGACAACTGGGAGTCGCCAACCCTGGGTGCCTGGGGCCTGGGCTGGGAAGTGTGGCTCAATGGCATGGAAATCACCCAGTTCACCTATTTTCAGCAGGCCGGTGGTCTTGAGTGCCGGCCGGTGACGGGTGAAATCACCTACGGCCTGGAGCGTCTGGCCATGTACCTGCAAAACGTCGACAGCGTCTACGACCTGGTCTGGGCCGAGGCGCCGCACGGCACGGTCAGCTATGGCGACGTGTTTCACCAGAACGAAGTCGAGCAGTCGACCTACAACTTCGAGCATGCCAATGTCGAAAAGCTCTTTGCCTGGTTCGATACCTGCGAGGCGGAAGCCGAAAATCTGGTCGCCGTGGGTCTGCCACTGCCAGCCTACGAGCAGGTCATGAAGGCCAGCCATACGTTCAATTTGCTGGATGCGCGCCGTGCCATCGGCGTCACCGAGCGCCAGCGTTACATCCTGCGCGTACGCGCACTGTCGCGCAGCGTCGCCGAGGCCTATGTGACGCAGCGCGAGAAGCTCGGTTTTCCGGGCTTGCGCCACGAAGCCGGAAGTGGGGTGCCGGCATGAGTCCGTCAAACGCCGCTGGCCCAATCCTGTTGACGATCCGTCCTCTCTGTTTCCATGTTCCGTTATCTCGGGGGCGGCCCATGGCTGGGATGGGGTACACCTCATCCCGGTCATTCGGGGGCCGGGCAATTGCAGGAATGCAGGACACCTCAACCCCGTCATCCTGGGGCCGGCCGCAGGCCGGAACCCGGGATCCATTTTTGGCGTTTCCAAATGACCGGAAAAGTCTTGCGGCGGGTTCAAGCATCAAAATGGATCCCGGGTTCCACGCTGCGCGTGGCCCCAGGATGACGGTGAGGAAGGATCCCGGGTTTCCCCGCTCCTCAAGACGCGGGCATCCATGCCCGCTCCCCGCGTCGCGTGTGCGTGGCCCCGGAATGACGACGGGCGTGGCGGAGCAGGAGTGCCTGCGATGAGCGCACGCAAATCCCTGCTGATCGAACTCGGCTGCGAGGAACTGCCGCCCAAGGCGCTGGACCCGTTGTCGGCCGCATTTGCCGAAGGCATTTGCCAGGGGCTTGCCGATGCCGGCGTTGCCGCCGACACCGCCGCGGCGCGCAGATTCTCCACGCCGCGACGCCTTGCCGCGTGGGTGCCTGCCGTGGCCAGCGAGCAGCCCGATCAGCAGATCGAGCGCCGCGGCCCTTCGGTCGATGCGGGTCTGGACGAGTCAGGCAAGCCGACCCGTGCGCTGACCGGTTTCGCGTCTTCGTGCGGGGTGGCGCCGGAGGCGCTTGGACGGGACAGGACGGACAAAGGCGAATGGTTTGTCTACCGTGCGACGCAAGCTGGCAAATCGCTGGCCGAATTGCTTCCGGGCATCATCGAAGCTGCTGTGCACAAACTGCCGATTCCGCGGCCAATGCGCTGGGGCGATCACGACTACAGCTTCGTGCGCCCGGTGCACTGGCTGGTGGTGTTGCACGGTGAACAGGTGGTCGACGCCGGGATCATGGGGCTGAAGGCCGGGCGTCAGACGCGCGGGCACCGCTTCCATCATCCACAGCCAGTCCATGTGGCCGATGCGGACAACTGGATCGAGTCATTGCGCGCTGCTCAGGTGGAAGTGGATTCGGAGCGGCGCGAGACACTTATTCGTGAGCAGTGCGTCGCGATCGCCAAACAAGGCGGTCTTGAACTTTCGCCAAAATTTGATGCCGACCTGATGCACGAACTGGTCAACATCACCGAATGGCCGCATCCGATCCTGTGCCGCTTCGACGAAGCATTTCTGGAACTGCCGGAACCTGCGTTGACGACCACGATGGAGGTCGACCAGCGCTTCATCGCCACCGCCAATCGCGGCAGCGGCACGCTCAGCCCCTGGTTCTTCGGCATCGCCAACATCAACTCGAAAGATCCGGCGCAGATTCGTCAGGGCTACGAACGCGTCATCCGGCCGCGCTTCGCCGATGCCCGCTTCTTCTATGAGGAAGATCTCAAGACCCCGCTGGCCGGCGCCCGGGAACAGCTGAAGTCGGTGACTTATCAGAAGGCGCTGGGCAGCGTCTGGGACAAATGCACCCGCGTGGCCGAGCTGGCGCGGGTCATTGCCAACCGGGTTGGCGTGGATGCCGGGCTGGCCACCCATGCGGCCGCTTTGAGCAAGTGCGACCTGGTTTCGCGCATGGTGGGCGAATTCCCGGAGCTGCAGGGCGTGATGGGCTATTACTACGCCCGCGAGCAGGGTGAGCCACTCGAGGTGGCCAAGGCGCTCAACGAGTTCTACATGCCGCGCCAGTCGGGCGACCGCATCGCCGAGGGTGATCTCGGGCGCGTGTTGGCAGTGGCCGAGCGCCTCGATACCCTGGCTGGCATCTTCGCGGTCGGCATGAAGCCGTCCGGCAACAAGGATCCGTTCGCCTTGCGCCGCACCGCGCTCGGCCTCGGTCGGACCCTGATCGAAGGCAAGATCGAAATCGACCTGCGCGCTGCGCTGGTCGAGGCGCTGGACCTGATCTCCGACCAGGCCCTCGCTACCGGAGTCAAAAAAGGCAAGGATGGCAAGCCGCCGGCACTGGATGCGGCCGCCCGCCGCACGCTGCTGGCCGACGAGCTGTACGGCTTCATTATCGACCGCCTGCGGGGCTACTACGCCGAGCAGGGCTTTGGCAGCAACCTGTTCGAGGCCGTGCTCGCGGTACAGCCCGCCACACTGCCCGACTTCGATCGCCGTCTGCGCGCCGTGGCCGAGTTCGCCCGCCTGCCCGAAGCCCGCAGCCTGACCGCGGCCAACAAACGCGTTGGCAACATTCTGCGCAAACAGGAAACGCCGCTTGCCGCCGGCCGCCAAGCAGATCCGGCGCTGTTTGAAAGTGATGCCGAAGCCTGCCTGGCCCGTGCCATCGCCGACTGCGGGCGGGCTAGTCGGGAGCTGTGCGCAGCGGGCAACTACACCGCGGCCCTGACAAGCCTGGCCGGGCTGCAGCAGCCCGTGGACCGATTCTTCGAAGAAGTTCTGGTCATGGCCGACAATCCGGACTTGCAACGCAATCGTCTGGCCTTGCTGGCAGAACTGCACGGCCTGTTCATGGCGATTGCCGATATTGCGCTGCTCGACGCATGAAACATGCTTTCGCGCCACGCCCGGTCGCGGATTCAGCCCCGAGGTGCAAACGCCATCCGGCGTCTTCCGGCACGCACGATGCTGCGTTGCAACAACGGGCATCCGGGGAATTTTCCCTGCCCATGGGGTTTTCCGGACAGTGCCATGAATTTGTGACGCAGTGCGTAAAAATTTCATGAAATGACGGCCCGCTCCAACACCCATCATCCGCTAAGAAAGTGTTGACAGATTGTTAGTCGCGGCGTTACTTTTGGCGTCCAGTGCTGCTCATGCGCCATGAACATGATCGCTTGGCAGCGTGTAGAAAACCGCAGGAGCGACTCGTGCAGCGTCGATCGGGGCTGGTACAGACCTGATTTCGATGTCGAATCGGGGCGTTTTGTGTATCAGGTGGCCGGCTGTGCCAGGTCGCTGCAAAGTTGTACCGAGGCCGCTTGAAGGCCCTTCTTAAGAAGAGATCCGAGGAGATCATTGTGATAAACAAACCTACGAAGAACGGCACGGCGGTCATCCGCCGCAACGCCCTCGCCGTAGCCTTGGCCGTCGGCCTGGGCCTCAGCGGTGGTGCGGCT
>CBFGSA010000103.1:0-10348 GCA_965651365.1 uncultured Rhodanobacteraceae bacterium | reverse complement strand
CCCCTGGCTGACGAGAATCGCGGCTACTTCAGTGGCTTGTACAGCCCGCTGGGCCGCTACTACTACCTGGAGTGGCGCTGGAAGATGTAACCGTGAAAAGCTGTTGCAGTCGGCCCGCTGAGCGCATAATGGTCTCAACCGCGCCCCTGAGTGCGGTGAGGTCGAAAGCATGGTGGTATCCACGCAGGACCGAATCGAGGCTTGGCGGGCTTTGCCCGAGGGCGGAGTTGCCCGGGTCGATGCACCCGAATCATTCCGCTACCGCGCCTTCATCAGCTACAGTCATGAAGACGAGGCCAGGGCGCGCTGGCTGCACAAGGCACTGGAGACCTGGCGACCGCCGCGGCACCTGATCGGCAAGCAAACCGATGTCGGCGTCGTTCCCGGCTCGCTGGCGCCGGTGTTCCGCGACCGCGACGAGCTGGCCAGTTCCGCCAACCTCAACCAGCAGGTGCACCAGGCGCTGGAGCAATCGGCCTGTCTGGTGGTGATCTGCTCGCCGGCTGCGGCCCGCTCGCGCTGGGTCAACGAAGAAATCCGCGCATTTCAGCGTCTGGGGCGCAGTGATCGCGTGTTCTGCCTGATTGTAGACGGTGAACCCGGCACGGCCAATGCGCAGTCCGGCAACGACACAGAGTGTTTTGTCCCTGCCCTGCATCATTCCTCACCCATTGGGCCTTGCGCCGCCACAAGCCACGGCGAGCCGATCGCAGCCGACCTGCGGCCTGGCGGCGATGGCAAGCGCCTGGCTCTTCTGAAACTCGTCAGCGGCATGCTCGGGCTCGGATTGGACGAGCTGCGCATGCGCGAACACCAGCGCCGTGTGCGCCGCCTGAGTCTGATCACCGCTCTGGCTGTGCTGACGATGCTGGTCACCACCACCCTGGCCATTGTGGCTCTGATGGCGCGCGACAGCGCCCAGATCCAGCAGTCCCAGGCCGAGGGTCTGGTCAGCTTCATGCTCAACGACCTTGGCAGCAAGCTGCAGGACACCAACCGGCTCGATACGCTGCAGGCGGTCAACAACCGCGCCATGGCCTATTACAAATCCCTGCCCAGCCGCGATGTCAACGAATCCGTGCTGGCCGGGCGAGCCGCCGCGCTGCAAAGGATCGGCAGCGTGCGCGTGAACCAGGGCCACCTGGGGCAGGCTCTGGAATCATTCAATGCGGCGGAACAGATCACGGCCGCCCTGCTCGCGCAGCAGCCGGCCCAGCCTGGGCGCATGGCCGACGAGGCCGAAAACCTGTTGTGGATTGGCAAGACGTTCTGGTACCAGGGCGAACTCGATCAGGCACTGACGCCTTTTCGCAAGGCGTCCGCGCTGCTCAAGCACGCCGGAGAATATGCCGATGCACGCAGTGAAACGGCCTCCAAGCTGGCGCAAACCCAGACCAATATCGGCCGTATCCTGGAACGCCGCGGAGATCTGGTGGGAGCCGAACCGGAATACCGTGCGGTACTCGAAACCTACAGGCAATTGCATGAGCGCTATCCGGACAACAATGTCTGGTACAGCGAACTCGGGTTTGCCTACAACAATCTTGGCAAGCTGGTCTGGCAACGCGGGCAGTTGGCCAGCAGCGTCGCCTACTATCAGGTCGACCTCGACATCAAGTTGCACCTGGCCAATCGCGACCCGGGCAAGCGGCAATGGCAATGGGATCTGGCACTGACCCGGGCGATGCTCGGCAATGCACTGCTGGGAACCGGCGACCTCGATACCGCCGAGACCGAGTACCGGCAGGCGGCCAGGGCCGGAGGCGAAATCGTCGCCTTTGACCCGGACAACATGACCAACGTCGACATGTATGCCATTTACACCATGCTGCTCGGCCAGGCACTGCGGATTCAGGGAAACTTGCCGCAAGCAGCAAGTCATCTTGACAAGGCCCGCGGTCTGCTGACCGATCTGGCCACCCGATACCCGGACAACGTGGTCTTTCGCGAGGATCTGACCAGGGCACTGCTGGAAAGCGCCCGACTTGAAATTGCGCAGGGTCATCGCGATCAGGCCATGCGATTCACCACCACCGCAGAAGCGATGGCGCGCGAGCTGCTTGGCGACAACAGCGCGGACATCAAGGCCACGCTGCTTCTGGCCCAGACGCTGCTGGAGCGGGCACCCGATCCGGGCGCCTCGGACTCGCCACAGTCGGCCTCGCAAGGCCTGACCGAGGCCCGCAGTCTGGTCGAACCGCTGGCCAGATCCAGCAACAATCCGGACATCCTCGCTCTCTGGGCCCGCATTCTCTCGATGCGGGGTGAGAACGGCGCTGCCGATCAGGTCACGGCCAGACTGCATGCCATGGGGTACCGGAACCCGGATTTCCTCATGCGGACAGCTCGTCACGGCGTGGCGTCGAAACTCGGGCTTGAATCACCAACCCCGGCCACGCCAGACCCTCTGAAACCCTCAATAAAAAGGAGAATTGAATGAACAGCAAGACCGAACGTCAGCAAGAACACCACGCACGCATCCTGGTCGACCCAAGCGCGCGGCGGAAGGTACTCGTCATTCCAACCCGGATCGATCTGTCACTGGGGCAACACAAGATCGTGTGGTCGCTCGAAAACAGGGATGATGCACGGATCGTCAAATGCGAGTTCAAACCCAAACGTGACGGCGACCCGGAGCCGCAGATTGACGCCGCCGGCCACACGGCCACGCTCGACATCGAAAACCGCGACACCGACGACGATGTCGACCGCAGCTATGTGGTGAGCGTGCAAGTGGGCAGGAAGCTCTACAGCTCCGAACCCCAGCAGTATTTTCCGGACTGCCAGCTGCAGATCAACTTGAAGATGGACCGGGGTCAGCCACAAGCGCCTCTGCCGCCGGTTGCGATGATGGCGCCTCTTGGCGAAGGCCCCGTGATTCGCAACCACCCCATCTGAGCGACGCCTGCAACAGGCTATGGTGGCCACACGACAGCAAACCGCCACGACAGGTGGCGGTGCAGGCATGAAAAGCAATACGCCACTGATCATTGGCGTCACCAGCCACCGCAATCTGGTGACGGCGGAGCTTGATGGCCTGCGCAAGGCGCTTGCTGCAATTTTCAGGGAATTGCAGCAGCGCTTTCCCAACCTGCCACTGGTGCTGCTGTCGGCCCTGGCCGAGGGCGGAGACTGCCTTGCCGCCGAACAGGCCCTGGCCTGCGGAGCCCGCGTCACCGCCGTATTGCCACTGCCACCGGAACAGTACGCCGAGGACTTCGCCAATCCTGCCAGCAAGCAGGCTTTCACGGCCCTGATTGATCGCTGCGAAACCCTGCAGATTCCCCTGTTGCCGCACAACTCGTTCGAGGGCATCCGCGTACCCGGCACGCAACGCGATGCGCAATATGCCGAAGCCGGGGTGTTCATTGCCAGCCACTGCCATGTGCTGCTCGCGATCTGGGACGGGCGCGAATCGGATCTCACCGGTGGCACTGCACAAATTGTCCGCTACCATCTCGAAGGCATCCTGCCCGGCAGCATCGAGCGGCGAAGCGGCAGCCGCCCGCTGTTCGACCGGGGCGACGAATCCCTGGCCTGCCACGTGGCGTGCTCGCGCCAGAATGCCGACGGCAGCATCACACCACCCGAGGCACCGCTCCAGCCATGCGCTCTGCAGTGGATCTGCCAGCAGGATGGCCGGTGCATCCACCCGGACATACCGGACGAATTCCTGCTGATGTTTCGTCGCATGAGTGAATTCAACGACGACATCAGTCGCTATCGCGAGCCAATCGTCCGGCGAGCGGCCGGAGCGGAAGAACGGCCTGTCGCGGCTGAGCAGAAGAATGGCCTCGGCATGACCGCCAGCCTGTTTGACGCCAGCGACTGGCTGGCCCTCCACTTTCAGCGCCGGGTGCTGCTGGCAATGCGCGGCATCCACGTGCTTGCCGTATTGGCCGGACTGGCCTTCATTGCCTATTCCGACCTGCCGGGCGATTTTTTCGACATCGGTCCGATGATTTACGTATTCATCGTCTTCTTTGCTGCCGGTTTCGCTCTCGACCGGCTCGCCGGCAAGCGCGCCTGGCACCGCAAGTACATCGACTATCGGGCCCTGGCCGAAGGCCTGCGGGTACAGCGCTTCTGGCTCATGGCTGGGGTTGCCAGTGACCAGTCCGTGGCATTTGCGCACGATAACTTCATGCAGAAGCAGGATGTCGAGCTGGGCTGGATTCGCAACGTGATGCGCGTGGCCGGGCTGCAACGACATCAGGGCCACCCGGCTGGGCAGGCAGAAATCGACCGGGTGATTGAGCTGTGGATCGGCCGCCCGGACGCCGGAGGCCAACTGGCCTACTACGCCCGCAAATGCGCCGAACGAACGCGCATTGCCGCCGCAGCAAACCGGATCGGCAACCTGTGCCTGTGGATCGGCCTCGGTCTTGGTCTGGTACTGGCTGCTTTTCACCACTGGCTGGCACCGGACGCAGCAACCGTACTGGTCGCCTGCATGGGCTTGCTGGCACTGGTTGCGGCCGCCCGCGAGTCCTACACCTACCGCAAGGCCGACCGCGAACTGATCAAACAATACCGGTTCATGCGCCAGCTCTTTGCCAGTGCCCGGCGTGCGCTGGACGCCGAAACCGAGCTGCGCGGCAGGCTGGAGATTCTGCGCGCACTGGGCGAAGCCGCGCTGGCCGAACATGCCGAATGGGCACTGATGCACCGCGAGCGGCCGCTGGAACACGGACGCCTGTAGCCACAGACGATGCCGACAGATGCGCCCGGCTGGAACCTGTCACCCCGGACGGAGCGCAGCGACGATCCGGGGCCTACTCGGCGCCTCAGGCTTTCCCGCAAGCGAATGGATGTATTCGCGCCATCCTTGGCGCTCACCCTTCGGGCCATCGGCTGCGCCGATGTTCGCCTCCGGCATTCCTGCCTCGGCGTCCGGATCTCCACTTCGTTTCGTCCGGAACGACGAAACAAGCCACACAGTCTTTGAATATCGGCCAACGCTACCACCACACGAAAAAGTGGTTTATGCTCGGCTCAGGATGAATGCACAAGCACAAACCGCATTCCACAGCGCCGAGCTGGAGGCCGCCATCAGCGCCGCTGCCAGCCTGCACACCACACGCGTGCTGTCGCTGGACGTCACCGGGCGCATTCTGGACTGGATAAGCTGGCAGGACGCGGTTTGCCTGTACGTGCGCGAAGCGGTGGCCTGGACTCTGGGTGATCCGTGTCTGACGGTGCACGGCGGCCACAGCCGCAGCGACCAGCGCCAGAGCACCATCGACCTGCACCCGATCATCGCCAGCACCGGGCGCTGCCATGCCAGTGCAGTCGACCCGGCGCCGGCGCTGAGCAACAACGCGCTGTTCGCCCGCGACCGGTACCTGTGCCTGTATTGCGGCAACCAGTGCCAGCGCAGCGAACTGACCCGTGACCATGTCATGCCACTGTCACGCCAGGGCAAGGACGAGTGGGAAAACGTGGTCAGTGCCTGCATTGCCTGCAACCTGCGCAAAAGCAACCGCACGCCGCAACAGGCCGGCATGCCGCTGCTGGCCGTGCCCTTCCGCCCGAGCTGGGTGGAACACCTGATCCTGTCCAATCGCAATATCCTGGCCGACCAGATGGAGTTCCTGGTCCACCATCTGCCCCGCGACCGGCGACCGATGTAGCGTGCCTGGGTGCGGTGAGCGGAAAATGCCCACGTAGGGTGCTGCTGAACGAAGTGAAGCGCACCAAACAGACTCCGCGACGCGGTGCGCTTCGCTGCGCTCAGCAGCACCCTACAAGTTCCGCGCGCTTTTCCGATTCCCGATTCCCGATTCCCGATTCCCGGCTCTTGTCAGTCACCCATCTGCTTGCGCAGATGCTCGCGGCGCTCCTGGGCATCCAATGACAGCGTGGCGATAGGACGCGCGTCGAGACGGTCGATGCCGATTTCCTCGTCGGTCTCCTCACAGTAGCCATAGCTGCCATCCTCGATGCGGCGCAGCGCCTTGTCGATCTTGGCGATCAGCTTGCGATAGCGGTCGCGGGTGCGCAGTTCCAGCGAATTCTCGGTTTCGCGCGTGGCGCGCTCGGCTTCGTCACCGACATCACGGACTTCATCGCGCAGGTTGTCCATGGTCTGCCGCGACTCCTCGACCAACTGGTCGCGCCAGTCGCGCAACTTGGCCCGGAAGTAGGCCAACTGCTTCGGCCCCATATATTCTTCGCGGGCCTTTGGGCGATAGTTCTTCGGCAGATCAACCACGATCGTGGACGGCAAGGCATAGCGGCCGCCTTCGCGTGTGATACTGGTTTCAGCCGGTTTGCTGAGCACTGCTGCCTTGCCCTTGCCACGGCTTGCAGCGGGCTTGCGGGCGGCAGGCTTCTTCGTGACGGTTTTCCTGGCGCCGGCTTTCTTCGCTGGCGCCTTTTTGGCCGCGGGCTTTTTGGCCGCAGCCTTCTTGGTGGCAGCCTTTTTTGCGGAAGCCTTTCTGGCGCCGGCCTTGCTTGCGGCAGTCTTCTTCGTCGCCGGCTTGCGTGCAGCCGCCTTCTTCACGGCCTTCTTGGCCGCGGCCGTCTTCTTCACGGCCTTCTTGGTTGCAGCCTTCCTGGTCGCGGTCTTCTTCTTGCCCTTGGCCTTGCTGGAGCCGGATTTGGTTGTTGCCATTGAGTTGTCACCGTAAATGAAGCGGCAGCCGCGCGTTATAGTGCAGTTTCGGCGGCGATTCAAGTACGCAAGCGCGCACATTCGAAGCCCGCCATTGTACAGTGACATCAAGCCAATTTGCAGCGCATGAGGCCGCTTCACCGCAATATGAGAACCGGGACGCAAACATGAGCCGCCTGCTGCTGTTTCTGCTGGCGCAGTACAAGCGCTGGATCAGTCCCCTGCTGGGTTCGCGCTGCCGCTTCCACCCAAGCTGTTCGGACTATGCGCGCCAGGCGATCGCTCGACACGGCTCGCTGCGCGGTTGCATTCTGACGGTGTGGCGAATTGCCCGCTGCCAGCCGCTGTGCACGGGCGGCGAGGATCCGGTGCCTGAAAGCTTCCACCTGGCCCGTTGCCGATCGCCGCGTGCCGCACGCAACGACCCGCCATGAGCCCAAGCAAACCCGACCTGTTGCATCTCACACGCCGGGCACTGGCCACGCTGCCCGGCGGCAGCTTGTGCGTGGCCGTCAGCGGTGGCGGCGATTCCAGCGCCCTGCTCGATGTGCTGGCGCAACTGCCCGAAGCGCGCGAGCGAGGCCTGCGGGCCGTGCATGTCGACCACGGCCTCAATCCCTGCTCCGGCGAATGGGCAAGCCGATGCCGCCAGTTCTGCACCGAGCGCCAGATCGACCTGGATGTGCTGAAGGTCGTGGTGGCTGCCAGCGGCCAGGGTCCGGAAGCGGCTGCCCGCGAGGCCCGTCTTGCCGCCTTGCAGCAACACCTGCGCGATGGCGAGGCGCTGCTGCTGGCACACCACCGCGACGATCAGGTCGAAACCGTCCTGCTCAAATTGCTGCGTGGGGCCGGCCCGCACGGCCTGGCCGGCATGCAGGCACGACGCCCGTTCGGCTTGGGCTGGCTGTGGCGTCCCTGGCTGGATGTGCCCCATGCAGCCATCGCCGACTGGCTGGAACGGCAGAGCATCGTCCCTGTCGCCGACCCCGCCAATGCAGACCCTGGCATGACCCGAAGCTGGCTGCGCCGGCAGATCCTGCCCCAAATCCGCGGCCACCTGCCCCAGGCCGACGCATCCATTTTGCAAAGCGCGCAGCACTGCGCCGAGACCCGCAACTTTCTGGATCAACAACTGGACAGCCTGGGGCCACTGATCGGCACGGATGACAGCCTGGACGCGGCGGCGTGGCTGGATCTGCCCGCCGCATTGCGCGGACTGCTGCTGGAACGCTGGCTGCACCGCAAGGGTTTGCCCGCGCCCACCAGTGCCCAGCGCCACGAACTTGAACGACAGGCCGCGACCGCCAGTGAGGACCGTGTACCGCTGTTGCACTGGCCCGGCGTGGATGTACGGGTGTGGCGTGGCCACATGCATGCAATGGCGCCGCTACCCGAAATGCCGGCACACTGGCAGCAGGCCTGGGATGGACGGGCCATGCGGCTGCCTTTGGGCACGCTTGCTCTCGTGCCCAGTCGGGCGCCGGCGGACAAGCCGCCACCACACTTCACCGTACGCTTGCGCCGCGGTGGAGAATATCTGCATCCGGCTGGCGATCGCTGTGGTCGCGAGCTGCGCTACATCTTTCAGCAGCACGGCCTGCCACCCTGGCTGCGGCCCTTCTGCCCGCTGCTGTACCACGGCGAGGAGCTGCTGGCAGTCGCCGACCTGTGCCTCACCGAAACCGGCACAAAATGCTTCGAAGCACTCGGAGTGCGGCCGGAATGGCGTTATCATGTGTAACCAGATTCCCACGCCACATGCCCGCCATGGCCAAGCCCGCAAAAGAGCAGAACCAGATCGCGCATTTCGAGAAATCGCTGGATGAGCTTGAGACCCTGGTCGCTCATCTTGAAGAAGGCGAGCTCAGCCTGGACGAGTCGCTGAAATCCTTCGAACGCGGCGTGGCCCTGTTCCGCGACTGCCAGAGCGCGCTGGAGCAGGCCGAGCTGCGGGTCAAGCTGCTGATGGATCCGGAAGACCCCGACAGCGCCGAGCCCTTCGACGAAGCGCCCGATTGACAGCATGAACGTCGAACACCTGACCGCCCGGGCCGAAGCCGCGCTCGAGCGCGTGCTGCCGCGCGCCGATGCGGCGCCCGCCAGCCTGCACCAGGCCATGCGGCATGCCGTGCTCGGCGGCGGCAAACGCCTGCGGCCACTGCTGGTGTACGCCGGCGGCCAGGTTTTCGGTGAAACCGGCACGCTGCTGGACACACCCGCCTGCGCGGTGGAACTGATCCACGCCTACTCGCTGGTGCACGACGACCTGCCGGCGATGGACGACGACAAACTGCGCCGCGGCCAGCCGACCTGCCATGTGGCCTTCGGCGAGGCCACCGCGATCCTGGCCGGCGATGCGCTGCAGGCGCTGGCATTCGAGATCCTGGCCGACAGTCCCGCGACCGATTCGGCAACCAAGGTCGCGATGCTGCGCTGCCTCGGCGCCGCTTGCGGTTCAATCGGCATGGCCGGCGGCCAGGCACTGGACCTGGACGCCGTAGGGCAAAATCTCGACCTCGCCGCGCTGGAGCACATGCACCAGCTCAAGACCGGCGCCCTGATCCGCGCTTCGGTCAGCTTGGGCGCGCTGGCCGGCGGCGGCCACGACGACGGCATACTCGACGCCCTGGACGATTGCGCAACCCATCTGGGCCTGGCATTCCAGGTCCGCGACGACATTCTCGATGTGGAAAGCGACAGCGCCACCCTGGGCAAAACCGCCGGCAAGGACGCCCGCCACGCCAAACCCACCTTCCCCTCGATCCTGGGCATGGACGCATCAAGACAACACCTGGCTGCCCATGTCGAGCAGGCACTTGCTGCAATAGCCGACCTCGGCAGCCAGGCCGATCTTCTCCGCCAGCTCACCCGCTACACCGCGGAACGCGCAAACTGACGGCAACTCGCAGGTTTCCGTCACCCCGGACGGAGTGCAGCGACGATCCGGGGCACGCTCTTGAGCCAGATCGCGACGGACGCTGATGAATAATGCCGCCCAGGACCCAGGCTACTGGCCCATCCGCTGTTGCCACGTTTCAGGGTTGCCGCGCTGATGCAATATCGCGAATACCTCCAGCTTGTCATCTTCACAAGTGAAGTACACGGCATAGGGGAAACGTCGCAGCAAGATCCGGCGCGCATCACGATACTGGACTGCGAAGGCCGTTGGCATCTCAGCGGCTTTCTCCATGGCCGCATCGAGTTCCAAAACGAATTCAGTACCCAATCCCGGGCGTTGCGCTTCATACCACACAGACGCATCTGCGGCCTCAATCGAGGCCTGCGGCTGGACATGAACGCTGATCAAGACTGGCGAAGTCTGCCCAGCAGTTGATCACGCACTTCATGCCACGGCACACCCGCTTCGGGATTGTCCTGATAAGCACGCAATCGTTCATCGAGAATCCGCTGATGAGCAACGGGAATTTCTACTTGGCTCGGATCCCTGGCGATCCTGTCCCACAAACTGGCGACAAAGGCAATGCGCTCATCATTGGGAGCTTCATCGAACGCGGAAGGAACTTGCAGCTTGGTAGCCATCAAATGGTCCGTGAAAAATTCGATCGCCAAGTGTAGCACTCTGCGACAGCGAGCAACCCGCAGGTTCGGGCCCGTCACCCCGGACGGAGTGAAGCGACGATCCGGGGTCCACTCGCCCCCTCGGGCTTCCCCGCAAAAAGTGGATCCCGGGTTCCTCGCTGCGCTCGGCCCCAGGATGACGAAGGGGAAAGG
>CBFGSA010000102.1:0-10373 GCA_965651365.1 uncultured Rhodanobacteraceae bacterium | reverse complement strand
TTCTGGCCGCGGTATTTGACGTTGCACTGGTATTCGGCGATCACCAGCGCCAGGCGCGCCACTTCGGCGGCAAAGCCGCGCAGTTCGATGCCGCGGAAGTTGGTCAGCGGAATGTCCGATTTCAGGTGGGCTTCGCCGCGGCGCTGGTTGATGACGGCCTCGATGGCGCGCATTTCCTTGTAGGCGATGACCAGGAAGTTGCCGCTGCCGCAGGCCGGGTCGAACACGCGGATGCGCGCCATGCGGCGGCGCAGGTTCAGCAGCTTGCGGGCATTGTCGCCGGCATCCTCCAGTTGCTGCTTGAGGTCATCCAGAAACAGCGGGTTCAGCACCTTGAGAATGTTGGGCACGCTGGTGTAGTGCATGCCCAGCTCGCCGCGTTCGGCATCGTCGGCCACGGCCTGGATCATGGAGCCGAAGATGTCCGGGTTGATGGCCTTCCAGTCCAGTTCGCCGGCGCGGATCAGATAGCTGCGCGCGGTCTTGGTGAAGCGTGGCACTTCAGTGGAGCCCGAGAACAGGCTGCCGTTGACGTAGGGGAAGGGTTTGGCCCAGCCGGGCAGATCGCTGGCCTCGCGATCTTCGCGCTGGATGTCCATGGCCTGGAACAGCGTGGACATCACCTCGTTGAGGTTGGCGCCGTCGCGCTCGCTCATCTGGTCGACGGTGCGCGTGAACAGGCCCTCGCCGTCGAAGATGTCGGTGTCCTCGGCAAAGAAGCAGAAGATCAGCCGCGCCATGAAGTGGTTCATGTCCGCGCGGCGTGCGTCGCCGGCCCAGTCCTTGTTGTGCTTGAGCAGCTCCACGTAGAGCTTGTTGAGTCGGCCGGTGGCGCGCACGTCGATCGGGTTTTCCTTGATCTCGCGCACGGTGGAGATGCCGGCCAGCGGCAGGAAAAACGCGAAGTGCTCGGCGAGCGCGGTGAAATCGGCCGACAGGCACTCGCCGCTGGCGCGGTCCTCGGCTTCCAGCGTCCGGCCGTCGGTGGCCAGCACGAACTGGATGCGCGCCCGCGGGTCGGTGGTCTTCGGGCTTTCCCGCAGCGCGTTGAAGGTGGTTTCCACCTCACCCGGTTCACAAGTGGCCAGATGGATGTTGTTGCGCTGCAGGACGCCGCCCGGCACATCGGACTTGTTGTTCCTGCCCCGCAGCCGCTTGATGGTGACGGCCTTGTTGCCGAAGGCTTCCAGAAACGCAAACGGGAATTCGGCAGCGTCGAAGGGCTGCTCGGCCAGCTCGGCGATGGCGGCTTCGATTTCGACGGCGTTCATGCCGCTCAGTGTAGCGGCAGCCGCCGGTTCGAGGCGCGAGCGACGCCGTCATCCTGGGGCCGAGCGAAGCGAGGAACCCGGGATCCATTGTGCTCTGTTGGCTTGACGCATCTGGCGTGACCTCAAGATCAAAATGGATCCCGGGTTCCGGCCTGCGGCCGGCCCCAGGATGACGGAGCTTGTGGATCCCGGGTTCCGGCCGGCGGTCGGCCCCAGGATGACGGAGCTTGCGGGTCCCGGGTTCCGGCCTGCGGTCGGCCCCAGGATGACGGAGCTTGCGGGTCCCGGGTTCCGGCCCCGGATCGAGTCCGGGGCAGGCTCTGCGGCCGGCCCCGGATGACGGGGAGTTTTGCTGGCCGGGGTTCGGACCTGCGGTGCTGCGATGTCACGCGCGCGGGCGTGGCAGGGCGGCGATGGCGCGGATGCGGGCCTGGCGCATGGCCTGGCCGATCTCGGGGCCCTGCCTGCCGGCTTCGAGGAAGGGCCGGGCGGTGATGGCGGCGGCTTCGCGGGCGGCGGTGAGGAACCGGGCCGGCGGATAGGCGTCGTCGGCGTGGCCGTCGCGACCGCGCTTGTCGGCTTCGCAGGCGAGCAGGAAGGGTTGCAGCCGTTGCGGCCGGCGCAGGGCGTCGATCGATTCCAGCAGTTTCAGCACGGTGCCGGGTTTCAGTTCCAGCGCGCGATGCGCATTGAGGTGCTCGCGGCACACGGTTTCGGCCAGGGCGCGGTGTTCGGTGGGCACGCGCAGGCGTTCGGCCAGTGCCGCCAGAGGTTTCAGGCCACGCTGTTCGTGGCCGCGGTGCGAGGGCAGTTCGTCGGTGGGTGTCAGTGCCTTGCCCAGGTCATGGGTCAGCGCACAAAACCCCACCACGTCGTTGCCGGGCGCAAGTTTCGCGGCCATGTCCAGTACCAGTTCGACATGGCGGCCGCAGTCGATTTCCGGATGGTATTTTTCGACCTGGGGCACACCGTACAGGGCGTCGACTTCCGGCAGCACGCGGGCCAGGGCGCCGCATTGGCGCAGGCTTTGCACGAAGGCCGACGGCTGCGGCGCGGCCAGGGCCCTGGCCAGTTCGGCCCAGACCCGTTCGGCTACCAGGTGGTCGACTTCGCCGCTGGCGACCATTTGCCGCATCAGCTCCAGGGTTTCTTCGGCGATGGTGAAGCCGAGCGGCGCCAGGCGCGCACTGAAGCGGGCCACGCGCAGCACCCGCACCGGGTCTTCGACAAAGGCCGGTGAGACGTGGCGCAGGATGCGCGCTTCAAGATCGGCATGGCCGCCGAAGGGATCGACGAGCCTGCCTTTCGCATCCTCGGCCATGGCGTTGATGGTCAGGTCGCGGCGGGCGAGGTCCTGCTCCAGCGTCACCGTTGGTTCGGCGTGGAAGGCGAAGCCGCGGTAGCCTGGAGCGGTCTTGCGCTCGGTGCGCGCCAGGGCGTATTCCTCGCCGCTGTCGGGATGGATGAAGACCGGGAAGTCCTTGCCCACGGCCTTGTAGCCGGCGGCCCGCATTTCCCCGGGCGTGGCGCCGACCACCACGAAGTCACGATCGATCGCGGACTTGCCCAGCAATTTGTCGCGCACCGCGCCACCGACCAGATAGGTGTCCATGGCGGCATTCTGGCATGCGCACCGCATCGCCGGTAGGTCGGGACCGGCGCGGCCGGACCCGGCATGACGTGGAACGCCGGGTTCGGCCTTTGGCCGATTCCGACCTACGGGGCTGCGTTCTGGCGCTTTTCGCGCAGGCGTTCGCGCATCACATCGTAGCGTTCGGCACGATTGTCTGGATGCAGCAGTTGCGGCAGCGCGGCCGAGAAATCGCGCGGTTCGATGCCGAGCTTGCGCAGGCTGTCCTTGCTGCCGACCGAATCGGTGCGCAGGCTGAGGAAGTTGTCGCGTGTGAAGGGCTTGCCCGGCATGAGTCCGGCCACGGTGGCTTGCAGTTTGCCCAGGCCATCGGGCATGCCGATCACCCAGCGCCGCTTGCCCATGGCACTGGCAATCATGCGCACGATGTCGATCAGGTGCAGGGTTTCCGGTCCGTACAGTTCCAGCGTCTGGCCGATCGTGGCGTGATCGGCCAGACAGCGCACCAGCGCCTCGGCCACGTCATCCACGCACACGGGTGCCATGCGTGCCGAGGGGCGCGGCAGGGGCAGCACGGGCATCCAGCGCAGCAGTGAACCGAAGCGATCGACGAGGCCGCCACCACCGCCGAACATCACCGACGATTGCAGCAGCGTCCAGTCCAGTTGCGAGGCCTTGATGCGCTGCTCGGCGCTGCCGCGCGACTTGAGGTAGCCGGACAGGCCCTGGCCGGCCTTCAGCGCGCTCATCTGCAGCAGGCGCTTGACGCCGGCCTTCCTGCAGGCGGCGATGAGCTTTTCGGTCAGCTCGACGTGCACCTTCTGGAAGGTGTCGTCCCCGCTCTCGTTGAGAATGCCGACCAGGTTGAGCACGGCATGCTGGCCCTGCAGCTCCTTTTCCAGCGTTTCCGGATCGTGGATGTCGGCGTTGCGCAGGGTCACCAGCGGAATCACGTCCAGCTCGCGGTGCCGGGCCCGGTTGCGGGTCAGCACGGTGGGCTGGTAGCCGGCCTCGCTGAGTCGCGGCAGCAGACGGTGACCGAGATAGCCGGTACCGCCGAGAATCAACACTTTCTTGTGTCGCATCATGTCTCCTGCCTTTGATTCTTCAATGCGAAAGCAAAGTTTGGCGCCGCTTCGCGGGCGGTGCAAGTACAGCCGCCGGGATCGCTCAGACTCGAGGGCGTTGGTTCGGCCGCTGGCCGATCCCGACCTACGGTTGTGTGGGGCACGACACGGCTTTGCGTGCACTGTGGCTGTCGGGCGGCTGATAGCGGGTGCTCGTCCGCGGCATGCGCGCGGCCAGCGGCACGACCTTGTGGTTCAAGCGCCAGTCGTAGAGCACGCTGAAGGCCAGCACGCGGCGCACGTAGGCGCGGGTCTCGTGATAGGGCATGGTGTCGATGAACACGTCCGGTGGCAGCTGTCGCCGCGCATCCAGCCATTCGTCGACCTTGTTGTGCCCGGCGTTGTAGGCGGCCGAGGCCAGCCATGGCGAGCCGTCGTAGCGCGCCGCCATTTCGCCCAGGTACCAGGTGCCCAGGGTGATGTTGGTGTCACCATCAAGCAGGCTGGCAGTGCCGTTCCAGGGCTGGTCGAGCGCGCGTGCGGCATGCTTGCCGGTCGATGGCAGAAGCTGCATCAGGCCCCAGGCATTGGCGCCGGAACGGGCATCACCGACCCAGGCGCTTTCGGCGCGGATGATGGCGTAGGCCCAGGCCGGATCAAGTCGATTGCGATGTGCCGCCTGCACCACCTTTTCGCGATAGGCCAACGGAAAGCGTTGCGCATACAGCCGCAGGTCCGGCCCGCTGGAAAAGGTAAACACGGCGCGGTCGTACCAGCCCTGGCGCCGTGCCAGATCGGCCGCCAGGCGGCGCTGGTCACGATCCAGCTTGCCCATGGCCTGGTTCCATTCGCGCCGCGCCAGGGGCAACACGCTCAGCGCCTGCCATTCGAACGCGCGCGCCAGACCAGGCTGTTGCAGCAGGCTTTGATCACTGGCGGCATCGCCGGCCAGATGCAGGGGGCAGATGGCGTAGGGCTGGTTCAGCCAGTCGGCGGCCAGAAAACCGTAGTAGTCGGCGCCCTGGGCCAGTTTGGAAAACAGCGCTTGTGCCTTGTCCGCTTGGCCCAGCTTGGCCAGCGTGCGGGCGCGCCAGTAGCGCCATTGGGTATCGCGCTGCTGCTCGGGCGTCAGCGCATCCAGCGCGGCCTTGACCTTGTTCCAGTCGCCGGTGGACAGGGCCACGCGCACGCGCCAGGCACGCGTGGCATCGGTCTGCGCCGCGGCCGGCAGGGCCAGCAGCTTGCTCAGCGAATCGGGCTCGAAATCGGTGGCATTGAACAGGGCGATGTCGGACTCGACCGCATGCCGCTGTTGCGCACTGAAGGCAAAGCGCGAGTGCAGGGTCTGCCAGGCTTTGCCGGCGGCTTCGTCATCGGCAATCGCCAGGCGCTTGAGCGCCATTTCCACCGCCATGCGGGTGTGCACGGAGTCCTTCCACTGATGCGCCTCATGCACGGCCTTGCGCGGATTGTCGCGTGCCAGCGCCAGGCGCAGTGCCACGATGCCGTCGCCCTTGGGCAACCACGACGCCAGCGACTTGATGGTGCCTGTCGCGCCATGGCGTGCGGCGCGTTCGATGCGCTGCCACAGACGTTTTTTGCTCAGCAAGCCGTGCCGGTGGGCCCAGTCCAGCACCGGGTCGCAGGCGCTGGGCAGCGCGGTCTTCTGCCAGATGCTGGCAAGATCGCGGTTGAAGTCGAGCTTCCTGCCCGCGGCCAGCCGGGCTTGCAGATTGTCGCAGGCCAGCGCGTAGCCCAGGCCCGGCCGGTAGAGCTTGCGGAAGTTGGCCCAGTCTTTGCGTCCGGCCAGCTGGTGCAGGAAGTCGCGGCGCAGGTCGCGGGCCGGAATCAGGCCAGGGAAGCGTTTCAGATAGCTCTCCAGCGCATCCAGCTTGAGCGTGCCGATATCGTGCTGCATCGACGCGGCTTCCAGGTACGGATACAGCGGATAGTCCTGGAGCCCCTGAGCCAGTAGCCGCCAGCCGTCACCGCCGAGTTTTGCCGCTGCAAGGGCGGCGGCAAACTGGACGCGCTGTTGCGCGCGCCGGGTGGCAACATCACTCTGTGCCTTGCCGTCGCTGGTCGCCGTGGCATCCGTGGCGGCGGACGGCAGAGCGGGAACCAGCGAAAAAAGGACTGGGCAGATCAAGTTAAACAGGGTCTTCGGCATAGCTTCAGGACGATTCGGGCCTACACGCCACCCGGATGGATCAATGGCATGGCGAACCAGTGGTCGAGCAGAAGGAAGGCAAACAAGGCCATGAGGTAGGTGATGGAGTAGCCGAAAACACGCATCGCGAAACGCTCGTCAGGCGGCTTGAGCAGGCGCACGGCGTAGTAGAGAAAGCCGGCCCCAAGCACCACGGCACCGCCCAGATAGAACAGCCCGCTCATGCCGGTGAGATACGGCAGCAGGGTCACCAGCACCAGCAGCACGGTGTAGAACAGGACATGCCAGCGCGTGTATTCGACGCCGTGCGTGACCGGCAGCATCGGCACCTCGGCGCGCGCGTAATCGTCGCGGCGGAAGATCGCCAGGGCCCAGAAATGCGGCGGTGTCCACACGAAGATGATCAGACAAAGCAGCCAGGCGTAGGCGTGCAGTTGCCCGGTCGCGGCGGTCCAGCCAAGCACCGGTGGAATGGCTCCGGCGATCCCGCCGATGACGATATTCTGCGGCGTGCTGCGCTTGAGAAACGCGGTGTAGATCAGGGCATAGCCAATCAGGCCGGCAAAGGTCAGCAGCGCCGTCAGCACATTGACCAGCAGCGCCAGCACCAGCATCGAGGCCACGCCCAGCACGGTGGCAAAAACGAATACCTGCAGCGGTGACAGCAGGCCCTTGGCCAGCGGGCGGCTGCGGGTACGCGCCATCAGTTTGTCGATGCGCTGGTCGATCAGGTGGTTGTAGGCTGCCGCCGAGGCCGAGGCCAGCCAGATGCCCAGGGTGCCGAACACCAGCGCGCGCCATGGCGGCAGCCCGGGCACGGCCAGGAACATGCCGATCACGGCACAGAACACCAGCAGCGCGACGATACGCGGCTTGGTCACTTCCAGGTATTCGTGCAGGTGGGCTTTCATCGTGGGCGCAGGTGCGGGCGACTGGCCATTTTATCGGATCGGCTGCAGTTGCGCCTGAAACCTCAGTTCCCGTCGTTTGCGCTGTCTTCGCCGGATGCGGCCAGTGAGCGGCGCGGCATGCCGGCCAGGCGCAGTCGAAACACCACGCCCCGGCCGTCGGCAAGGTTCTCGGCGCTGATCGAGCCGCGGTGCTGGCGAGCGATCAGGCGCACGATGTACAGGCCCAGGCCCAGGTGCGGCTTGCGCGGCGACTCGCCGGGCTCGCGCAGGCTGACCAGCGAGTCGAACAGCCGCCCGCGGGCCGGTTCCGGCAGGGGCGGGCCCTGGTTGGCCATGCCGATGACAGCCGCACCCGCGTCCGTGCGCAGCGACAGGCGCATCCAGCCCTGCTCGGGCGTGAACGAAAGGGCGTTGTCGAACAGCTTGTCCAGCGCCTGCACGATCAGCTCCGGTGCGCCGTGCAGATGCAGTGGATCGACCGGCAGCTCCAGCTCGAAATTGCGGTCTCCAGCCAGCAGGCGGTAGCCGTCGGCGCAGCCGGCAACCAGCACACGCAGATCGAAGTCCTCACCTTCACTCTGGCCGATGGCCTGTTCGATGCGGCTTGCCGCACCCATGGCGCGGACCAGCGCATTGAGGCGCTCGCTGCCCTCGCGGGCGCGCTTGAGATAAGCCTGCCGGGATACAGGCAGCTCGGCCTGGTCGAGGTTTTCGAGCGACGAGGTGACAATGGCAATTGGCGTGTTCAGCTCATGTGACAGCTTCGAGGCAAGGGTGCGCAAGTAGCCGGTATAGCCTGCCACGGCCTGCATCAGGTCCTGGTGGCTGCGCGCGAGATCACCCAGTTCGTCGTCCCGCGCGGTATCGGGCAATACCGCGGCGCTCACTTGATCGGCAGGGCGACTGGCGGCGTCGCGCACGGCATCGCGCAGTCGCCGCAGACGGGCGCCAAGGCGCAGCGCGAACCCGGCCAGCAGGGCGCCGGCCACCAACAGCAGGGCGATGCTGCCCAGCAGCAGCCACAGCAGGCCGCGATGGTTCAACAGGGGCATGGCACGGGTGGCCTGCTCCAGCACCACGGCGCCGCGCGGATCGCCTGGTCCGGGCAGAGGCACGACCGCGGTCAGGGTGATGCGGGCGCGTGTCACCGAGTGCCGCCAACTGGTGGCGGGCACGCCGGACAGCGCCTGCCAGACTTCCGGTGCCGCGAGTTGCGGCGACACCTGGTCCAGCGCCGCCGAACCGTGCATGCCATGCGCGATGAAGCCTTGATAGACCGCCGCCGACAGCCAGCCCGGCGCGTTGTCGCCGCCATCGGGCAGTCGCCCGGCCTTGGCCACCACCCAGCCCTGCCGATCCACCAGGCGGACCCGGCCGGAGTCCGGCAGCAGTGCAGCCAGGCGCTGTGACAGCTCGCGCGAGAAGCGCTGGACGGGTCGCATCGTGACCGGGGCGTTGTCCGCGCCGGACCCGGAATTTGTCGCGGCGTCGACGGCGCGCACGCCCAGATAGCCGAGGCGGGCACCTGTCGGCAGGCGCAACTCGATGCGGTAGCCACTGCCATCTTCCTGCCACTGCACGGCCAGCGGGCGCGGGCATTGTGCAGCGGCCGGTTTCTCCGGTTCGGCGCGGATCACGCCGGGCGCTGCCGCCGCCAGACGGTAGTGGCAGCGCGCGCCCTTCAGACCCAGCCAAAGTTCGACGTGATCGGCGCGATCGATGCTGCCGTTCATGCGCAGGCGGTTGGCCGTGGTGTCGGCGACCGACAGCAGCAGATACAGCGCGCCGGCATGCTCGCCCAGCAGAAGCCGCCCGTTGCCGGGTGCCGGTTCGGCCCAGGCCGCCAGCCGGTTCCAGTCTTCGGCATAGCCGTCGACCACCAGTGGCAGCACCGAATGCTGCACATGCCAGGCGTCCTCGCGCGGCAGCCGCACCCAGGCATTGACCGTGCGCACCAGCATCGCCGCCGAGCTTTCCAGGGCGCGCTGCTGCGACTCGCGCAGCACCGTGTCCATCTGCCGCAGGTACAGCCAGCCGGCTACCGGCAACAGCAGGGTGGCCAGCGAGACCAGCAGCAATTTGCGTTGCAGGGTCACGGTGGGGCCGGGAATCGGGAATGGGGAATGGGGAATCGGAAGAGCAGGTAATCGGCAAGGTCGGGAATCGGGAATGGGGAATCGGGAGTCGCAGAAGGCGAAACTCGGAGCGCCATCGCCAGGCTGGGTCGCGCGAAGATGTTGCGCCTTGCCATCATCACCGCAGGATTTCCGTAGCGTTCCCCGCCTTTAACGATTCTCGATTCCCCATTCCCGATTCCCGGCTTATTGCCAGCGGTAGCCGGCGCCGTGGACGGTGTCGATGGCGTCGAACTTTGGATCGATGGCGATGAATTTCTTGCGCATGCGCTTGATGTGCGAGGTGATGGTGGTTTCGTCAACCACCAGCTCGGCGGCGCTCATCAGCTGCTCTCGGCTCTTGACGTGGCCAGGGTGGCGCACCAGGGCATGCACCATCCAGAACTCGGTCACGGTCAGCGGCACCGGCTGGCTGTTCCAGCTCACCTGCATGCGCTCGGTTTCCAGCTTCAGCGGGCCGTGCCTGATCACGGTTTCCTGCGAGGCTGGCGCGCGCAGCGAGTCGATGCGCCGGAACAGGGCGGCGATGCGGGCGGCGAGCTGGTGCAGGCTGGTGTTCTTGCCCAGATAGTCGTCGGCGCCCAGGCGCAGGCCGGAAATCACGTCGAAGTCGGAATCGCGTGCGGTGAGAAAAATGATCGGCAGCGTCTTCGAACGGGCGCGCAGCTCGCGGCACAGGTCGAAGCCGCCCTCGGGCTCATCGCCCAGACCCACGTCGATGATCACCAGATCCGGCAACTGGGGCTGGAAGGCCACGCTGGCCTGGCCGCGCGTGGCATAGCCGCGCGCCGCATAGCCCAGCCGGTTCAGCGCCTCGACGTAGTTGGCGCGAATCAGCGGTTCATCTTCAACGATGGCGATGTTGCGGGCCATGCCGGTCTCCGGACGGATTCATCCGGCAAGCGTGCCTTCCCGCCCCGCGGCTTGCAAGCCCTGCGCCCGCAAAATGCCCGAATTGGCCCCGGCAACGCCTGTTTGCGGCACGCGTGTGCCGTGTGGCGGCGATTCAATGGTCTCGAACCCGATGCCGGAAACCGCCATGAAACACGCAAGCCCCGTCGATCCCGAACTGCAGAGCAACTACGAGCCCTTGCGAGTGATTTTTGCCCTGGGTGCTCTGCTTCTGGGCTTTGTGTTAGTGGCAATGTGAGGAATCAGCCATGAAGACCCTGAATTTCGATCACGCAATCCACGATCGCAACGAAGATCCCGATCCCGACTGGCAGCC
>CBFGSA010000101.1:0-10412 GCA_965651365.1 uncultured Rhodanobacteraceae bacterium | reverse complement strand
GGACTATTTCGTGCAGCACCTGGCCGGCAACACCCCGCCCGCCGGTTTCAAGTTCGAGCTGCCCGAGACCATGCGCCGCCGCTGATTTTGCGTAGCGCGGCATCGCGAACGACAAGAATACCGTCACCCCGGCCGCCGCACGACAACACACCCCGTCCCCCCGGACGCCGCGCAGCGGCGATCCGGGGTCCACTCGGGTGGATTCCGGATGCCACCCTGCGGGAGGCCCCGGAATGACGAAAAGTTGAAGCTCGCGCAGGCTCTCAGGCGTGGCCGATGCAGCGCCGGGCGGCAGCGAGGATCGGCGGCAACCATCGCGCGTACTGATCGGCTGAGGGGTGCAGGCCGTCGTCGGCCAGCATGGCCGGATCGTCGCCGCACCGGCGGGAGATGCCGGTGATGTCGACGAAGGCGCAACCGGCTCTTTGCGCCTGTTCGCGGGCGATTGCATTGAAGATGTCGATTTCGCGTGCAATGCGTTGCGGATCGCGATCCTGGCCGGCGGCAAATGCCGTCACGCCCCAGTCGGGAATCGACACCACCAGCACGCGTTCGGGCCGGCTGTCGCTGATGTCGATGGCGAAGGCCAGCAACTCGGCGAATTCCTTCGCGTAATTGTCCGCGTCACGGCCGCGGTACTGGTTGTTGACGCCGATCAGCAGGCTCACCAATGCGTACGGAGGCTGCGGTGCGGCTAGCGCAATGCCGGCCTTCAGCTCGTCGGTGCTCCAGCCGGTGGTGGCGATGATCTCGGGCGATGCCAGATCGATGCCGTCCTCAGCCAGCGCCCGGGCCAGCCGGTTTGGCCAGCGCGCCTCAACGGCCACGCCCTCGCCAATGGTGTAGGAGTCGCCCAGTGCCAGATAGCGCGGTCGCTGCGCCGTGCTCATGCCACGCTGGCAGCAGGCCGGCACTGGCTGGCAGCCATGGCGCGCAGTGCCCGCTCCATCCGCGCCATCACTTCAGCAAGCTGTTCGGGCTCGGGCAACAGGGTCAGGCGCAGGTGGCGCCGGTCGCCGTGGTTGAAGCTGGAGCCCGGTGCCAGCAACACCGATTCCTGTTCCAGAAGGTACAGGGCAAAGGCCTCGTCGTCGAACTCGGGCAGCACATCCGCGCGCACCGAGGGAAAGGCGTACAGTGCACCCATGGGCCTGACCAGTTGCAAAAAGTCGCTGGCCGCCACGCCGTCGAGCACGGCCTGGCGCGCCCGGTGCAGCCGACCGCCGGGGGTCACCAGCGCATCAATGCTGGCGTCGCTTTGCAGTGCCGGCTTGACCGCCCACTGCCCCGGCACATTGGCGCACAGGCGCAGCGCGGCCAGCAGTTGCAGCGCGTCGCGGTAGCCGCCCAGGGCAGCCGAATCGCCGGACAGGCTGACCCAGCCGACGCGGTAGCCACAGGCCCGGTGCACCTTGCTCAAGCCGCCGAAGCTGAGACAGGGGACGTCGCCGGCCAGCGGCGCCAGCGGCTCGAAGCGGGCATCGTCATACACGATCCGGTCGTAGATTTCGTCGCTCAGCAAGAGCAGGCCGTGACGTTCGGCAATCGCCACCAGTTGTTGCAGCAGCTCGCGCGGATAGACGGCGCCAGTGGGGTTGTTGGGGTTGATCACGACCAGTGCCCGCGTGCGCGGCGTGATCATTGACTCGAGCGCGGCAGGGTCGGGCAGGTGTCCGTTTTCCGCCGGACACGGGTAATACAAGGGGTGGCCACCATTGAGGATCGTCGCCGCACTCCACAACGGATAGTCCGGACTGGGAATCAGCACCTCGTCACCCGGGTCGAGCAGGGCGCGCAGGGCCAGGTCAATCAGTTCGCTGACGCCGTTGCCGATGAAGACATGATCGATATCCGGCACCCGTGCACCACGCGCCGTCTGCTGTGCCAGCACCGCCGCGCGTGCCTCGTCCAGTCCCTGTTCCTGGCAATAGGCATCGCTGCGCGCCAGCCCCTCGGCCACCGCTGTGCGGATTGCCGGTGGCGCGTGCAGGCCGAAGCGGCCGGGATTGCCGATGTTGAGATGCACGATCTCGCGACCGCCCGCTTCCAGCTCGCGCGCGCGCCGCGCCAGCTCGCCGCGGATTTCATATCGCACCCGCGACAGGTGCGCGCCGGGGACAACGGGATTCGCCATGCTGTACACGATCAGGCCACAATGGCGCGCATGCTAGCAAATCCCGAACCGTTTTCCGATGCGGACTGACGCAGCGCACTGGCTGTACCGGTTGCCGCTTTGTGCCTGCGCTGTCATGGCGCTGCTTGGCACCGCGTTCGCTGTCAGCGTGTTCTGGCCTGGAATGCTGTCGAACGATGCAGCCTTCATGTGGTGGCAGGCGCGAGGCGGCCGCCTGGACACCATCCACAGCCCGGCCTTTGTCTATTTGTGGCGAATACTGGTGCATGTGGCCGACTCGCCCGGACCGGTCTTCGTGTTCAATCTGGTTCTGTTCTGGACCGGTCTGGCCCTGATCTGCAGGGAGTTGGGCGGATCGCTCGGGTGGCGCGCCCCGTGCGTGCTGGCCGTCGGGATCGCACCGCCGGTGTGGGTGGTGATGGCACAAGCGGGAACCGATGCGTCCTTGCTGGCGACATTGGTTCTGGCAACCGGTTCAATTTTGTGTTTCCAACGCAGCCGGCTCCGCGTCTGGCAGCTCGTGGCACTGGCAGCATTGACGTGGGCAGCAGCGATGCGCCACAACGCTCTGCCTGCTCTGTTGCCACTGGTCTGGCTGTGCTGGCCCTTGCGCACAATGACCGGCATGCGGCGCTTTGCAGCCAGAGCAGGCGCCAGCGCGCTGAGTCTGCTGCTGATTGCTGCAATCGTGATTCTGGTGGGGCGCGCGGCACCCGAACAGCGCGCCGTCTGGCCCGCCACCGCAATGTGGGATCTCGCAGCGCTGTCCGTGGCCGAACAGCGCGTGCTTCTTCCGGCTGATACCGTGGGTCCCGGCATGACACCCGAAGACCTGGCATCGGCTTATGTCCCCTGGACCAACACACTGTTGTTCAGCAACACGCGCGCCGGCGTTCTGCAGCCCTTCCTGAAACCCGCGCAATCGCGACTGAAGCGCGAAATTCTGGTGGCCTGGTGGCAAGCCGTGCTGCGCTACCCGAAAGCCTACGCGCAGCATCGCTGGCGCCTGACCAAGGCGCTGTTCGGCACCCACTCGAAACACTGGCCCAGGGAGCTGATCTATTTTCCGCATCCGGCCCAATTCGACCACAACCCGCCCGTGTCTGCGCAGCGCAATGCGTGGCAAGGTTTCTGGTATCGGCGCCTGGACGCGTGGCGAACCAGCCCGATCCTGGCAGCCTGGCCCTGGCTGCTCCTGGCTGTGCCCGCCCTGGTGCTGGCTATTCGGCAACGGCGAGCGGTGCATGCTCGCATGGCCATGCTGCTTGTGGCCAGCGGCGCCCTGGTGGCGCTGCCCTTGCTCGTGGTTTCTCCGGCGGCCGAACTGCGCTACCTGGCATGGCCGATAGCTGCGAGCCTGCTGGCATTGCTGCTGGCGATCAGTGGCCGGATACGAAGCGCTGGTTGACGGTAGAATCGGGCCGGAGATGCCGATCAACGCCACATGACGATAATGAACTTGAGCCCGCCTCCACAATGAATCAGCACGCGAGGCTGTCGGCCCTGCGCGCGATCGGCTGGCAGGGAGGGCTGCCCGGACAGCCGCTGGCGCGGGTCGTGGCCCAGCACCGGGCCGGGTACGAAGTGCACGACGGCGCGGCAGTGCTTTCCGTGCAACCGTGCGGCGAGTTCCTGCGCCCGGGCCTGGAGCCCGAACAGCGTCCCGTCGTCGGCGACTTCGTGCAGCTGGCGCCTGGCAAGCCGCCGGAGATTGTCGCCATCGTGCCGCGCCGCAGCCTGCTGGTGCGCGCCGCCGCCGGCGAGCGCTACAAGCGCCAACCGATTGCCAGCAACATCGACGCGGTGATGGTGCTGACCGGACTGGACGGCGACTACAACCCGCAACGCATCGAGCGCTATCTCACCCTGATTGTCGGCTCAGGTGTGCAGCCGTTGGTCCTGCTGACCAAGGCTGACAAGGTGGACGATGCCCCAGCGCGACTGATGCGCCTGCGCGATCGTCTGCCCACCGGCACAGTGGTGCTGGCCATCAATGCAAAATCAGCCGAATGTTGCAGCCCACTGAGCCGGTGGCTTGAGCCGGGCATGACCGTGGCTCTGGTCGGCTCTTCGGGTGCCGGAAAGTCGACCTTGACCAACACTCTGTTGGGTGAAACCCGCATGGCCACCGGCGCCGTGCGCGCACGCGACCAGCGTGGCCGACATACCACCACCCATCGCGCCCTGCTGCCACTGCCGGGTGGCGCCTGCCTGATCGACACGCCGGGCATGCGCGAACTGAAGCTGACCGGGGAGGAAACCCTGGACAGCTTTGCCGACATCGAGGAGTTGGCGCTACGCTGCCGCTTCAACGACTGCGGCCATGCGAGCGAGCCCGGCTGCGCCGTGCGTGCCGCGATTGCGTCTGGCGGCCTGGAAGCCGAACGCTGGCGCAACTATGCCAAGCTGCGCGCCGAACGCGAGCAGCAGGCCGGCAACCGCGAAGCACGCCAGGCACGCAAGTCCGCAGCCAGACCCCAAACGACCACGTCGCGACACCGCTCGCGCAACTTGCCCGATGACGAGACATGAATGACCGTTCCGAAATTTCCCTGTTTGCGAATCTGGATGGTGGCCTGCGCAGCAGCGCCCTGCACGCCGTGCAGGAACTGCAGACCGGCCAGGTGGATGCGGCCCGGCGCCGGTTCGAGCGCCTGCTGCGCCGCTCATCCGACGATGCCGACCTGCTGCGCTTGACCGGCATGGCGCAACGCCTGAGCGGACACAACGATCAGGCAGCCGCCACCCTGCAAAAGGCACAAAAGGCGGCACCGGACAGTCCCTTGGTCGCCTCCAGTCTGGGCCTGAGCTATCTCGCGCTTGGGCAGGTTGACGCAGGTCTTGCCGAGCTGCGCCGCGCCTGCCAGCTGGCGCCGCAGGCCGCGCCACTGTGGAACAACCTGGGCAAGGCACTGATCGATCATGACCGCATTGCCGAAGCCGTCGCGCCATTGCACAAGGCACTGGAATCCGACCCGGCAATGCGCCAGGCCCGCTTCAGTCTGGCCTACGCCCTGACGGTATCCGGCCAGGTGGATGAGGCCGCACAACACTATCGAAACCTGATTGAGCAGCGCCCCCATGATGGCGAAGCCTGGATGGGTCTGGCACAACTCAAGTCCGGCCTGCTGGATGCCGATGACATCGTGCAGATGCAGGCACTGCTGGCCGGCGACAGCTCCGATCCGGGCGACCGCATCGCGCTCGGCTTTGCCCTGGGCCAGGCACTGCACGAGCAGCAGCGCTACCCGGAAGCCTTCGCGGCCTGGAAGACGGCCAATGCACTGCTGCACCAGCGCAAGCCGTGGGATGCCAGGGCATTCTCTGCCCGCGTCGACGCCAGCCTGGCTGCCGAATGGTCCGTGCCCTCGATACCGTCAACGAAACCCCGCGTGATCTTCATTGTCGGCCTGCCGCGCTCGGGCACCTCGCTGACCGAGCAGATCCTGGCCATGCACCCGGACGTGGTGGCTGGTGGAGAGCTGGGCGTACTGTCCGGGCTGCTGGAGGAATACAGCGCCCGGCATGGCGGCGAGTACCCGGGCAGTCTGCCGCAGGAATCGGCAGCGAAGTGGGCGCAGCTTGGCAACGAGTATCTGCGGCGCGCCCGCCAGGGCATCGAGACCCGGCCGGTCCTCACCGACAAGCGCCCCGGCAACTGGCTGTTTGCAGCCGCCGCCATCAACATGCTGCCCGATGCACGGATCGTGATCTGCCGCCGCGATCCGGTGGAAACCTGCTTCTCGTGCTGGCGCAACCGTTTCAGCTCCAACAACCAGCTTTTTGCCAACGATTTCGAGTCCATTGCGGCCTACTGGCGCGACTTCGATCGCTCCTGTCGCCACGGGCTGGACATGTTTCCCCAGCGCGTGCTGGACTTCAGCTACGAGGCACTGGTGGAGGACAAGGACACCGCCGTGCGCCGCCTACTCGACTTCTGCGGGCTCGCATTCGATCCCGCCTGTCTGCATCCCGAACGCGGCAGCGGTGTCGTGCGCACCTTGAGTGCAACCCAGGTGCGCAAGCCGCTGCGCAAGGGCAGCGCCGTGGCCGGGCACTACGGCGAGCTGCTGGACCCGTTGCGCGAGCTGCTGGCGTAGGTCGGACCCGCGAAGCGGGACCCGACATCCCGCTTCGCACAATTTCCGGTTTGTCTGCGGCCGATCCCGACCTGCGTCCTGAATCAGGCGGCGTGCGCGGTGCTACCATGAACGCACTCTCCCAATGACCGGTTCGGCCCACCTGCATGTCCAAGATTCCTGATGAGCTGCGCCAGGCGGCGCTCGAGTACCACCGTCATCCGCGTCCCGGCAAGATCAAGATCACGCCCACCACCTCGCTGGTGAACCAGCGCGACCTGGCACTGGCCTATTCGCCGGGGGTGGCCGCCGCCTGCGAGGCCATCGTCGAGGACGAGCACGAAGCGGCCGAGCTGACCGCACGCGCCAATCTGGTGGCGGTGGTCACCAACGGCACCGCCGTGCTGGGCCTGGGCGACATCGGGCCGCTGGCCGGCAAGCCGGTGATGGAAGGCAAGGCCGTGCTGTTCAAGAAGTTTGCCGGCATCGACGTGTTCGACATCGAGATCGACGAGCACGACCCCGACAAGCTGGTCGACATCGTCGCCGCACTGGAGCCCACCTTCGGCGGCATCAACCTGGAAGACATCAAGGCACCCGAATGTTTCGTGGTCGAGCGCAAGCTGCGCGAGCGCATGGGCATTCCCGTGTTTCACGACGACCAGCATGGCACCGCCATCATCGTCGGCGCCGCACTGCTCAACGCACTGGAAGTAATTGGCAAGAACATTGGCGAGATCAAGGTGGCCGCCTCCGGCGCCGGTGCGGCGGGCATCGCCTGTCTGGACATGATGGTCAGCCTGGGTGTCAAACCGGAGAACATCTACGTCAGCAACCGCGACGGCGTTCTGCATACCGGGCGTGATGACCTGGGCGAGAATGCCGAACGCTACGCCCGCGACACCGATGCACGCGAGCTGGCCGACATCGTCATCGATGCCGACGTGTTTCTCGGCGTGTCGGCCGGTGGCGTGCTCAGCGCCGACATGGTCAAGTCCATGGCGCAGCGGCCGATCATTTTTGCACTGGCCAATCCCACACCGGAGATCCTGCCCGAGGAAGCGCGCGAGGCCAGCCCCGACTGCATCATTGCCACCGGCCGCTCGGACTATCCCAACCAGGTCAACAACGTACTGTGCTTTCCCTACATCTTCCGCGGCGCACTGGATGTCGGCGCAACGGGCATCAACGAAGCCATGAAGGTCGCCTGCGTCAAGGCCATCGCGGATCTGGCGCGGCGCGAGGCAAGCGACGTCAGCGTACGCGCCTACGGCGGCAAGGTGCCGCATTTCGGTGCCGAATACCTGATTCCGCAGCCCTTCGATCCGCGCCTGCTGGTGCACCTGGCGCCGGCCGTGGCGCGCGCGGCGATGGGCTCGGGCGTGGCCACGCGGCCGATCGAGGACTTCAAGGCCTATACCCAGAAGCTGTGGAACTTCGTGTTCCGCACCGGGCTGCTTATGAAACCGGTATTCGCCCACGCCAAGCGCGACCCGCAGCGCGTGGCATTTGCCGAGGGCGAGGAAGACCTGGTGCTGCGCGCGGTGCAGACCATCGTCGACGAGGGTCTGGCCAAGCCGATCCTGATCGGCCGCCCGGATGTCATTTCACACCGTATTGAACGTGCCGGCCTGCGTCTGGAAGTCGATCGTGATTTTGAACTTTGCAACATCCACAGCGACCCGCGCTTCGACGACTACTGGCAGCACTACCACCGGCTGATGGAGCGGCGCGGCGTGACCCCGGCGCTGGCCAAATCGATCGTGCGCTCGCGCGCCAGCGTGATTGCCGCCCTGATGGTCGAACGCGGCGATGCCGATGCCATGATCTGCGGCGTGGTCGGGCGCTATTTGAAGAAGCTGCGCTACATCCAGGACATTGTCGGCATGGACAAGGGCGTCACGCGCCCCTCGGCCATGTCCGGAGTGGCCTGCGATGCCGGCACCTACTTCTTCGTCGATCCCTATGTGCAGGATCAGCCCGGCCCGGAGCAGATTGCCGAAGCCACGCTGCAGGCCGCGCTGCGCCTGAATCTGTTCGGCATCACGCCGCGCATCGCCCTGCTGGCCAGCTCCAACTTCGGCAGCCGCGATTCGGCCTCGGCGCAGCTCATGCGCGAAGCCCTGGCCCTGATCCAGCAGCGTGCCCCGCGGCTGGAAGTCGAGGGCGAAATGCAGGGCGACGTGGCTCTGGATGCCATCATGCGCGAGCGCCTGTTCCCCAACTCGCGCCTGCGCGGCAAGGCCAACGTGTTCGTGTTTCCCAATCTGGAAGCGGCCAACATCGCCTTCAATCTGGTGCGCTCGATCACCGGCGGCGTGGTGCTGGGCCCGATCCTGATGGGCGTGGCCAAGCCCGCACACATCCTGACCCCGCAATCGACCGTGCGCCGCGTGGTCAACATGACCGCCATCGCCGCCGTCGAAGCCCAGATCCGCGCCCAGCACTGAATCGCCGGCGTACTCCGAACACTGCACATCTTGGCGCTGCCGGGGTACGGCGGTAGACTGGTCCATCACATTCGTGCCATTGCGCCGTGGCGATCGTCGCCGGTGCGATTCGGGCGCGGCGCAGGAGAAGCAGCGTGGATCAAGTACAAGACATTCTGGACCAGGACATCGACCCCGACGAGAGCCGCGAGTGGATTGAATCCATCGATGCGGTGATCCGCAACGACGGCACCGAGCGCGCGCATTATCTGCTCGAACGCATGGTCGACGAGACCCGCCGCGCCGGTGGCCATGTCCCGTTTGAGCCGACCACGCAGTACGTCAACACGATTCCGCCGCACCTGGAGGCCAAGTGCCCCGGCGATCCGGCCATGGAGTGGCGCATCCGCTGCCTGATCCGCTGGAACGCGATGGCGATGGTGGTGCGGGCCAACCGCAAGCCCGGTTCGCTGGGTGGTCACATCGCGAGTTTTGCCTCCAGCGCCACGTTGTTTGATGTCGGCTTCAATCATTTCTGGCGCGCACCAAGTGACAAGCATCCGGGTGATCTGGTGTTCCACCAGGGCCACTCCAGTCCCGGCATCTACGCACGATCATTCCTTGAGGGCCGTCTGAGCAAGGAGCGTCTGGACCTGTTCCGCACCGAGGTCAAGGGCGCCGGCCAGGGCCTGCCGTCCTACCCGCATCCCTACCTGATGCCCGATTACTGGCAGGTGTCGACGGTGTCGATGGGTCTGGGTCCGATCCAGGCGATCTATCAGGCGCAATTCTGGAAGTATCTGGAAAACCGCGGCCTGATGCCCAAGACCGACCGCAAGGTTTGGTGCTTCATCGGTGATGGCGAGGTGGACGAACCGGAAACCCTGGGCGCGATCTCGCTGGCCGGGCGCGAGAAGCTGGACAACCTGATCTTCGTCATCAACTGCAACCTGCAGCGTCTGGACGGGCCGGTGCGCGGCAACGGCAAGATCATCCAGGAGCTGGAAGGCTCGTTCCGCGGCAGCGGCTGGAGCGTGCTCAAGCTGATCTGGGGCAGCTACTGGGATCCACTTCTGGCGCGCGACGACAAGGGCATGCTGCGCAAGGTGATGATGGACACCGTGGACGGCGAGTACCAGGCCTGCAAGGCCCTGGGCGGCGCCTACACGCGCAAGAACTTTTTCGAGAAGACGCCGGAAACCGCGGCCATGGTCAGCAGCCTGTCCGACGATGACATCTGGCGCCTGAACCGCGGCGGTCACGACCCGCACAAGGTCTACGCGGCCTACCACGAGGCGGTGCACACCGAAGGCATGCCGACCGTGATCCTGGCCAAGACGGTCAAAGGCTACGGCATGGGCCGCGGCTCGGGCGAGGCCGAAAACCCGACCCACCAGCAGAAGAAGCTGGACGACGAGGCCGTGCGCGCCTTCCGCGACCGCTTCCAGATTCCGCTCGAGGACGACCAGCTCGCCGACGTTCCCTATTACCATCCGGGGGCGGACTCGGACGAAGTGCAGTACATGCTGGATCGCCGCCGCGAGCTGGGCGGATTCCTGCCCCAGCGCCGGCAGAAATTCGACGAGGAGTTCGAGGCGCCGAGCCTGGATGCCTTCAAGCAGATCACCAGGGGCACCGGTGAGCGCGAGATCAGCACCACGATGGCGTTGGTGCGCGGCATGAACCTGCTGCTGCGCGACAAGAAGATCGGTCCTCGGCTGGTGCCGATCGTGGCCGACGAGGCGCGCACTTTCGGCATGGAAGGCATGT
>CBFGSA010000100.1:0-10454 GCA_965651365.1 uncultured Rhodanobacteraceae bacterium | reverse complement strand
TGGAAGGTTTCTTGCCGGATCCATCCCGGACCGAACTGCCGGGGGCAGTTCGCAGCCGGCGAACGACCGGCCAAGGATGGCCGGGCCGGAGACACCCGCCATGGAAGGTTTCTTGCCGGATCCATCCCGGACCGAACTGCCGGGGGCAGTTCGCAGTCGGCGAACGACCGGCCAAGGATGGCCGGGCCGGACAATGCGCGCCAGGGATGGCTGCTTGCCTCGTGTCGCAATCCCACTCAAATGGCTCCATGGCGTACAGTCAATTGCCGGTCGGTCGGTTCCAGGATCGCGGCGGCGGAACCGGTGGAGTCATTTGGCGCGTCGGATTCGTTTGCCAGGCTGTGTCCGGCGACCTTGATCGGGTCTGTGCCCACGGTGCGAGCGCCGCAGTCCGGGCCGCCTGATCGCCCAGTCCTGTATGCTTTGCGGTTTCCTGTTCACGCCGGATTGACGCCATGTCCAAACAGACCATCCACACCAATGATGCTCCCGCTGCCATCGGCCCCTATGCGCAGGCGGTGCGTGCCGGAAACACCGTGTATCTGTCCGGTCAGATCCCGCTCGATCCGGCCAGCGGCAACCTGGTCGAGGGCGATGTTCGGGTTCAGACCGAACGCGTCTTTGCCAACATGGCGGCGGTGTGCGCCGCGGCGGGTGGCAGCCTGAATGACGTGGTACGGGTCGGGATCTACGTCGCTGATCTGGGCGATTTCGCCGTGGTCAACGCGGTAATGGCTGAACGCTTCGGCGAGCACCGGCCGGCACGCTCCACCATCGAGGTGTCGGCCTTGCCCAAGGGCGCGCGGGTCGAGGTCGACGCCATCATGGTGCTGCCTGACTGACGCCGGCGCTACTCTCGACATGGCAACAGCGGAGCTGACGGCCAACTCGCCGGTGACGGCGCTGGATGGCGTCGGGTCGGCGCTGGCCGAGCGCCTGGCCAGGCTCGGCCTCGAATGCGTGCGGGATCTGTGGTTCCATCTGCCGCTGCGCTACGAGGACCGCACCCGCATCGTGCCGATCCGCAGCCTGCAGGCGGGCCAGTCGGCGCAGATCGTGGGTGTGGTCGATGGCGTGGATCACCAGTTCCGGTTCCGCCCGCAACTCAAGGTCGCCGTCAGCGACGATTCCGGGGCCACGCTGCTGCTGCGCTTCTTCCATTTCAGCCGGGCGCAGGCGACCCAGTTCAGGCCCGGTGTGCGGGTGCGTTGTTTCGGTGAGCCACGCTGGGGCAAGCAGGGCCTGGAAATGGTGCACCCGCAGTATTCGCGCCTGGCACCGAATGCGAGAGCGACGACCGAAGACCGGCTGACGCCGGTGTATCCGGCCACCGAGGGCCTGGGCCAGAAGCGCCTGCAGCGACTGATCGCCCAGGCCCTGGATCTTCTGCCCGATGATGAACAACTGGAGCTGATTCCTCAGGCGCTGCGGCAGGGCCGCAATCTGCCGGCTCTGCGCGAGGCGCTGCTGAACCTGCATCGGCCACCGCCGGATGCCGATCTGGCCTTGCTGGCCGCAGGCAAGCACCCTGCCCAGCAGCGGCTGGCCTTCGAGGAACTGCTCAGCCAGCATCTGGGACTGAAGCAGTTGCGCCAGCGCATGCGCCGGCATCACGCCCAGGCCCTGACCGGTGGCGATGCGTTGCGCCAGTCCCTGCTCAAGCATCTCCCGTTCGAGCTGACCCAGGCACAGCACCGCGTCGATGCCGAAATCCGCGCCGACCTGGCCGGCAAGCTGCCGATGCTGCGCCTGGTGCAGGGCGATGTCGGCTCGGGCAAGACCGTGGTCGCGGCGCTGGCGGCGCTGAGCGCGATAGGCAGCGGTGCCCAGGTTGCGCTGATGGCGCCAACCGAACTCCTGGCCGAGCAACATCTGGCCAATTTCCGGGCCTGGTTTGACGCGCTCGGGATCGAGGTCGTGTGGCTGTCGGGCAAGGTCAAGGGCAAGGCGCGCGACAGGGCACTGGCTGCAGTGGCTGCTGGCGCACCGATCGTGATCGGCACTCATGCACTGATGCAGGAAGGCGTCGCGTTTGCCAATCTGGCTCTGGCCATCATCGACGAGCAGCATCGTTTCGGGGTGCACCAGCGCCTCAGTCTCAGCGACAAGGGCAGCGATGGCGATCGCCAGCCGCACCAGCTCGTGCTGACCGCCACGCCGATTCCGCGCACCCTGGCGATGAGTGCCTATGCCGATCTGGACGTGTCCAGCATCGACGAGCTGCCGCCGGGGCGCACGCCGGTGACGACGGTGGCCGTGTCCAGCCAGCGCCGCGACGAAGTGATCGAGCGCATTCGCGCGGCGTGCGCCGAGGGGCGACAGGCCTACTGGGTGTGCACCCTGATCGAAGCGTCCGAGCAGTTGGCGGCGCAGGCCGCCGAGGAAGTGCATGCGGAATTGGTCGAGGCATTGCCCGGGCTTGAGCTCGGCCTGGTGCATGGGCGGCTGAAGCCGACAGAAAAGCAGGCGGTGATGGACCGCTTCAAGGCCGGCGAGCTCGCCCTGCTGGTGGCCACCACCGTGATCGAGGTTGGTGTGGATGTGCCCAATGCCAGCCTGATGGTGATCGACAATGCCGAGCGCCTGGGTCTGTCGCAGTTGCACCAGTTGCGCGGCCGCGTCGGGCGCGGCAATGTGGCCTCCAGTTGCGTGTTGCTGTACCAGCCGCCGTTGTCGGCCGCGGCCCGCCAGCGGCTGGATGTGATGCGCCGGACCAGCGACGGCTTTCGCATTGCCGAAAAGGATCTGGAGCTGCGCGGGCCGGGCGAGGTGCTGGGCACGCGCCAGACCGGGCGCATGGAACTGCGCCTGGCCGACCTGGTCCGCGATGCCCACCTGATGCCGGCCGTGCAGCGCGTCGGTACCATCATGCTGCGCGAACATCCGCAACTGGCCACGCGCCTGGTGCAGCGCTGGTTCGGCGCCGCTGCACGTTATGGCAATGCCTGACTGGACAACGGAGTACACGCAATGACGACGAAACTGCTGATTGATACTGACCCCGGCGTCGATGATGCCCTCGCCATTTTGATGGCGTATCAGCATGGCCAGGTGGCCGGACTGTCGGTGGCAGCGGGCAATACGGGCCTGGAGTATACGGTGCGCAATGCCTGCCGACTGGTTGATCTGGCCGGTACGGACACGCCGGTGTTTCCCGGATGCGCCATGCCGCTGGTGCGTGTGCCGGATGAAGACGCGGTGCATGTGCACGGCATCGATGGTTTTGGCGATGCCGGTATGGCGGAGCCGAAGCATCAACCGGCCAATGAGCATGCCGCACTGGCGCTGTCGCGCCTGAGCCGCGCGGCGCCGGGTGAGCTGACCCTGGTGGCGCTGGCACCGCTCACCAACCTGGCGCTGGCAGTGCGGCTCGATCCCGGCCTGCCGCAACGGATTCGGCGCCTGGTGGTGATGGGTGGCGCGGTCAACGCGCATGGCAACATGCGCCGGGCGCCGGTGGAATTCAATGTCGGCTTCGATCCGGAGGCGGCTCATGTGGTTTTCGAAAACTTCGGCGAGTTCGAACTTGTCGACTGGGAGTTGACCCTGCGCCATGCCTTCAGCGAAACGCGGTTTGACGCCTGGCTGGCGCAGGGCGATCGCCGTGCCGAGCTGTTCAAGCGGATCAGCGGCGTGTCGCGCCGATACAATGCCGAACGTGAGCGCGTCGGGATCATCGCGGCCGATGCGTTGGCCATGGCCGTGGCACTGGAGCCGGGGATTGTCACCCGCAGCGAAACCCGTTCCGTATCGGTCGAACTGGACGGCAGTTTGACCCGTGGCATGACTGTCGTCGACTGGGAAAGGCGGCGCGGCACTCCAGCCAATGCCCGCATTGCCCTGGAGCTGGATCACGCGCGCTTCTCGCAGCTGGTGGCGCAAGCCCTCGGTGCTGCCGAGTAGGCTGCTGCTGAGCGCAGCGAAGCGCACCATGGAAAACCTCACGCCTGTACGCCATGGTGCCATTTGAGTGGGAATGCAATACGAGGCAAGCAGCCATCCCTGGCGCGCATTGTCCGGCCCGGCCATCCATGGCCGGTCGTTCGCCGGCTGCGAACTGCCCCCGGCAGTTCGGTCCGGGATGAATCCGGCAAGAAACCTTCCATGGCGGGTGTCTCCGGCCCGGCCATCCATGGCCGGTCGTTCGTCGGCTGCGAACTGCCCCCGGCAGTTCGGTCCGGCTCACCCCGAGTCTCCAACATCGCGCCATCTTGCGCATTCCGCAGCCGCCACGCTACAATACCCCTCTTGTCTCAAGCCTTTTGACCCGGAGCGCGCAATGAAGCCCGAGATCCACCCCGAATACAAGCCGGTGGTGTTCCAGGACATGGCGTCGGATTTTTCTTTTCTGACCCGTTCGACCATGTCCAGCAAGGAAACCATCCAGTGGGAGGACGGCAACGAATACCCCTTGATCAAGGTGGACGTTTCCAGCCAGTCCCACCCGTTTTACACCGGCAAGCAGAAGACGCTTGATGCCGGTGGCCGCGTCGACAAGTTCCGTCGCCGCTACGGCAAGTAAGCCCGTTTCACCGCTGCGCCCGAGTCGGGTGCAGCGGACGCGTGGTGGCCGACACCACGCCTGACCTCGCGTCCCGGGACGGCACTGCGCGGGCCGTCATCCATCTCCAATCAGGCGATCCGGCGACGCATTGGATTTCGTCGCGTTTTCGCGTGCCCGGCATTCTGCGGCGCGTGCCTGCCTACCTTACCCAGGAGTACCCATGTCCGACTCGTCCGTCAAACTGACCGTCAACAACGACACCAGTGTCGAATTGCCGCTGGTCAGCGGTTCCATGGGGCCTTCATGCATCGACATCGCCAGCCTGTACAGGCAGACCGGCCACTACACCTTCGATCCGGGTTTTGCCGCCACCGCCAGCACCCGGAGCGCGATCACCTTCATCAATGGCCAGGAAGGCGTGCTGCTGTATCGCGGCTACCCGATCGAGCAACTGGCCGAGAACTCCAGCTTTCTGGAGGTGGCCTACCTGCTGCTCAACGGCGAGCTGCCCGGCAAGGACGAATTCGACAGTTTCAGCGACAAGGTCACGCACCACACGATGATGCACGAGTCGCTGAAGACCTTCCTGCGCGGCTTCCGCTATGACGCGCACCCGATGGCCATGCTGTGCGGTGCCATTGCCTCGCTGTCGGCGTTCTACCATGAGGATCTGGACATCGAGGATCCGGAACAGCGCAAGCTGGCCGCGATCCGCCTGATCGCCAAGATGCCGACGATCGCCGCCGCCTGCTACCGCTATTCGATCGGCTGGCCGATCCGTTTCCCGCGCAACAACCTGGACTACGTCGACCGCTTCCTGCACATGATGTTCGAGGTGCCCAGCGAGCCGCTGGAGCTGAACCCGGTGACGGCCAAGGCGCTGGACCTGCTGTTCATCCTGCACGCCGACCACGAGCAGAACGCGTCCACGTCAACCGTGCGCCTGGTCGGCTCCACCGGTGCCAACCCCTACGCTTCGGTCGCGGCCGGTATCGCCGCGCTGTGGGGGCCGGCGCATGGCGGCGCCAATGAGGCGGTACTGGAAATGCTCACCGACATCGGTGATCCGAAAAATGTCGGCAAGGCGGTCGACCGCGCCAAGGACAAGAACGACGATTTCCGCCTGATGGGCTTCGGCCATCGGGTGTACAAGAACTTCGATCCGCGCGCCAGGATCATCCGCAAGATGGCGCACGAAGTGCTGGAGGAGCTGGGTGTGGAAGATCCGCTGCTGGAAGTGGCCCTGAAGCTGGAGCAGGCCGCGCTGGAAGACGACTACTTTGTCGAGCGCAAGCTGTACCCCAATGTGGACTTCTACTCCGGCATCATCTACAAGGCCATGGGCATCCCGACCGACATGTTCACGGTGATGTTTGCCATCGCCCGCACCGCCGGCTGGATCTCGCACTGGATCGAGCACCACGAGACCGAGGGCTCGCGCATCGGCCGTCCGCGTCAGGTCTACACCGGCGCCACCCCGCGCGACTACGTGCCGCTGGACAAGCGCTGATCTGCATGGATTGGGTGTCCAGATACCCAATCAACTCCGGTCATTCTGCGCGCAGCGAAGCGGAGTCGCAGCATCCAGGCTGCATGCGGGTGCTCGGTTGAATGAAGCGTCGCGGGCATGGCCCCTGCGACTGCGGGCGCAGGCGGTCTCCACGCAGGATGACTGGTTCGTGATGGGCAAGGCTCAGGGCCTTCAGCGTCCAGTCGCGGCCATGGGCCACTCCTATTGTACGGGGCGGACGAGGTAGGCGCCGAGCTTGTCGCTGTCCAGCCGCTCGATGCGGTCCAGGCGGTCGTCCAGCGGCGGGTGAGTTTCGTACAGCTCGGCCAGACGGCCCGACTGGCGGCCGACGGCCAGCATCTTCTGCAAGATCGACACCATCGCCAGCGGGTTCATGCCGGCGCGCGCCAGGTACACCGCGCCGATTTCGTCGGCGCGATACTCGGCGCTGCGATCGAGGCTGGTGAGCAGGATTGCCGCGCCGTTCTTTTCCACGTAATCCCTTGCGAGGCTGCCGGCCAGGCCGCCACCCGTGCGAATCTCGCTGCTGACCAGGTCCTTGGCGCCCGACATCATCTGCTGCTTGCGGATCACCTCGTAGTGGTCACGCTGCACGACGTGGGTGATTTCGTGCGCCAGCACGGAGGCCAGTTCCTGGTCGTTTGCGACCAGTTTGTACAGACCGCTGGTGACCAGGATGTAGCCGCCCGGCGCCGCGTAGGCATTGAATTCAGGGCTGTCGATGACGCCGAAAGTCCAGGGCAGGTCCGGTCGCGAAGTCTGCGAGGACAGCCAGCGGCCGATGACGTTGACACGCTGCTGGGCCTCGGTGTTTGCCCAGAGTGGGCGGGCTCCGAGAACACGACCGGCGACCATCGGGCCCAGCGCCAGCTCCTCGTCCCGGACCTCCTGCTCGGACTTGGGCGCGCTGTCGCTGGCAGCACCCAGCACCTTGCCAAGCAGGCCGTGGCCAACCGAGCGCAACGCGCCGCGTGCCGCGGCCAGACCGCCGCGCTTTTCGGCGCGAGAGCTGTCGCCATGGACCTGCGGTGCTTCACCTGTCCAGGGCAGCCGGGTCGCAGACCAGTCGTGCTGGCGTGCGTACGCACGTGCCTCCCGTTTACTGACGCGATTGTTCTCCATCTGCCGCAACTGCTGCCCGTCGAAGGCGGCACTGCGCAGCTCGCTTTCCTCCAGCCCGCGTACACCAGCGGTTTCGGTCACGTGGCCGCTGCCGGAGCGGCCGGTCAGAAAAATCTGTGCAGCATCGTCCGCTTCGGCCTTGCCAGCGGCCGCAGGGCGCACCTCGTTGATCCGCACATAGCCGCTGCCGCCCTGGCTCAGCGTGATCTGGTACCACAGGCCCTGCTGCTGGACGATCTGCACCGCGGTGTTGCGCTTGAGCGTGACCACGGCGGGCGCATCCAGTGTCGGCTGTGTGCGCACGAGAACCGCGGATTTGTGCACGGTGGCCGGCAGGTGGCCGCCTGCATGGGCCAGGACGATGGTGAAGGGCAGCAAACAGACGGCAATCAGGCGGCGCATGGACTTCTCCGGCATGTTCCGATTTGTGGCACTGAAATTGTATACCGCGCGGCACGAAAACCTGCCGGGCGAGCCTGGCTACCCCGCTGGTGCTTCGGGTTTCGTGGTGCCGGAACGATCCATGAAGGCCTGGTGGCCGACGAGGGGCTGCTCGTCGGAGGCACACAGCACACGGCCCACGGCCGTGCATATACGTGCACGGGCAGTTTGCGTTTGCGCAGAGTCATCCGCAGCGTCGGTCTGGCTGAGAACCCAGGCCACGCGCACGCTGCCATCATCGTCCAGCATCGCATCACGCTCACGCAGATAGTCGCGCAGCGCGGCAAGCTCTTCGCGAGCCGAGGCCGCGACGCTTGCCGGGTCGGTGCCGCCCCACATGAACACGGTCACGTCTTTCATCGACTCCCACAACCATGTGTCGTATTCAACCACGCAGTCCAGCGCCACGGCCCGGGTGCCGTGATACATGAAGCGGCGCAGCCGTCGGCGGAACTCGCGCAGCCGGCGTTCGCGCGCCGCGCCATCCAGATGTGCGTCCGGCACAAAGCGCAGCCGGACCAGCGCCAGCCAAGGGTGCCGCGCCGGGTCGAAACCCTGACGGTAATCGTCATTGCCGATGGCGTAGCCGCGCTGAGTCTTGGCATAGGCGCGGCACAGACCGAAGAACACGGCAACAAGGCCCATGGCCGCGAAGATGTCCAGGAAAACGGAAAAGAAGCTGATGCCGACGAAGGCCACGGCCAGCAGCACAAGATTGGTGGCGACAAAGACATCGTCCAGTTCCCAGGCCGGCTCGCCGCGCCAGTAGGACAGCCCGGTCAGCAGCACCAGCAGGGCGGCGAGGATGTATTTCAGGCTGGCAGGCGGCATCCAGATCGTTGTGCCTGTCAGCAGGCCCTCGACGGCTTCGGCCTGCACCATGACGCCGGCCATCGACAGGTTGACCGGCGTCGGCTTGGCGTCGTTGAGTCCGGCGGCGGTGTAGCCAACCAATACCGTCGTGCCCTTCAGGTTCGGCGCAGTGTGCACATCACTGCGGCACACCGGCTTGTGTGTCAGCACATTGGCGGCACTGATCATGGGCAGCTGGCTGCGGTTGCGCCAGTCGACCCTGATCCGCGCCGGGTAGTGCGCCATTGCTGCGGGGTGCGGGCCGGCAACCAGCCGCAGCGCCAGCGCTGGAATGGCCCAGTCGCCCAGCGACTCGCGCAGCGGCACATCGCGCAGCATGCCGTCCTCGCCACGGCTGACATTGACCAGCGCCGCATTGCGCCGCATGGCTGGACCATAGGGCAGCATCAGCGCGATCCGGGGATCGGCGTGCGGATGCTCGGTCAACGGGAAGGCCGAGGGCGCCTGCGAGACACGCAGTGGCGCACCGCGATCGAAATCCGGGCGCAGGCGCGCCGAGGCAAACACGAAACGGCCCTGGCCACCTTCGGCCATGGCTTCGAGGATGGCGTCGGATTGCGGGTCGTTTGGTGATCGATCGGCGAACAGCACGTCATAGCCCACCGCGCGTACGCCGGCCCGGTCCAGCGCGTCCAGCAGGTCGGCATGGCGTGATCGCGGCCACGGCCAGCCGCCTTCGCCACGGGCGCGGAAATAGTCGATCGAGCACTGGTCGATTTCGACGACCACAACCTTGCCGGAAGGTTTCGGTTCAAGCGGCCGCCAGTTGATCACCAGATCGAACACCGCGTTCTCGGCCGATGCCAGGTGGCGCTCGTGGGTCCAGTCCCAGCTCAGGCCCGCGAGTGTGATCAGGGTCAGGATCGGGTAAAAGGCAAAGCCCAGGCGCAGCGCCAGGCGGGCGCTGGGTCGTCGGTAGCCTCTTTCAATCCGGCCCCAGCCCTCGACAAACGCGTGGCTGAGCCGGGCCGTGGCGGCTTCTGTCCAGGCGCCCAGTCTTTGCCAGGCAAGGCGTGCCGGATTTTTCATCACGCAAGCAGGGGCCGTTGCTGATCAGTATTCCAGCAAGCTACGCACGGCATGCAGGGACGCACCTGTCATCGGTTTTTCGTCGATCCGGTCCAGGGGTGGCTGGCGTTGCGCGCGGCGCGGCAGTACGGTCAGGTCGAACGGCACCGTGTCGGCCATGATTTCCAGAACCGGCATGTCCTGATGCTGGGTCCGGCTCATGCGCAGCCGGCGACTGCTTTCAGTAAACGGGATGCCGTGATCGCTCAGGAACGACAACACCGATTCGGGTTCGTCACTGAACAGATGCAGGCACACGGCCGAATGCTGGTCGGCCGTGCCGGCCAGCACCGGACCGACCAGGCGCGGGTGGAATGGGGCGAAAAATGCCAGTGCTTCGCACGCCGCCTCGCGCAGCGCCTGCAGTGTTTGTGTCTGGCTGTCAGCGAGAAACAGGCGCTGGTGTTCACGCAGCGCCTGCTCGACTTCGCGGTTGCGCGGCAGGGACTGCTCGTCGCCAACACCCAGCCGATGGGCGGCCTTGGTCTTGGCATGGCGGTAATCGCGGATACCGTGCTCGCTCATCAGACGGGCGGCCTCCTGGGCGACGCGGCGACGCGTGCGCTGGGCGCGATCGGCTGCATGGATGCGATGGTGAACCCCTCTGGTCATCTCCTCACCCTCAATCGACCCGACACAGCTGCGAGACTAGCAGTTTGTTGGCCCGAAGGACAATCGCGACTCACGCGACAGAGTCATGACACGCCTCGGGACTCGGGACTCGGGGTGAGCCGAACCGAACTGCCAGTGGCAGTTCGCAGTCGGCGAACGCCCGGCAGGGAGCCGGGCCGGACAATGCCCGCCATGGAAGGCTGCTTGTCTTTACTCGGGGCTCGGGGTGGATCTCGCAGCAACGCAATGTCCCGCAGAGCGAATACCATTCCGCTCACCGCTCACCGCTCACCGCTCACCGCT
>CBFGSA010000099.1:0-10526 GCA_965651365.1 uncultured Rhodanobacteraceae bacterium | reverse complement strand
CACAGCGGATCTGCACGCGCACGGCAATGTAGTTGCCCTTGCGCGAAGGACGGTGGGTGACGGTTTCATGCAGTACCTTGACGCCAGTCCGCTCCAGCAGCTTCGGCACGTGGTTCATCAGATCCGCATCGGCGTTGCCCATCGCGGTGATTTCGAATTCGCCAGGGAACTGGAAGCCCTTGGCTTCGCGCTCGCGGGTGTTGCCGTTGCCCTCGTTCACTGGGCCTCCTTTGTCTCGGGCTGATCGTCGCTCTTGAACATCAGCATGACCGAATCGACCATGCGCGAAAAAAATCCGCCCTCGGGCGCATCCGCCAGGCTGACCAGCGGCCGCGTCAACACGGGCTTGCCATCCAGCGTCACCTCGAGCGTTCCGAGCTTCTGGCCCTTCTTGATCGGCGCAATCAGGGTCGCCGGGATCTGCATGCGGGCCTTGAGCTTGTCGTACTGTCCGCGCGGCACGGTCACCAGCACGTTTTCGCTGACGCCGATCGGCAGCTTGTCGCTCTCGCCTTTCCACAGGGCTGGATCGGCCAGGATCTGACCGGCCTTGTACAGCTCGTGTGTTTCATAAAAGCGGAAGCCATAGTTGAGCAATGCCTGTGCATCATTGCTGCGCGCCTTGTTGCTGCCGGCGCCCATGACGATGGCAATCATGCGCTGGTCGCCACGCTTGGCCGATGCGGCCAGACAATAGCCCGCGGCGCTGGTATGGCCCGTCTTGATGCCATCCACGCTCGGATCGCGCCACAACAGGGTATTGCGGTTGTGCTGGGTAATGCCGTTCCATTCGAATTTCTTGATGCCGGAAATGGCGTAGTCATCCGGAAAATCGTGGATCAGCGCACGCGACAGTATGGCCACATCACGTGCGGTGGTGTAGTGGTCTTCGGCTGGATAGCCCGAGGCATTCATGTAGTGGGTTCCGCTCATGCCCAACCGCTTGGCGTAGGCGTTCATGAGCTGGGCGAAAGCCTGCTCGGAACCGGCCACGTGTTCGGCCAGGGCAATGGCCGCGTCATTGCCAGACTGGATGATCATGCCGTAGAGCAGATCCTTCAGCGGCACTTTGGAATTGACCTTGAGAAAGCTGGTGGAGCCATCCGTACCGGCACCACCGGCACGCCAGGCATGTTCGCTGATGAACACCGGGTCGCCCATCCTGACCTTGCCATTGGCAATTTCGGCCGAGACAACATAGTCGGTCATGATCTTGGTGATCGACGCCGGCTCGACCCGCTCATCCGGATTCTTGCTGGCCAGCACGCGACCGCTGGCATAGTCCATAAGGACCCAGCTTTTGGCATCAATGCTGGGCGGTTCGGGCGCGGGCACCGAAATGGCCGGCACACTCGGCGCCGGTGGCGGAGGGGTGTCCTGAGCCAGGGCCGGCGCGGCGGTCCAAAAGGCGGCTCCGGCAACAAGGACAGCGCCCAGCACATTGTTCACAAGCCTCATGCAATCATTCCTCGGATGTTGGTTGAATTTCGACGCGGGCCGCCTGGATTCCGTGGCGACTCAGGGTCCGGGTCAGTCGATCGAGCACCGTGACATCGGCCACCGGCCCGATCCGCACTCGCGACAGCTCGCGCCCGCGCGCTCGGGAGCGTTCCAGCCGGGCGCCGGCAATGCCCAATCCGCGCAAACGATCCAGCATGCGCTGCGCGTTGGCGGCATCGGCATAGGCGCCTACCTGCAGGTACAGCTCGGGCTTGTGCCCCGTGGCTGTGACCGCAGCGGGCGACGGCAGTTCCCCGGGATGGTCCGGGTCGATCGCCTGGACATCGACCACGCCCGTGCCGTGTTTCCAGATGCCGAGCCGGACAGCCGCCGCCCATGACAGGTCGATCAGCCGGTTGGCATGAAATGGGCCGCGGTCATTGACGCGCACGATCACGCTGCGCCCATTGTCCAGATTGGTCACCCGCACATAGCTCGGCAGCGGCAACGTCTTGTGCGCCGCCGTGAACTTGTACATGTCATACGGCTCCAGACTGGAGGTCAGGTGGCCATGGAACTTGCGCCCGTACCAGGACGCAATGCCCTCGGCGTGGTAGCCGCGGGCACTGGACAAGACACGATAGGTCTTGCCGCGTACCGTGTAGGTCGGGCCATTGCCGTAGCGCGAGCGCGGTTCGTCATGCGGGACCGGCTCCTTGAGCTGCGCCACTGCCGCCAGTTCCGCATCGTCACCCTCCGGACTGGAGTCCCGCGTCTGGGCGTAACGACTCGACTGCGGCAACTGGATATTGTCCCTGACACCGGCTTGCCCCGTATTGGCACTCGGGGTGGAAGAAATGGGTGCAGATTCCGCCTTGCGCGTCTTCTCGCGAGCACAGCCGACCAACGCCAGCAGCATCAACAACCACAGGCCATGCCTCATCGGCTCTTGCCGGCTACCCGCTTGGCGGCATTCGTATCCGCCGCAATGCCAGCAGCGCCAGCCGGATCGGCCGGATCCGTACTACCCTTGGCGATGGCCTGGGCCAGTTCGGTCACGGCCATGGCGTAGAGCGGGCTGCGGTTGTAGCGCGTGATGACATAGAAATTGTTGAACGTGAACCAGTACCGTTGCTGCGTGCCATCGCTGTCGGCCTCCAGAGACAACACTGTGGCCGGGGTGTCCGCCGCCACTTTCTTGGTCGGCGCGTAACCGTGCGCCTGCAGCGCACCGACGGTATACAACGGCTTGCTGCGGGCGCGCTTGACCGTTTTTGCGCCTGGCGCGGCATCGGCACCGATGGCAACCGGCTGACCGCGCTGCCAGCCGTGCCGGGCCAGGTAATTGGCCACGCTCGCCAGGATGTCCGGCAGTGAGCCGACCAGGTCGATATGCCCGTCACCGTCCTCGTCGCGGGCATAGGCCGCCACGCTGGTCGGCATGAACTGGCCCCAGCCCATGGCGCCGGCATACGAGCCCTTGATGTCGAGCAGCGGTCCCGGCAGCTGACTCGCGGGCATGGTCAGAAACTTTTCCAGCTCGCCGCGGAAATACTTCGCTCGCGGCGGGTAATGAAAGGCCAGTGTCGTCAGTGCATCCAGCACCCGGTACTGCCCGGTATGCGTGCCGTAATTGGTTTCCACGCCGAGAATGGCCACGATGTATTGCGGATCGACACCGTACTGGTCGGCAATGCGCTCAAGCAGCGCGTGGTTGGCGCGGTAAAACACAATGCCGCCGCCGATACGCAGCGGCGTCATGAACAGCGCGCGATAGGCCGGCCACGGTTTGGATTCGGCTGGCCGCTGCATCGCATCGATGATGCTCTGCTTGCGCTCGGCCTGGTTCAACGCCGTGAGAATGGCCTGTTTGGACACCTTGTGCCGCTTGGCCACGCCGGCCGCAAACGCACGCTCGCCCGGGTGCTTCTCATGGGCGAAAGAAGCCACCGGGAGTGCAATGGCCATCGCCACCAGGAATGCGCCGATCACTGGAACAAAATGCCGATAATTCATGTGCATAGCGTATCATGCTGCCGCAGGTTTGGAGAGGTCGAATCACATGTTGGCGGTCAACTTGCGGTGTGCGTGGATCGACATCAGCACACCGAATGCCGCCAGCAGGGACACGGCCGACGTGCCGCCGTAGCTGACCAGGGGCAAAGGCACGCCGACCACGGGCAGCACGCCGCTGACCATGCCGCCGTTGACCACCACGTAAACAAAAAAGCTCATCGCCAACGCCCCGCCCACCAGCCGCGACCAGGTGTCGCGTGCCTGGCTGGCAATCCACAGGCAGCGCCCGATGATGAACAGGTACAGGGCAAACAACGCCAGCACGCCCAGCAGGCCAAACTCCTCGGCAAACACGGCCATGATGAAATCGGTGGTGTGCTCGGGCAGAAACTCCAGATGCGACTGGGTGCCATGATGCCAGCCCTTGCCCAGCAGCCCACCCGAGCCCACTGCGATCTTGGACTGGATAATGTGCCAGCCATCGCCCAGCGGGTCCAGCTCGGGATTGAGAAAGGTCATCACCCGTTGCCGCTGGTAGCCGTGCAGGAAATGCCAGACAACCGGTGCCGCCGCAGCCACCAAGCCGACCAGCAAGCCGATACGCCGCCAGGTGATGCCGGACAGGAACAACACAAACCCGCCCGCAGCAGCAACCAGCAGGGCCGTGCCCAGGTCCGGCTGTTTGTAAATCAGAAAAGCCGGCACCGCGATCAGCACACCGACCACGATGATGTCTGCCCATGACGGCGGCAATCGCCGCGGATGCAGATACCAGGCCACCATCATCGGCACGCTCAACTTGAGCAGTTCCGAGGGCTGAAAGCGCACGATACCCAGGTCAAGCCAGCGATAGGCACCGCGCCCCTCGCCCAGAATGGCGACCACAATCAGCACCAGCACGCTGAAACCGTAGAACCACGGAGTCCAGCTGCGCAGCATGGATGGCGGCAGCCGGGACATACCCAGCAACAGAGCAATGCCAATGCCAATACGCAGCGCCTGGCTCAACACTACGGATGTACTCTTGTCCGATGCGCTGTAGAGGATTATCAGGCCCAGCAGCATGAGAATCAGCAGGGCGCCAGCCAGCGGCAGATCAAGGCGCGGACGCGCCACGATGCGCCGCAGCAGACGGCGGCCGCGCATGAGAAACTGCTCCATCATGGACGCGGCTCCAGGGCGGTGCTCGCCGCTCCGGCGGGCTTGTCATCATCCTTGAGCCAGGCGTCGAGCACCTTGCGCGCTACAGGTGCCGCGGTCGTGCCGCCCCAGGCACCCTGATCGACAATCACTGCCACGGCAATGCGTGGCGCTTCCGCCGGCGTATACGCCACGAACAGGGCACGGTGCAAGGTGGCCAGCTCCTCGTGCGATTTGCGCGGCGTATACGCATTGGTCGTGCGCGAGTAGCGCTCGGCCGTTCCGGTCTTGCCGGCGACCAGGTAGGGAAAGCCCTGCCCCAGACCGCGGGCAGTCCCCTGCGGGCCATTGACGACATCGATCATGCCTTGTCGCACCACCGAGAAATCCTGTGCAATGTATTTCACGGCCCTTTGCGCAGGCGGCGGTGCAAGCTTGTCGATCTTGCCATCCACCCCGTCGCGCGTGGCCAGCAACAGGTGCGGCCTGCGGCTCATGCCATCCTCGGCCAGGATTGCCACCGCATGCGCCAATTGCAGCGGGGTCACGGCCCAGTAGCCCTGACCGATGCCGGCAATCACGGTTTCACCCGGATACCAGGGCTGGCTCGACTGCCCCCGCTTCCAGTCACGCGAGGGCAGCACGCCGCCGGATTCTCCGATCAGATCGATTCCGGTCGGCTTGCCGAATCCGAATTGCGCCATGAAAGTGGACAGCTTGTCGATGCCCATGTCATTGGCAAGCTGGTAGAAATAGGTGTTCACCGACTGCATGATGGCCTCGCGCAGATTGACCCGCCCGAAGCCGCCACGGCGGTCATCGCGGTAACCGCGTTCCTGCCCCGGCAAATGCCAGACCCCCGTCGAAAACACGGTGTCTTCAGGGGTGCGCAAGCCCAGAATCAGCCCGCCCAGGCCGATGAACGGCTTCACTGTGGAGCCCGGCGGATAGATGCCGCGCAAGGCACGATCGAGAAAGGGCTTGAGCGGATTGTGCAGCAGCGCCGAGTAGTCACGCTGGCTGATGCCGTTGACGAACAGGTTCGGATCAAAGCCTGGCTTGCTGACCAGCGCCAGCACCTCCCCGTTGCGCGGATCGATGGCAACAACGGCGCCGGAATGGTCTCCCAGTGCGTCCATGGCGGTTTCCTGCAGGCGCGCATCTACGCTCAATATCAGGCTTTTGCCGGCTACCGGCGGCTGTCGCTCCAGTACGCGCAAGGGCCGTTGATTGGCGTTGACTTCGGCCAGCTCATATCCGGGCTCGCCGTGCAGCAGGGATTCGTAATAGCGTTCGATACCGGTCTTGCCGATATGGGTTGTGCCGGTGTAGCGCTCGGCATCCCGCTGCGTCAGATCGTTGTCGTCGATACGCCCCACATAGCCGACCAGGTGCGCGAAGTAGCGACCATGCGGGTACACCCGCATCTGGTAGGGATGGATTTCGACTCCGGGGAAACGCCAGCGATTGACCGAGAATGCCGCAATGTCGGTCTGGCTCAGGTCGAATTTCAGCGGCACGCTCTGAAATCCCCGGTGCTGCGCAAGCTGCTTGTGAAAGGCCTGCAGGCTGGCTTCCGACAGCGGCACGACTTCCTGCAGACGGGCCAGCATGGCGCTCATGTCCTTGACCCGCTCGGGGATGACTTCAAGGCGAAACGCGGGCTGGTTGTCGGCCAGCAAGACGCCGTTGCGGTCATAAATCAGCCCGCGTGCCGGCGGCAAATGGCGCAAGTGCACGCGATTGTCGCGCGCACGCGTGCTGAACTCGTCGTGCTTGACAACCTGCAGCCAGAAGAAGCGGACCGACAAGGCCAGCAGACCCAGCACCATCAGGCCCAGCCCGACCACGACGCGACGGCGAAACTGCAGTGCTTCGCTGGAGGCATTCTTGATGTGCTGATGCGACGGCACGCCTATCGCTCCTGCCGAATCAGCCCAGGCGCTGCGGCGCCTGTTTCCTGACTGAACATCGTCAATCCCGCGCCCGCGCCCGCGAGCGCAGATCGTCCAGCAACAGAAACACGAACGGCCACAGCGCGGCGCCGGCCAGCGGCGCCAACCAGTATTGAGGCGGCGGCCAGGATTCGCCGGCAAATGCCCGCACCATCAGAAGGATAATGCGGTCATTGAGCAACAGCGCCAGCACCGCCAGGGTCTGCTGACCCATGGTGAAAAAACGCAAGCGCGGGCGGAAACGGGCCACGATGAAGGCCATGGCCACCAGGCGCAAGGCCTGCTCACCCAGCAGCGTGCCGGTGAATACGCCGGCCAGCAGACCGAGCAGGAATACCCGACCAAGGCTGACCCGCTGGTGATCCTCAAGGCTCCAGTAGATCACGGCCAGGGCCAGCCAGTAGGGCTTCCACGGCATCAAGGCAGGCGGAAAGGGCACCAGCATCAGCAGATAGGCAATGGTCAGGCTCAGGACAAAACCCAGGTTGAGTTGCCGACGAACGCTCATTGTGCCCTGCCCGAACTGTCGCCCTGGTCGCGGGCCATCGAATCCGGCGGCCCGAACGCCTCGGCGGGTGCCGGCGGACCGGCCGGAACCGGCTGGTCACGCAGCAGCAGCACCTCGGAACTTCGGCCCAGGTGCGCGCTTGGCTGCGCATCGGCCACCGCAAACATGCCGTCAGCATCCACTTCGACCCGCGTCACGGTCGCCACCGGAAACCCGGCCGGGAAGCGCCCACCGAGCCCGGAGGTCAGCAGCCGGTCGCCGGCGCGCACATCGGCGCTGAGCGGTATGGCGGAAATGAACAGGCGATCCGGACTGCCGGTGCCCCGGGCAATGACACGCAGATTGGTGCGCTCATCCACCGCCGGTATGGCATGCTCGGGATCGGTAATCAACATCACCTGCGCAGTGTTGCGGGTCAATTCCACCACCTGGCCCATGACGCCGTGCGCGTCCATGACGGTCATCCCGACATGCACGCCCTGTCGACTGCCGGCATTGATCATCACGCGGTGGCGATAGGGGCCAAGGTCCACCCTGATCAGCCGCGCAAGCTGCACCTTCAGACCCAGACTGTTCTGCACCGCGAGCAATTGCCGGTAGCGCTTGTTCTGTTCGGCCAATGTACGAAGCCGGTTCAAGCGGGCGTCGGCCAGCAGGAGCGACTCGCGCAACTGACGGTTCTCGCTGCGCAGACTTTCGCGATCCACAAGCGCGTCGGACACCTTGCCCACCAGCGTGGCCGGCAGGGCGGCCAGACGAAAAACCGGCTCGACCAGCACCGAACCCTGATAGCGCATCATCTGCAACAGCCCGAAACGCCGATCCACCACCATCAGCGCACACGCCAGACCCAGATAGGCGATCATCCTGAGCGTTCCGGCCACATTGGCCGAGAAAAGTGATGCCGACGAGGACTGATTGGCTAAGGCCATGGCCATGCCTTCACGGGTGTTGTGCCCACCCAAGTGGCATAAATGTCGTCCTCGACGGTCCGGGACGATTCACACTGCAACGGCCTGGTTTTACTCTGGATAGAAGAAATCGCTGCCATGTCGGTCAACAAGATCCAGCGCCTGGCCGCCGCCGCGCGCAACACAGGTCAGCGGGTCGTCGGCCACCTGAACGTGGAGTCCGGTCTCCTCGGAAATCAGGCGATCCAGATCGCGCAACAAGGCTCCGCCACCGGTCAGCACGATACCGCGCTCGGCCACGTCGGAGCACAATTCCGGCGGGGTCTGCTCCAGCGCCGACTTCACCGCCGCGACGATGCCGCTCAGCGGTTCGCTCAGCGCCTCCAGTACCTCGTTGGAATTGATGTTGATGATGCGCGGCACGCCTTCGGCCAGGTTGCGCCCGGAAATTTCCATCTCGCGCACTTCGCTCTGCGGGTAGGCACAGCCGATTTCAAGCTTGATGCGTTCGGCCGAGGATTCGCCAATCAAGGTGCCGTGGCTGCGGCGCACATAATTGATGATCGATTCGTCAAAGCGGTCACCACCGATGCGCACCGATTGCGAGTACACCACACCGTTCAGGGAGATCACCGCCACCTCGGACGTGCCGCCACCGATGTCCAGAACCATCGAGCCGCGGGCCTCGCCCACCGGAATGCCGGCGCCAATGGCCGCCGCCATGGGTTCCTCGATGATGAACACGTCGCGGGCACCGGCGCCTTCAGCCGATTCCTTGATTGCGCGCCGCTCGACCTGGGTCGAACCGCACGGCACGCACACCAGCACACGCGGACTGGGGCGCAGCATGCGCGACTTGTGCACCTGCTTGATGAAATGCTGCAGCATCGCCTCGGTCATGGTGAAGTCGGCAATGACGCCATCTTTCAGCGGCCTGACCGTGGCAATATTGCCCGGCGTTCGACCCAGCATGTTCTTGGCTTCGGCGCCTACCGCTGCGACCGAGCGCGGCCCACCCGGCCCGCGGTCCTGACGGATGGCCACCACCGACGGCTCGTTCAGGACAATGCCTTGTCCTCGGACATAGATCAGGGTATTGGCTGTTCCCAGGTCGATCGACAGATCATTGGAAAACAGGCCACGAAAAGACTTGAACATAGGCAGGGAGCGACCGGGAGTACTGCGTGTACGGGAATCCGGCAGTGTAGTGAGGCACCGAGTGGCACGCAAGCGGCTTTGGTGGTTCCGGGCGATCCGCTTGGGGTAACTGGGACATTCGGGTTAGGATTACGTCAATTGTGCCCCGCCTTCACCAGGTGACGTGGCCCGTCCTGACCTTCTTGAGGGAATTCAATGCCTGCCTTGATCTGTGGCTCCCTGGCTTACGACACCATCATGATCTTCAAGGATCAGTTCAAGAAGCATATTCTGCCGGACAAGGTGCATATACTGAACGTGGCTTTCCTGGTTCCCGACATGCGGCGCGAGTTTGGCGGCTGTGCCGGCAACATCGCCTACAACCTGAAGCTGCTGGGTGACGAGCCGGTTCCCATGGCGACCGTGGGCGGCGACTTCCAGCCCTACCGCGAGCATTTTTCAGAACTGGGCATCCGGCTCGACCAGGTGCGCGAGCTGCCCGAACTGTTCACGGCCCAGGCCTTCATCACCACCGACCTGGACGACAACCAGATCACGGCCTTTCACCCGGGTGCGATGGAGCGGTCAAGCGAGAATCACGTGCGTGATGTCGCGGGTATCGACTTCGGCATCGTCGGGCCGGACAGTCGCGAAGCCATGATCCAGCACGCAAGCGAATTCTCAGATTCGGGAACCCCGTTCATTTTTGATCCCGGTCAGGCAATGCCCCTGTTCCAGGGTGAAGACTTTCGCACCTTTATCGAGCAAGCCAACTACGTTACCGTCAACGACTACGAATCCCACGTGCTTCAGGAACGGACCGGTTGGTCGGCCAGCGACATTGCCGAGCGCGTAGACGCCTATTTCGTCACCCGCGGCCCGAATGGCTCACGCGTGCACACGCGCAAGGGCACGCTCGAGATTCCGGCCGCCAAGCCTGCCAGCGTCACCGACCCGACCGGTTGCGGCGATGCCTATCGCGCCGGCTTGATCCACGGCCTGACCCACAACATGGATTTGGAAACATCCGGTCGTGTGGCCTCGCTGATGGGCGCCCTGAAGGTTGCCCACCCGGGCACCCAGAACCAGCGTTTTGACCTCGACCAGTTCAAGACCCACTTCAAGCAGCAGTTCGATTACGCGCTCGACTGAACGCGTTCTCCGTGCTCACCCGCCTGCCCACCACCAAAGACCGCGGCATCGACTCCGTGCTGCCCATAGCAGGCTTCCAGCCTCGCCGACAGGGTGTGGTGGTGTGGTGGGCGGACGCTTACGGATGCTTGCACGCCGAGTCGCGAGCCGCGAGGCCGGCAGGCAGGCAGCAAAAAAAAAACGCCCCGCCGGAACGAACCGGACGGGGCGCGGGTGCTGGGACCCTGGCAGTGACCTACTCTCGCATGGGTGAGCCGGACCGAACTG
>CBFGSA010000098.1:0-10597 GCA_965651365.1 uncultured Rhodanobacteraceae bacterium | reverse complement strand
CGCTGGGCCAGAACATGCTGGTCGCGTTCATGCCCTGGAACGGCTACAACTTCGAAGACTCGATCCTGATCTCCGAACGCGTGGTGCAGGAAGACCGCTACACCTCGATCCACATCGAGGAGCTGACCTGCCAGGCCCGTGACACCAAGCTGGGGGCCGAGGAAATCAGTGCCGACATCCCCAATGTCAACGAACACGCGCTGGCGCGCCTGGACGAGTCGGGCATTGTCTACATCGGTGCCGAGGTCAAGGCCGGCGACATCCTGGTCGGCAAGGTCACGCCCAAGGGCGAGAGCCAGCTCACGCCGGAAGAGAAGCTGCTGCGTGCGATCTTCGGCGAGAAGGCCTCGGACGTGAAGGACAGCTCGCTGCGCGTGCCGCCGGGCATGGACGGCACCGTGATCGACGTGCAGGTGTTCACCCGCGACGGCATCGAGAAGGACAAGCGTGCCCACCAGATCGAGGAGATGGAGCTCAAGCGCATCCGCAAGGATCTGGACGACCAGTTCCGCATTCTGGAGGACGCGATCTACAGTCGTCTGCGCGGCCAGCTCAAGGGCAAGAAAGTGTCGAGCGGCCCGGGTGACATCAAGCGCGGTGGCGAGATCACCGACGAGTACCTGGACGGTCTGAAGAAGGACGAGTGGTTCAAGATCAACGTCAAGGACGAGGCTGCAGCCGAGTTCCTCGACAATGCCGCCGAGCAGATCAAGCGCCACAAGGCTGCCTTCGACAAGCGCTACAAGGAGAAGCAGGCCAAGATCACTTCCGGTGACGATCTGGCTCCGGGTGTGCTGAAGATGGTCAAGGTCTACCTGGCCGTGCGGCGCCGCATCCAGCCGGGTGACAAGATGGCCGGGCGCCACGGCAACAAGGGCGTGGTGTCGATGATCGTGCCGGTCGAGGACATGCCCTACCAGGCCAATGGCGAGCCGGTCGACATCGTGCTGAATCCGCTTGGCGTGCCCTCGCGCATGAACATCGGCCAGATTCTGGAAACCCATCTGGGCTGGGCCGCCAAGGGACTGGGGCACCGTATTGGCGAGATGCTGGAGAACCAGGCCAAGACCGCCGATTTGCGCAAGTTCCTGGACCAGGTCTACAACCACGACAAGGGCGAGCACGGCGAGCGCGTCAACCTGAAATCGTTCAAGGATGCCGAGATCATGGAGCTGGTCGGCAATCTGCGCGACGGTGTGCCGATGGCCACGCCGGTGTTTGACGGCGCCAACGAGAGCGAGATCAAGGCCATGCTGAAGCTGGCCGGCCTGCCTGAATCGGGTCAGACCACGCTGTACGACGGGCGCACCGGCGATGCCTTTGATCGCCCGGTCACCGTGGGCTACATGCACATGCTCAAGCTCAACCATCTGGTCGACGACAAGATGCATGCCCGTTCCACCGGGCCGTACTCGCTGGTCACCCAGCAGCCGCTGGGTGGCAAGGCACAGTTCGGTGGTCAGCGCTTCGGCGAGATGGAAGTGTGGGCACTGGAAGCCTATGGCGCGGCCTACACGCTGCAGGAAATGCTGACGGTGAAGTCCGATGATGTGCAGGGACGCAACCAGATGTACAAGAACATCGTCGACGGTCGCCACGAAATGGTCGCCGGCATGCCCGAATCGTTCAACGTGCTGGTCAAGGAAATCCGCTCGCTGGCGATCGACATCGAGCTCGACGAGGTCTGAGAACGGGAATGGGGAATCGGGAATAGGGAATCGTCAAGGCAACAGCCGACGAGCCCCGATTCATCCGATTCCCCGCTTTCCCCGATTCCCGATTCTCGATTCCCGATTCCCGGAGTAAAGCAATGAAAGACCTTCTCAACCTGTTCAACCAGCAACGTCAGCCGCAGGACTTTGACGGCATCAAGATCGGTTTGGCGTCGCCGGACCTGATTCGTTCGTGGTCCTATGGCGAGGTCAAGAAGCCCGAGACCATCAACTACCGCACCTTCAAGCCGGAGCGTGACGGCCTGTTCTGCTCGGCCATTTTCGGTCCGGTCAAGGATTACGAGTGCCTGTGCGGCAAGTACAAGCGCATGAAGCACCGTGGTGTGGTGTGCGAGAAGTGCGGCACCGAGGTCACCCTGGCCAAGGTGCGCCGCGAGCGCATGGGCCACATCGATCTGGCCAGCCCGACCGCGCACATCTGGTTCCTCAAGTCGCTGCCCAGCCGCATTGGCCTGATGCTGGACATGACGCTGCGCGACATCGAGCGGATTTTGTACTTCGAGGCCTTCGTGGTGGTCGATCCGGGCCTGACCACGCTGGAGCGCTGCCAGCTTCTGAGCGAGGACGAGTACCTGGCCGCGGTCGAGGAGCACGGTGACGAGTTCGACGCCCGCATGGGCGCCGAGGCGGTCTACGAACTGCTCAAGAACCTGGATCTGAATCAGGAGATGGCCGAGCTCAAGGAAGCCATCGCCGCCACCGGCTCGGAAACCAAGCTCAAGCGTCTGACCAAGCGCATCAAGCTGGTCGAGGCCTTCATGGAGTCGGGCAACCGACCCGAGTGGATGGTGATGACGGTGTTGCCGGTGCTGCCGCCGGACCTGCGTCCGCTGGTGCCACTGGATGGTGGCCGCTTTGCGACCTCCGACCTGAATGATCTGTACCGTCGCGTCATCAACCGCAACAACCGTCTGCGCCGTCTGCTGGATCTGAACGCACCTGACATCATCGTGCGCAACGAAAAGCGCATGCTGCAGGAATCGGTCGATGCACTGCTCGACAACGGCCGCCGTGGCCGTGCCATCACCGGCACCAACAAGCGTGCGCTGAAGTCGCTGGCCGACATGATCAAGGGCAAGCAGGGCCGCTTCCGCCAGAACCTGCTGGGCAAGCGCGTCGACTACTCCGGTCGTTCCGTGATCGTGGTCGGCCCGACCCTGCGCCTGCATCAGTGCGGCCTGCCCAAGAAGATGGCGCTTGAGCTGTTCAAGCCGTTCATCTTTGCCAAGCTGCAGGCGCGCGGCCTGGCGCCCACCATCAAGGCGGCCAAGAAGGCGGTCGAGCGTGAGGACGCCGAAGTCTGGGACATCCTGTCCGAGGTGATCCGCGAGCATCCGGTGATGCTGAACCGCGCGCCGACCCTGCATCGTCTGGGCATCCAGGCCTTCGAGCCGGTGCTGATCGAGGGCAAGGCCATCCAGCTGCATCCGCTGGTGTGCACGGCCTTCAACGCCGACTTCGACGGCGACCAGATGGCGGTGCACGTGCCGCTGTCGCTGGAAGCGCAGCTTGAAGCGCGCGCGATGATGATGTCGACCAACAACATCCTGTCGCCGGCCAATGGTGATCCGATCATCGTGCCGACCCAGGATGTGGTGCTGGGGCTGTACTACATGACCCGCCAGATCGCCGGCGCCAGGGGCGAAGGCATGGTGTTCTCCGACATTGCCGAGGTGCGTCGCGCCTACGACAACGGGGTGGCCACGCTGCACGCTGCGGCCAAGGTTCGCATCCGTCAGGTCGAGATTGGCGAGAACGGTGAAAAGACCGCGAGCCGCAAGATCATCGAAACCACGGTGGGGCGCGCCCTGCTGGCCGAGATCATGCCCGAAGGCTTGTCCTTCGATCTGGCCAACACCGAGCTCAACAAGAAGGCCATTTCGCGCCTGATCAATGCCTGCTACCGCCGCCTGGGTCTGAAGGACACGGTGGTGTTCGCCGACAAGCTGATGTACACGGGCTTCCGCTTCGCAACCCGTGCCGGCATCTCCATCGGCATCGACGACATGCGCATTCCCGAGGCCAAGAAGGCCATTCTGGAAGAAACCGAAAAGGAAGTCGTCGAGATCCAGGAGCAGTATCAGTCGGGTCTGGTTACAGCCGGCGAGCGCTACAACAAGGTGGTCGACATCTGGTCGCGCACCAACGAGCGGGTTGCGGCCGAGATGATGAAGGGCATCGGCACCGAGATCAACGTCAACGCCAAGGGCGAGGAGGTCGAGCAAAAGTCGATGAACTCGATCTACATCATGGCCGACTCCGGCGCCCGTGGTTCGGCGGCCCAGATTCGCCAGCTGGCCGGCATGCGTGGCCTGATGGCCAAGCCGGACGGCTCGATCATCGAGACTCCGATCAAGGCCAACTTCCGTGAAGGCCTGGATGTGCAGGAATACTTCAGCTCCACCCACGGTGCCCGAAAGGGTCTGGCCGATACGGCGCTCAAGACCGCCAACTCCGGTTACCTGACACGGCGCCTGGTCGACGTGGCGCAGGATGTGGTGGTCACCGAGGAAGACTGTGGCACCGATCAGGGCCTGACCATGACCGCGATCATCGAGGGTGGTGATGTAGTCGAGGCGCTGCGTGACCGTGTGCTCGGCCGCGTCGTGGCTGAAGATGTGTACGCGCCCGGTGACGACGGCGATGCCGTGGTCGAAGCCGGCACCCTGCTGAATGAAAACCTGGTGGACCTGCTGGATGACAAGGGCGTGCAACAGGTCAAGGTTCGCTCGCCCATCACCTGCCAGACCCATTTTGGTGTCTGCGCGCAGTGCTACGGTCGCGATCTCGCGCGTGGCTACCGCGTCAACATCGGCGAGTCGGTTGGCGTCATCGCGGCGCAGTCAATCGGCGAGCCTGGCACCCAGCTCACCATGCGTACCTTCCACATCGGTGGTGCGGCATCGCGTGCTGCAGCAGTCGACAACGTCACCATCAAGACCACCGGCAAGCTGAAGTTCAACAACATCAAGACGGTCAAGAACGACGAGGGCCACCTGGTGGCCGTGTCGCGCTCGGGCGAGCTGAGTGTCATCGACAACAGCGGTCGCGAGCGGGAACGCTACAAGCTGCCCTACGGCGCCACCATCACCGTCAACGACGGTCATGACGTCAAGGCCGGCCAGCGAATTGCCAACTGGGATCCGCACACCCACCCGATCGTGGCTGAAGTGGCCGGTACGGTACGTCTGGTGGACTTTGTCGATGGCGTCACCGTGCAATCGCAGACCGACGAACTGACCGGTCTGGAATCGGCCGTGATCACCGATCCGAAGCGGCGTGACAAGTCGGCCAAGGACATGCGCCCGACCGTGTGCCTGGATGACAAGAAGGGCAAGGAGCTGATGTTGCCCGGCACCGACATTCCGGCCCAGTACTTCCTGCCACCCGGTGCGATCGTGTCGATCCAGAGCGGCAGCGAGGTACGGGTGGGCGACGTCATTGCGCGTATCCCGCAGGCGACTTCCAAGACCCGCGACATTACCGGTGGTCTGCCGCGCGTGGCCGACCTGTTCGAGGCGCGCAAGCCCAAGGAGCAGGCCATTCTGGCCGAGACCTCGGGCATCGTCAGCTTCGGCAAGGACACCAAGGGCAAGCAGCGCCTGGTGATCACCGACGCTGCCGGCGAGAAGCACGAAGAACTGATTCCCAAGTGGCGTCACGTCATCGTGTTCGAGGGCGAGCACGTGGAGAAGGGCGAGACGGTGGTCGACGGTGAACCCAATCCGCATGACATCCTGCGCCTGCTGGGCGTGGAGCCGCTGGCCGCCTACCTGGTCAAGGAGATCCAGGACGTGTACCGTCTGCAGGGCGTGAAGATCAACGACAAGCACATCGAGGCCATCATCCGCCAGATGCTGCGCAAGGTTGAAGTGGTCGATTCCGGCGACACGCGCTGGTTGCGTGGCGAGCAGGTCGAACGGGTTCGCATGGTCGAGGAGAATGCCCGCCTGGCGGCGCGCAACGAGCGCCCGGCCGAGTTTGCCTCGGTGCTGCTGGGTATCACCAAGGCCTCGCTGGCGACCGAATCGTTCATTTCCGCGGCCTCCTTCCAGGAGACGACCCGCGTGCTGACCGAAGCCGCGGTTCGCGGTACGCGCGACGGCTTGCGTGGACTGAAAGAAAACGTTATAGTTGGTCGGCTAATCCCTGCGGGGACAGGTCTCGCCTACCACACGCAACGCAAGAGCGAGGCAGGCGCGCTGAGCGAATCGGAGCTGGAAACGCTTTCCGGCACTGCAGCGCCAGCGACTGAAGCCGAGGCGGTGGATGCCCCGGCTGAAGACAAGAACTGATCCCGTAGCGGGCGCTCCGGCGCCCACCAATCGAAATACGAAATGAGGCACAGGACGTGCCTCGTGTTCGAGCCAGGACGGCTGCATCTGTCTTGCCAATCGCGGCAGATGCATGTTACAGTTCCGCTTCTCGGCAGACCGGTTTTCCGGCCTGCCTTTGTGTTTCTCAGGATATCCATCGCATGGCGACGACAAACCAGCTGGTGCGCAAGCCGCGCAAGAGCAAGAACTACCAGAGTGACTCTCCCGCACTGCAGAAGTGCCCGCAGCGCCGCGGCGTGTGCACGCGCGTGTACACGACCACGCCGAAAAAGCCGAACTCGGCTCTGCGCAAGGTGGCCAAGGTGCGCCTGACCAACGGTTTCGAGGTCATCAGTTACATCGGCGGCGAAGGCCACAATCTGCAGGAGCATTCGGTGGTGTTGGTACGCGGTGGCCGCGTCAAGGATCTCCCGGGTGTCCGCTACCACATGGTTCGCGGCAGTCTCGATTGCGCTGGCGTCAATGCCCGCCGCAACGGTCGTTCCAAGTACGGCGCCAAGCGCCCCAAGGACTGATAGAAAATGTCACGCAAAGGTTCACATCCGCCACGCGCCATCCTCGCTGACCCCAAGCACGGCAGCGAGATGATCGCCCGCTTCATCAACATGGTGATGAAGAGCGGCAAGAAGTCGGTCGCCGAGAAGATCGTTTACGGCGCGCTGGATCATATCGGCGAAAAGAATGCCGAGCCGGTCGATCTGGTTGAAAAGGCGCTGGAAAATGTCGCCCCCGTGGTCGAGGTCAAGTCCCGCCGCGTTGGTGGTGCGACCTACCAGGTGCCGGTGGAAGTGCGCCCGGGTCGTCGCGTGGCGCTGGCCATGCGCTGGGTGATCGATGCGGCGCGCAAGCGTGGCGAAGTGTCGATGCCGCGCAAGCTGGCTGCCGAGTTGATGGAAGCTGCCGAAAGCCGTGGTGGTGCAGTCAAGAAGCGTGAGGAAACGCACCGCATGGCCGAAGCGAACAAGGCGTTCTCGCATTACAGGTGGTGATGCCTTTGTTTTAGCCGCCTTCCGTGGCGGCAACTGCAACCGCCATCCTTGGCGGACTGTCAATAAAAGCGTCGTTTTCGTTCAAGACTGCGCGTCGCTTTTTTCATTTTTCTGATTATCGAAACGATTATGTCTCGTACCACTCCACTTGAGCGCTATCGCAATTTCGGCATCATGGCCCACATCGATGCCGGCAAGACCACCACGACCGAGCGCATCCTGTTCTACACCGGCATTTCGCACAAGATTGGCGAAGTGCACGACGGTGCGGCCGTGATGGACTGGATGGAGCAGGAGCAGGAGCGTGGCATCACGATTACGTCGGCCGCGACGACCTGTTTCTGGCAGGGCATGGACGGTTCGTTGCCGCAGTACCGCTTCAATATCATCGACACCCCGGGACACGTCGACTTCACCATCGAGGTCGAGCGCAGCCTGCGCGTGCTCGACGGTGCCGTGTTCGTGTTGTGCGCGGTGGGCGGCGTGCAGCCGCAGTCCGAGACCGTGTGGCGTCAGGCCAACAAGTACAGTGTGCCGCGTCTGGCGTTTGTCAACAAGATGGACCGCACCGGCGCCAACTTCGACAAGGTGGTCAGCCAGCTCAAGTCGCGCCTGGGCGCCAACCCGGTGCCGATGCAGGTGCCGATCGGCGCCGAGGACAATTTCCAGGGCGTCGTCGACCTGATCAAGATGAAGGCGATCATCTGGGACATGGAGAGCCAGGGCACCAAGTTCGAGTACCAGGAGATTCCGGACGATCTGAAGGAAATTGCCCAGGAAGCGCACAACTACATGGTCGAGGCTGCCGCCGAAACCACCGAAGAGTTGATGGACAAGTATCTTGAGAGCGGCGAGCTGAGCGAAGAGGAGATCATCGCCGGTTTGCGCCAGGGCACCCTGGAGACCAGCATCATCCCGGTCTACTGCGGCACCGCCTTCAAGAACAAGGGCGTGCAGGCCATGCTTGACGCCGTGGTTGATCTGCTGCCGTCGCCGGCCGATCGTCCGCCGGTCAAGGGCATCGACGAGCGCGAGAACGAAGACAGCCGCAAGGCCAGTGACGACTCGCCGTTCTCGGCGCTTGCGTTCAAGATCATGACCGACCCCTATGTCGGCTCCCTGACCTTTTTCCGCGTGTACTCGGGCGTGCTCAATTCCGGCGATTCGGTGTACAACCCGGTCAAGATGAAGAAGGAACGCGTCGGCCGCATCCTGCAGATGCACTCCAATGACCGCAAGGAAATCAAGGAAGTGCGCGCCGGCGACATCGCCGCGGCGGTGGGCCTGAAGGACGTCACCACCGGTGACACGCTGTGCGACCAGGGCCACGTGATCACCCTCGAGCGCATGGTGTTCCCGGATACCGTGATTTCGATGGCCGTGGAGCCCAAGACCAAGTCCGACCAGGAAAAGATGAGCGTCGCGCTCGGTCGTCTGGCGCAGGAGGATCCGTCTTTCCGCGTGCGTACCGACGAAGAATCGGGCCAGACCATCATTTCCGGCATGGGCGAGCTGCATCTGGACATTCTGGTCGACCGCATGAAGCGCGAGTTCAATGTCGAGGCCAATGTCGGCAAGCCACAGGTCGCCTACCGCGAGACCATTCGTCAGCCGATCAAGGCCGAAGGCAAGTTCGTGCGCCAGTCCGGCGGCAAGGGCCAGTACGGCCACGTCGTGCTGGAGCTCGAACCGCAGGAGCGCGGCAAGGGCTACGAGTTCGAAAACAAGATCGTCGGTGGCGTGATTCCCAAGGAGTACATCCCGGCGGTGGACAAGGGCATCCAGGAAGCGATGACCAGCGGTCCACTGGCGGGTTATCCGGTAGTTGACATCAAGATTCGCCTGGTGGACGGCTCCTTCCATGAAGTCGACTCCAGCGAAATGGCGTTCAAGATCGCAGGCTCCATGGGCTTCAAGGAAGGCTTCAACAAGGGCAGTCCGGTGTTGCTGGAGCCGATGATGAAGGTCGAGGTCGTGACCCCCGAGGAATACCTCGGCGACGTCATGGGCGATCTCAGCCGTCGCCGCGGCCTGCTGCAGGGCACCGAAGACGGACCGACCGGCAAGACCATCAACGCCATGGTGCCGCTGGGCGAGATGTTCGGTTATGCCACGACGCTGCGCTCGATGAGCCAGGGCCGGGCCAACTATTCCATGGAATTCGATCACTACGCCGATGCGCCCAACAACATCGCCGAAGAACTGATCAAGAAGTCCTGATCCACGTAAAAGACAAACAATTCATTCGAGGTTTCGAGTCATGTCCAAGGAAAAATTCGAGCGTACCAAGCCCCACGTCAATGTCGGCACGATTGGCCACGTTGACCACGGCAAGACCACGTTGACGGCGGCGCTGACCAAGATCGGCGCGGATCGCTTTGGCGGCGAGTTCAAGGCCTACGATTCGATTGACGGTGCGCCGGAAGAAAAGGCGCGCGGCATCACGATCGCCACGGCGCACGTGGAATACGAGTCGCCGAATCGCCATTACGCCCACGTGGACTGCCCGGGCCACGCCGACTACGTGAAGAACATGATCACGGGCGCGGCGCAGATGGACGGCGCGATCCTGGTGTGCAGCGCGGCCGACGGCCCGATGCCGCAGACCCGCGAGCACATTCTGCTGAGCCGCCAGGTGGGCGTGCCGTACATCGTGGTGTACCTGAACAAGGCCGACATGGTGGACGACGCCGAGCTGCTGGAGCTGGTGGAAATGGAAGTGCGCGAGCTGCTCAGCAACTACGACTTCCCGGGCGACGACACCCCGATCATCACCGGATCGGCGCTGAAGGCGCTGGAAGGCGACGAGTCGGACATTGGCGTGCCCTCGATCATCAAGCTGGTGGATGCGCTGGACAGCTACATTCCCGAGCCCGAGCGTGACATCGACAAGCCGTTCCTGATGCCGGTCGAGGACGTGTTCTCGATCTCCGGCCGCGGCACGGTGGTGACCGGACGTGTCGAGCGTGGCGTGATCAAGGTGGGCGAGGAAGTGGAGATCGTGGGCATCCACGACACCACCAAGACCACGGTGACGGGCGTGGAAATGTTCCGCAAGCTGCTGGACCAGGGCCAGGCTGGTGACAACGTGGGCCTGCTGCTGCGCGGCACCAAGCGCGACGACGTCGAGCGCGGCCAGGTGCTGTGCAAGCCCGGCTCGATCACCCCGCACACCAAGTTCGAGGCCGAGGTGTACGTGCTGAGCAAGGACGAAGGTGGCCGTCACACGCCGTTCTTCAAGGGCTACCGCCCGCAGTTCTACTTCCGCACCACGGACGTGACCGGTGCGGTTGAACTGCCCGAGGGCGTGGAGATGGTGATGCCGGGCGACAACGTGAAGATGAAGGTCGCGCTGATTGCGCCGATCGCGATGGAAGAAGGCCTGCGCTTCGCGATCCGCGAAGGCGGCCGCACCGTCGGCGCCGGCGTGGTGGCGAAAATCATCGAATAGCCGGGAATAGAGAACCGGGAGACGGGAATCGGAAAAGCCAAAGCGCCTCAGGCTGCCGCTCTTGCGATTCCCCATTCCCGATTCCCG
>CBFGSA010000097.1:0-10613 GCA_965651365.1 uncultured Rhodanobacteraceae bacterium | reverse complement strand
GCCATCCGTGGCCGGTCGTTCGCCGGCTGCGAACTGCCACTGGCAGTTCGGTCCGGCTTGCCCCGAATCGCGAATCCCGGCTCTTAAAACCGGAAGGTGCCCGATACGCCCAGCAGGTTGGCCGAGTTGGTGTTTTTGCCGAACAGGGTGCTGCCAGTCGGGCTGCCGGTGGCACCGTAGTTTTCCATCGGGGCGTCATCGACCCACAAATGGGCAAAGCCGACATTCAGCTCGAAGTCGCGGCTTGGCGTGTAGTCGAAGCCAAATGAGAGCCAGCGCCGACCTCCATCGGGGACGCGCGGCGTGCGCGTGGTGTCGCGGGTCGGGGTTTCGTCGTAGGCGATACCGGCGCGGACCTTCCACATGTTGCTGATCCGGTAGTCGCCACCCAGCGAGAAATAGGTCGTGTCGCGCCAGTCTTCCGGCTCCACCGTGTCGCCCTGCCCGGAATTGTACTTGACCCGCAATTCCTTGAAGCTGGACCAGCCGGTGCGCGAGACGTCGGCGCCGAAGCCGATCCGGTCGCCCTGGTGCCAGTAACTCAGCACGGCAGTATAGGGCGTGGCGAAGTCGGCCTTGCCCTGGGTGTCCTGGAAGTTGCCGGCCTGCACCAGAGCGGCCAATTGTGTCGGCACATCGTGGAAAGTGGCGTTGCCCTTGAGCGTATGGTCGATCTTGGCGCGGTAGTTGAGCCCCAGGCTGTCCCGATCGCTCAATTTCCACAGTGCCCCGAGCTGCCAGCCGTAATCGGTGGCGTCGCCCGTGATGCGCGCCAGACCATCATGCGATTGCGGCTCGCCCAGAAAGGTGCCGTAGTCGACCATGCTGGTCAGGTCGGCCTTGGTCTGTTGTCCGATCAGGCTGCCGCCCAGCGAGAAGCGATTGTTGAAGGCATAGGAATAGGAAACAATGAAATCCAGTGACTGCAGGTGCGACTTGACCGCCTTGTAGCGACCGACCCAGTCCTTGTTGTATTCGGTGGTGAAGCCGTAGGGCACGGTGATGGCCACGCCGATGTGGCTTGCTTCGCCCACCGGCATGGCCAGGTACATGGCCGGAACGGGCTGGGTCAGGCCACCTTCGCCACCGTTGCCACCGGTCAGCGGCGCGCCAGTGACATCGCTGCCGCCGCCCTGGAACTTGGTGCTGAAATTGATCAGGGTGAGGTCGGCCTTGAAGTACACGCCATCGAGCGTGCTCATGGCCGCCGGGTTATTGACCACGGCCGATACGTCGCCGGGCGCTGCAGCAGAGCCGGCAAAGGCCCGGCCCAGGCCCTTGGCACTGTTTTCCTTGAGCTGGAAGCCGCTGGCTTGTGCCGTCAGCGGCATGGCCAGTGCGCCGGATACGGCCAGGGCCAGCGCAGCCATGGCAAGGCGGGGTGCGGTAAAACGGGGTGCATCGATCTGGGTCGGTGTCATTTGCATTGCTCCTGGATGGACCGTCACTCGCGAGAGTGCTCCGGCCGCCGATTCATACGGTTGTTTAGACTGCTGGGTGCCACTTTGAACGCTGCCGCCCCGGGATGCAAGTGCGGGTGCAGCATTGCCTTGATGCCAGTAGCTCGTGTTGCGCAAAATTTCGGCATGAATCGTATACTGCCCGGGACCAAACCCGAGGCTTTTGCAGGCGATTGTGCACCAGCACCCCAAGCCGACCCTGATCGGCGCCATCCACGGATTTGCCCCGGTCTGGGCCTGCGCTGCGCTGGCCTGGTGGCTGCCGGAGCATTGGCGCCTGCCGGCACTGCTGCTTTTGCAGGCCCTGGCCGTTGCCGCCAGCGCCCGCGTGCTGGCTTGTCTGCCGCAGTTGCCGATGCGCTCGCTGTTGCAACGCCTGGGCCTGCATATGCTGTTGCAGGTCGGCTTCATGGCCTGGCTGTACCTGCTCACCGCATGGCCACTTTTGAGCCTGGCGCAGGCCCCGAGTCTGGCCGCCAGCGTGGTGTTGTCGCTGGCCTTCGGTCTGGCCGTGGCGTCGGTCTGGGGGCTGTGGCCGTGGTGTGCGGCGCTGCTTGTCGACTTCACGGATGGCCAATCCAGGCCTGCCGCGGAAATCCGGCCGCTTCACGCACGGATGCAGAAGCTGTTGCGAGCCGCCAATGCGCGGCCGGACCGGTTCATGCTGCCGGTTGGCCTGTGCCAGTTCACCAGCAGCTACGTCATGCTCGCTCTGGCGGGCCTGGTGCCGTGGCCTCGGTCCATGGCAAGCGGGTTTCATGTGGCGGTATGGCTGGCGCTACTGCTGCCGCTGCTGGCGCTGATCATGGTCTGGCGCTGTGTCCGCGCCGGCATGCTGATGACGGCAGGTTCCGCCCGGTCGACTGCCTCGCTGGGCCGGTCGCCGCAGCCGGCGGCACAGAGTCTGAGCCTGCCGGTGCAGGACATTCAGCCCGGCCAGCGCGAGCATGCGCTGCTCGAGGCGGCACGCGCGGGCGACACGGAACGCGCACTGGCGTTGCTGGCGGCCGATGCCGACCCGACCGCACGGCCGGACCCGCAAGATCGCGACCAGCGCTCGGTGATGATGCTGGCGACCCTGCTGCCGGACGCACGTCTGCTGCGTGCCCTGATTGCACGCGGCGCACCGGTGCAGGGCGATGGTCGCGGGCTCGCGCCCTTGCTGATTGCCGTGCGTGATGCGCGCCGGAATCGTGGCAGTGTGGTGATGACCCTGCTCGCCAATGGCGCCGATTCCGCGGTGACCGATGCCGAAGGCAACCGGGCGCTGCATTTTGCCGCGCTCGGCAATGATGCCGAGGTGGGGGCCATGCTGAACGATGCCGGGGCCGACATCAATGCGCTCAATCGGGCCGGGTACAGCGCGCTGGCACTGGCGTGCCAGGCCGGCAGCCACGACATGGTCACCTGGCTGCTGAAGCACAAGGCCCTGCCCGATGTGGCCAATGCACTGCCGGCCCTGATCGCCGCTGCCGATGCGACCGCGGACCAACCGGAGGTCGCCAAGCAGCTCCTCGCCCATGGCGCGCGCGTCGATGCCACAGACATACTGGGCCGCAGCGCGCTGATTCACGCCGCGCTGGCCGGGCACGAGCAACTGGTTGCCACCCTGCTGGCTGCGGGCGCCGACATCAACTGTGCCGATCAGCGTGGGACCACGGCGTTGATGGAGGCGGCGCGTGCCGGTGCCAACATGGTGCTGGAAACGCTCGCTGCCAGTCACCCGGATGTGACGGCGCGTGACCATCACGGGCGCGACGCCCTGATGCTGGCCTGCCAGTCACCGCGCGCTGATGTCGACACCGTTCGCATCGTGCTGCAACTGGGCGCCGATCCGCGCGCCCCAGGCAAGGACGGGCGCAGCCCGCTGGACCACGCTGCCGCAGCCGGGCGCTGGAACTTGGTTGCGCTGATGGATCCGGACACGCCTTTGCCGGCCAGTCATTGCGACGATCTCGACCCCGAGCCCGGAGCCGACAGTCCCGAACACCTGCTTGATGCACTGCGTTTCGGTCACTGGGCCGCGGTGTCCGGATTTCGACGGTTGATCCGTGAATGGCCCGAGCAGACCCGGGTGGATCTGTACCTCGAACTGCTGGATCCGGAAGCGGCCAGCGCACGCCGCTGGCTGTTCGAGAATGGCCTGAAGGCCAACGCCCGCCATGCCGACGGTCGCCATCTGGCCGCCGTTGTGCTTGACCACCTGCCAGCGTCGATGGTTGCGCTGGACGAACTGCTCGGCATGGGCCAGGGCATCGCCGGTCGCGGCCTGCTTGCACAGGCAATGCGCGGCCTGGGCAGTGCCGCCGAGGGCGCGGCGCTGGTTCCCAGGCTGCTGCAGCACGACGCGGACCTGTTCGGCGCCGATGAGGACGGCATGACACCGCTGCATCACGCAGCACACAACGGCATGAGCCACACGCTGAACCTGCTGCTGGCGCATGGCTGCAACCCGGATGTGCGCGACAGCAAGGGCCAGACGCCGCTGCATCATGCGCTCAAGGCCGATCGCGGCCTTGCCTTGCCCATGGTGCGGGCCTTGATCGCGGCAGGTGCCAATCCGGAAGCGACCGACGCGGCCGGTGAAACGCCGCTGGGTCAGGCCTTGGAAGCGGGCGACACGGCGTGCATGCCCTGGCTGCGCTGGGGAGCGTGGCCGCTGCCCGGAAGGGTGCTTTCCCCGACCGATCTGCCACAGGCTGCCGCTGCCGGCGATGCCGCCGCGGTCGAGCGGCTGCTGGAACTCGATTTCGACATCAATGTACGTGACAAACAGGGCGCAACCGCCCTGATCCGTGCGTGTGGCAATGGCCACGCCCCGGTTGCCCGGGTGCTGCTCGATGCCGGCGCAAGCGTGGGCCTGAGTACGCCGGGTGGGGCCACGGCCCTGACCGCTGCCGTGACCACAAGGCAGACCGATCTGGTCAGCCATCTGCTTGAACACGGCGCGGCCCTGGACCAGAAGCTGCACGGTGGCGCCACCGCCTTGCTGGTCAGTGCGGCGCTCGGGTACGCCGAAATTGCCCGTCGGCTGCTGCAGGCCGGCGCCGATGTTGCGGTGGCCGATGACAATGGCCGCACCGCCTTGCACGCCGCGGCCCAGTTCTGTTTCGGCAACGAGGACAGCCTGGCGGCCAGTCGCCTGCTAGATGTGTTGCTGGAGCATGGTGCCGACACGGCGCGCACCGATCAAAACGGAGCAAGTGCGCTGCTGTTCATGCTTGGTGCCCACGCGCGCCCGGGCAGTCCGTGCAATGCCATCCATCTGGGCGCCGTGCTGCCGGTGTTGCTGGAAGCGGGTGCGCCACCCAATGTGGCCGATTCACGCGGCGTCACTCCGCTCCACGCCTGCGCCATGCACGCGCTCGCCGGCCCGGCCCGCCTGCTGCTGGCGCGCGGAGCCGACCGCACTGCCCGCGACGGCCACAACCGCACCCCCGCCGACGTCGCACGCATCCTCGGCTTCGTCGACATCGCCCACGAGCTGCGCTCCGGCTGACGCGAAAGTCTTGTGTCCATGCAGCCTCGGACTTGATCAGCCCCCAGGGTCAAGTCCGAGGCACTTGACCCCGCACGAAAATGCCATGACGCGATCGTGCACCTCCTGTACTCGCCGGGTGCCGCTGAGCGCAGCGAAGCGCACCATCGCGTGATGTCCCCGAACAGCTCCGACATGTCATGCCTGACGGAGCACCACGACAATCCGGCATTTAGCCGCCCATTCGGGCCGTCCCGTGAGCGGGTGGATCCCGGATATCGCTTCGCGATTCCGGGATGACGAAGGATTGTCGGGTTGCGCCCAGCGGGTAGACTTCACAGCGCACAGGGTGCCGCTGAACGAAGTGAAGCACACCGAAACATCTTCCGGCGATGTGCTTTGCAACGCTCGTCCACACCCTGCACCGCAGCCCCGCGCAGCATCAAGCCAGTTCCAATCGCCGCAGCAGTTCGGACTGGAGCAGGTCGCCCGGATTGAGCGTCGCGACTTGCGAACGCCAGGCATCGAGCCCGGGCAACGCGCGGCGCAAGCTGGCTGCGCCCAGGCTGGATTGCTTGGCCGGATTGGGCCGGCCACCGTGATCCAGGGCGACCGCCGCCAGCTCCCCGGCAAATGCCAGTCCGGCCGCGTTGGCCGGCATTTGCAGTGCCAGCGAAATGCCATGGCCGTCAAAAGCCGGGCCGTCCGAATCGCCGTCGAACAGCTTGCTGGAAATCAGCGGAATCAGTGGTTGCGACCGCTGCACACGTTGCGTCAATACAGCCGCGAAGTCATCAAAGGCCGGGTGCGGTACCAGCCACTGGCATTCGAGCAGGCCGCGCGGTCCGTAGGCCGCGAAATAGCCACCGGCATCGTTGAGTGGCAACAACGCTTCACCGAGGGGCAGTTCACGGGTGCCGCGCCAGCGGCGTGCCAGCAGGCCATTGGCCAATGCCAGGCTGGTCCGGTTCCACAGCCGCACGGGCGCGGCATGGTAGCGGGCGGGCAGGCGCACATGCGGCATGCGCGAGTCGCCGGTTTCGAGGCTGGCGCGACCGACCCGGATCAGGCCGCGGCCAAAGTGTGCCGGGCGACCGTCATGCCAGCCGTACACCAGGTCGGCAGCAGCGTGCTCGCGCAGCACGCGGGCGGCCTCGACCAGTCCGCTCACCGGCACGGCCTGAAGTGCGACATGACTGGGTGCCGGGCGCAGTTGCAGTTCCGCCGTGACGATGCTGCCGGTCAGGCCGAAGCCGCCCATGGTGGCGCGCCACAGTTCGTCGCCGGCGACCGCATCGCGCCAGCCCAGTTGCGGATGGAACAGGTGCATCGTGCCGGTGACCGCGCCGAAGCAGCCATCACGGGCCGGGTTCTTGCCATGCACATTGGCCGCGATGCAGCCGCCGATCGTGGCCAGCGGATGGCCCGGCGCGACCGGCAGATACCAACCGCGCGCCAGTGCGAAGCGCTGCACACTGGCGACACTGGCGCCGGCTTCGACGGTGAGCAGACCGCTGGCGGCATCAAAATCCAGCAGCCGGTCGAAGGCCGTCATCGATTGGCTCACCGCCTCGCGATCGAAACTGGCCGCGACATAGGACACGCCGCCGCCACGTGCGATGCGCGGACAATCCACCGCCAACTTCTCGATGTCGCGGTAGCGGGCCGGCGAGTGCAAGCGCGCATCGAGCCGGGTCTGGCGGTCGAAGCTCGCCAGTGAAGCGCGGGACAAACTCGCGCTCATGCGTCCCCGCGCTTGTCGTCGCGGCGCTGGTCGGCGCTCAGTATGTGCTCCAGATCAGCCAGTGCCTCGCGGCTGGTCTGCATCAGCTTGGCTTCGTCGTCGTAGACCAGATGCTGTGCCGCCAGCAGTTCCTCATCGTGGACGCGGAAGCGTTCGACATCGGCCGCCGCCTGCTCGGGCGAATGGCCCAGCATTTCCAGTACATCGCGTGTCATCACCAGGCTGGAGTGGAAGGTCTCGCGCACCACGCGCTGCGGCTCCATCAGGTCCATCAGGCGGAAGGCGTGGCGACGGTTGCGCGCCCGCGCGACTACCTTCAGGTTCGGAAACAGACGCCGCACCATGCGCGCGGTGGCGATGTTGACCTGCGGATCCTCGGTTGCCACAACCAGCACTTCGGCCTTGTCGGCCTGCGCGGCACGCAGCAGCTCGGGGCGCGAGGAGTCGCCATAGAAGATCGAGGTGCCAACCAGCCTGCGCGAGGTCTCGACCTGCTGATAGGAGTTTTCCAGCGCCACAAACGGAATGTTCTGGGCCCGCAATACGCGCCCCACGATCTGGCCGACGCGGCCAAAACCGGCGATCACCACGCGCGGTGCCGTGTCGGTTTCGATGCGGTCGAAGGGACGCTCGGGCTCGGTGGTGGTGTGCGTGCCGACCCGTGCCGCGGCGGCGACCAGCAGCGGCGTCAGGGCCATCGACAGGGTGATCACCAGCACCATCAGTTCGGTGATGGCGGGTGCCAGCACCTGGTGTTGCAGCGCCAGACTCAACACCACGAAGGCAAATTCGCCGCCCGAGGCCAGCACCAGTGCCACCCGCCAGCAGGGCGTCGTGCCGAGCCGGCCCATGGTGCGCGCAATAGTCCACAACAGCGTGCCCTTGACGCCCATCAGCAGCAGCGTCAGGCCGATCACCGCCCCGGGCTGGGTCAGCAGCAGGCGCAGGTTGGCCGACATGCCGACGCTGATGAAGAACAGTCCCAGCAGCAGTCCCTTGAACGGTTCCAGGTGTGATTCCAGCTCGTGGCGGTATTCCGAATCGGCCAGCAGCACACCGGCCAGAAAGGCACCCAGGGCCATCGAGATGCCGGCCTGCTGCACCAGCCAGCCGGTGCCCAGCACCACCAGCAGCGCGGCCGCGATCGACACTTCCAGGATGGCTGCCCGCGCCACCATCCGGAACAGCGGCCGCAGCAGGTAGCGTCCGCCCACCACCACCAGCGCGATCACGCCCAGCACGCGCAGGAAGCCGAGCAGCATGTCCGTGCTGGTGGCCTCCGGCGTGCTCTGATCGAGCAGCGGAATTACCGCAATCAGCGGGATGGCGGCAATGTCCTGAAACAGCAGGATCGATAACGACAGCCGTCCCGAGGGCGTCTGCAACTGCTTGCGCTCGGCCAGAATCTGCAGGCCGAACGCGGTCGAGGACAGCGCCAGGGCAAAGCCCAGCACCAGACCGGAGCGGCGGTCCAGGTCAAATCCGAAATGCGCGATGGCCGCAATCGTTAGCGCACTGGCCGCGACCTGCACCAGGCCCACGCCGAACACGTCGCGCCGCATCACCCACAGCCGTCGCGGCGACAGCTCCAGGCCGATAATGAACAGAAGCAGCACCACACCCAGCTCGGAGACGTGGGCAATCGCCTCGGCATTGCCGACCCAGCCGAAACCGGACGGCCCGATCACCATGCCCGCGACCAGATAGCCCAGCACCGCGCCCAGCTTCAGCCACTTGGCCAGCGGCACCATCAGCACTGCTGCCAGCAGAAAAATCAGCGCAGTTTGCAGCATCCATCAAGCTCCCGACGCGCCGGAAACGGCACGGGCTGATTATGCCATGCTGATTGCGTGTGCTACCGGTCGCCTTTGGCGCCGCTGCTGTGCTGTGGCGTATCGCGCACCCGTGTCGATGCATGTATCGCCGATTCGATCTGTCCGCGAAGCCCATTCAGCTTTTTTACCCAGGCCGGATCGACATCGGGTGCTTTGGCATAGATCTGGTGGGCGGCCCGGACCTCGTCGCGCGCTTGTCGCAGTTGCCCGCTCTTGAAATAGACATGGGCCAGTGCTTCGTGCGCCTTGCCGATGCGCGGATGGTTGGCGGGGTAGCCGTTCCTGGCCACCTTCAATGCTTCCAGAGCATTGGTTCTCGCCGCGTCAAGATCACCCATTTCCGTCTGCACCCGCGCCAGGTTGCCGAGCGCTGTAGCGGTTTGCGGATGGTTCTCGCCCAGCGTTCGGCGGCGTATTTCGACCGAACGCGTCAGCGCGTCGGCGGCGTCCTGTTGGCGGCCCATCTTGTAGTAGAGCAGGGCCAGGTTGTTGAGCACGATGGCATAGCTCGGGTGCATTTCGCCGGTGGCCTGGCGTTGCAGGTCCAGGGTCTTGTGGAATGCGGTCAGCGCCGCCTCGTTTTCGCCCCGGCCCTCCTGCGCCGTGGCCAGATTGGACCACACGGCGGCCTGGGTCTCGACCGAAATGTCGGCGTGTGGAGTCTTGATCGCCTCGAGTGCCTGCAGGGCCAATTGCTTGCTGCGCGCGTTGTCACCCGCCGTGATCAGCATGCCGGACCAGTTGGCCAGAATGTCGACCCGGGTTTGCACGCCAGTCGGCGAAGCATCCGTACCGAGTTGCTGCAAGGCCGCGGCAAAGCGCTGGTTTCCCTTCTCGAAGTCGCTCTCCCACCAGTTGACGATGCCCAGGCCATCCAGCACTTCGGCCTGTTTGAGACGACTGCCGTGGCGCCTTCGCAATTCCCATGCCCGTTCGAGCTGGACTTTGGCCAACGGGATTTCGCCAAGGTTCTGCAGCGCATAGCCGATCTCGTAACGCAGATCGGCTTCCAGCAGCGGCTGGCCGGCAAAGCGCTGGTCGATCTTCGAAATGGCCTGCTTCAGCGCGTCCAGCAGGGTGGCCGATTCGCTGTTGGCAAACGGATCGGTGCGGCGAATCATCTCCACCAGAAAGTCCTTGGCCGATTCAGCGCGCCGGGCCTGCTGCTCGGCCACCGCCTTCTGTCTCAGCGCCTCGCGCGCCTGCAGGAGCGTCACCACCAGCGCCACGGCCAGCACCAGCATGACGGTCGCGGTGGCCGCCACCCCGACGCGATGGCGTGCGGTGAACTTGCCCAATCGATACCATCGCGAGGCGCCGCGTGCGGCGACCGGCTGCCCCGCCAGGTGGCGACCGATGTCGGCGCTGAAGGCTTGCGCGCTGGGGTAGCGTCCGCCGACTTCCTTGCGCAGGGCGGTCATGACGATCCGATCCAGGTCGCCATGCAGGCGGCGCTGCAACTGGCGGGTGCTGCCCAGGCCTGCCGGCACCGTTTCGTGCTGCCGACCTGCTGCCGCGCTTGGATTGGCCGGCAGCGTGTCGCACACCGTACTCTGGATGTCCGCCGGTGTCAGCCCGGCCACCCGGTAGGGCCGTTCTCCGGTGAGCAATTCGTACAGCAGCACACCCAGCGAATACACATCGCAGGCCAGCGTCACCGGCTCGCCACGCACCTGTTCGGGGCTGGCGTACTCGGGCGTGAAAAGCCTCGTGCGCGCCCGCGTCTCGGGAAGTGCCAACTCCTCCGCTTCGGGCTGCAGCATCTTGGCAATGCCGAAATCGATGATCTTGGGTTGGCCGTCCTCGGTCACCAGCACATTGCCGGCCTTGATGTCCCGGTGCACGATGCCGCGCTCGTGGGCCACCTGCAGCGCTTCGCAGACCTGCTGGAAAAGGCGCAGCCGGGCCGGCACGTCCAGTTGCTGCCGCGTGCAGTAGCGGGTAATTGCCTGGCCGCGGATGTACTCCAGCACCACATACGGCGTGCCGTCAGCGGCGCTACCGCCGTCGATCAGTCGCGCGATGGCGGGATGTTCGAGCGAGGCGAGAATCTGCTGCTCGGCACGGAAGCGGGCGACCGTCTCGGCATCCATCAG
>CBFGSA010000096.1:0-10656 GCA_965651365.1 uncultured Rhodanobacteraceae bacterium | reverse complement strand
TTGCCGTAGGACACCGACAGCAGCCAGAAGCTCATGATCACGCCCTTCATGCGCTGCGGTGCCTGGCTGTAGGCAAACTCCAGCCCGGTGGCCGACACCAGCACCTCGCCCAGGGTCAGCAGCACGTAGGGCCAGAACTGCCAGGCCAGCGATACCGAATCGCCGCTGTCGATCCACAACTGGATTGCACCCGCCACCACCCAGGAAAGCGCCGCAATCACCAGTCCCGCGCCCATCCGACGCAAGGACGTCACCTTGACGCCCATCCGCCGCAGCAACGGGTAGATCACGATGTTGTTGAACGGAATCAGCAGCATCACCAGGATCGGATTCAGCGCCTGCATCTGCGCCGGTTCGCGCACCAGCCAGCTCGGCCACCAGCTTGCCTCGTACGGAATCACCATGGAATTGCCCTGGATGATCCAGGTCGAGGCTTTCTGGTCGAACAGCGACCAGAACGGCGTGATGATGGCGAACACGATCAGAATCCGCAGCACAGCCCGGACGCCCTCGATCGCATCATCCGGATGCAGGCCGCGCACCCGTTCGAGCTGCATCGAGGCACCGGCACCGCCAAAGGCCAGCACCAGGCCCAGCGCCACCAGGGCCGCGATCACGAAATCCGACCAGGCCCACAGGGCCACTACCGCCACGGCCAGCACGAATCCGACCAGGGCGACCGACAGGCCCGGCCTGCCCTGCCCCGGCGCGCGCGCCAGCAGGGCCGAGCGCACCACGCGCAGAAAGGAATGCTCGTCGCCGGCGCTGGGCGGCACCACCACATATTTCTTGCGCCCCGACCAGAAAATGATCGTCGCCACCAGCATCAGCACGCCGGGGATGCCGAAGGCAATGGTCGGCCCGTATTCGCGCAGCATCAGCGGCATCAGCAAGGATGCAAAGAACGAGCCGAAGTTGATGATCCAGTAGAAGGCGTCGTAGACGATCTTGGCCAGATGCTTGTTGGACTGGTCGAACTGGTCACCGACAAAGGCCGACACCAGCGGCTTGATGCCGCCCGAGCCCAGCGCAATCAGGAACAGGCCGAAGTAGAAACCGGTGCGGTTGCTCTCGAACGCCGCCAGGCAGGCATGGCCCGCGCAGTAGACCAGCGACATCCACAGCACGGTGTTGTACTTGCCGAAGAAGCGATCGGAGATCCAGCCACCGAGCAACGGGAAAAAGTACACGCCGATGACGAAGGTATGGAACACATCCTTGGCCATGCCGATGCGCTCGGCCTCGGGCGCAAACACCAGCAGCGAGCTGATCAGAAACGGCGTGAGGATATTGCGCATGCCGTAGAAGCTGAAGCGCTCGCACCCTTCGTTGCCGATGATGTAGGGAATCTGCCGCGGCAGCCTGCCGCCTGCCGCCTGTGCCGTCGCGTTCATACCCTGCCCCGATCCAAAAGAACGCCCAGCCTACCCCAACAAATGACGAAAGACACCCTGCAAGCCGCGCACCGCACATTCGGCTTTCTGATAGCCTGTGGGCATGAGCGCGCAACACGAAATCCACACCATCGACACGGGGTTCAACCGGCCGCGCTTCGATGCCGCCTATCTTGTCGTCCACCAGGGGCGCGGCGCGTTCATCGACTGCGGTACCAACCATTCGGTGCCGCGGATGCTGGATGCGCTGCATGACGCGGGGCTTGCTGTCGACCAGGTCGACTGGCTGATCCTGACCCATGTGCATCTGGATCATGCCGGTGGCGCCGGCGAGCTGATGACACGTCTGCCCAACGCAAAACTGGCGGTCCATCCGCGCGGCGCACGGCACATGATCGATCCGTCGAAACTGTGGGCCGGGGCCACGGCGGTGTATGGCGAGGAGGAAATGCGGCGCAGCTACGGCGATGGTCTGACTCCGGTCCCGTCCGGGCGCGTGGTCGAGGCCGGCGATGGTCACAAGGTCGCTCTCAATGGCCGCACGATGGTATGCCTGGACACGCCCGGTCACGCCAGCCATCACAATGCCATCCACGACGTGCAGTCCGGCTGCGTGTTCAGCGGCGATACCTTCGGCCTGTCCTATCGCGAGTTCGACACCGACCAGGGCCCGTTCATCCTGCCCACGACCTCACCGGTGCAATTCAAGCCCGACGCCCTGCACCGCTCCATCGACCGCATCCTGGAACTGGAGCCGACGGCCATCTATCCCACCCACTTCGGACGCATCGAGGATGTGCACCGCCTCGGCAATGACCTGCACGAACAGATCGATGCCATGGTGGCCATTGCGCTGGCTGCCGACAGCGGCAGCCCGGACAAGCGCCACCTTGCCATCAGTACGGGGCTGCGAGAACTCTACGCAAGGCGCGCCGCACGGCACGGCTGGGCCGACGACAATGCCAGGCTCGACACGTTGATCGGCATGGACATCGAGCTCAACACACAGGGCCTGGTAATCTGGCTCGACCGCCGCGAGGCTGCCCTGGAGCGGTAAGCAGTCAGCGGTGAGCAGTAAAAGAAGGCAGCCTTTTCCGCTCACCGCTCACCGCTGACGGTTTGCCATTCATCATCAACGCATGCGGGTGCCGTTGGGCACGGGGCGTTCCAGCGTCGTGATGACCACGCCGCTGTCGGTGTGAAATCCGGTCAGCAGAAACTGGGAGCGGAAGGGTCCAATCTGCTTTTCCGGGAAATTGATGACCCCGACGATCTGGCGACCGACAAGATCTTCCGGTGCATACAGGGCGGTGATCCGGGCACTTGTCTTCTTCTCGCCGTAGGCGCCGAAATCAACCCATACCTTCCAGGCCGGCTTGTGCGCTTCGGGAAAGGCTTCGACGCGGGTGATGGTGCCGGCGACCAGCAGCACCCTGGTGAAATCGGCCCAGGCAATGGGTTCGAGGTCCGAGGAGCTCATTGGTCGGCCAACATGTCGTCGAGGCTGTAGCGTCCGGGCGCTTTGCCCGCCAGCCAGGCTGCGGCGGACAAGGCGCCGCGGGCAAAGATCGCGCGGTCGGTGGCGCGGTGACCCAGTTCCAGTCGTTCGCCATGGATGGCCAGCAGGGCCGTGTGCTCGCCGACGATATCGGCCGCGCGCACACTGGCAAAGCCGATTTCCCCATTTTGGCGTGGACTACCCTGCCCACTGCGGCCCACCCGTTGCACGGTATCGAAGTCGAAGTCACGCGCCTTTGCTGCTGCTCGACCCAACGAAAGCGCCGTACCCGATGGTGCGTCGACCTTGGCCGCATGATGGGCCTCGACGATCTCCAGGTCCCAGTCAGGCAGCATTGCCGCGGCCAGGCTCAGCAGGCGACTCAACACCGCCACGCCCAGGCTGAAATTGCTGGTGTGCAGCAGCGCAATGTCGGCCGTTGCCGACTCGAGCGCTTTTTCGCCATCTTCACCGATTCCGGTTGTCCCCGAGACCAGTGCAATGCCATTGTCACGGCAATGGCGGACGGCCTGCTTCAGACCTTCCGGTGTCGAGAAGTCGACCAGCACATCAAGCCTGGACAACGGCGACCAGTCGCTGCCGGAGCCCAGTGCGACAATCTCGGCGAAGCGTGGATCGTCGGCAGCAAGGCCGACCAGCAGACGGCCCATGCGGCCGTGGGCTCCGTTGATGGCAAGACGCAGTGGTTGGCTCATCGGCTCGATTCCAAAAGCGCAAAGGCTTGGATTGCTTGAGCGAGCATGCAAGGAATGGGCTTGCCACGTTGCGCTTCGCTCTGCTCAACAGCATCCTACGTCAGAGGATGCTGCCAACCAAACGTTACGAGGTGACCTTCGACCAGAACTGGCGCACGCCGTCGACCCAGCTTTTGGCCTGGGGCGAATGCGTGTCGGCATCGGCCCTGGCAAAGGTGGCCTCAAGCTTTTCGAACAACTCGCGCTGATCGCGGGTCAGGCGCACCGGAGTTTCCACGACCGCTTCGCAGATGAGATCGCCGGTGCGGCCGCTGCGCACCGACTTGACGCCACGACCGCGCAGGCGGAAGTTCTCGCCGGTCTGGGTTTCCGGCGGCACCGTGATTTCCACTTCGCCATCCAGCGTCGGCACACCCAGGCGCGCGCCCAGCGCCGCCTGCCCTGGCCGGATCGGTACCTGGCAATACAGATCATCACCGTCGCGGCGGAAGATGCTGTGTTCGCGTACATGCACTTCCACATACAGGTCGCCGGCCGCAGCGCCGACCGGACCGGCCTCGCCCTGTCCATTGAGCCGGATACGATCTCCGGTATCAACCCCGGCCGGTATCTTCACCGACAGTGTGCGGGTGCGCTCGCGCCGGCCCTCACCGTGGCAGTCCGGGCACGGGTTGGCCATGGTGCGACCGCTGCCGTGGCAGTGCGGGCAGGCCTGCTGGACCGAGAAAATGCCGTTTTGCATGCGCACGCGGCCATGCCCGGCGCAGGTGCCGCAGACTTCGGTCTTGCCGTCTTTCGAGCCGCTGCCCTGGCAGGTATCACAGGCGACCAGCGAAGGAATGTCGATCTCCTCTGTGGTGCCGAACACGGCCTGTTCCAGGTCGATTTCCAGCACGTAGCGCAGGTCGGAGCCGCGCTGGGCACGGCGGCGTCCACCGCCGCCCATGCCAAAGATGTCGCCGAAAATGTCGCCGAAGATGTCGCCCACGTCGGCAAATCCGGCACCACCGCCGCCCATGCCGTGCTCGAAAGCCGCATGACCGTGACGGTCGTACATCGCCCGCTTCTGCGGGTCGGACAGCACCTCGTAGGCCTCCTTGGCCTCCTTGAAGCGATCCTGCGCCTGCGGATCATCCGGACAGCGATCCGGATGGCACTTCATGGCCACGCGCCGAAACGACTTCTTCAGCTCCACCGCCTCCACGGTACGGCTGACCCCCAGAACTTCGTAGTAGTCGCGTTTGCTCATGGCTGGCGCCGGGAATGGGGAATGGAGAATCGGGAATCGTCAAAAGCGGAAAAGCGATGCCAAGGCACCGCTCTTCCAATTTCCGACGATCGAACCAGGTTTCGGGCTCGCAGGAATGCGGAAGAGCCATGCCGCAAGGCCACTCCTCCGATTCCCGATTCCCGATTCCCGATTCCCGTAAACCTACTTGTCATCATCCTTGACTTCGGTGAACTCGGCATCGACCACGTCGTCGGACTGGCCGCCCGGCTGTGCCCCGGCGTCCTGGGCGCCGGGCTGGCCGCCCGGTGCGCCCTGGGCTGCGGCGGCCTGGGCCAATAGCTGGCTGGCCTGCTCGAGCTGGGTGATGCGCGACTCGATCTTGTCCTTGTCGTCTTCTTTCATCACTTTTTCAAGCTCGGACAGGGCTTCCTCGATCGGGCCGATCTGGCCGGCTTCCAGCTTGCCGCCGTGCTCCTTGATGGCGCTGCGCGTGGCGTGCACCAACTGGTCGGCCTTGTTGCGCGTGGACACCAGCTCCTGGAACTTCTTGTCGTCCTCGCGGTGGCTCTCGGCGTCGGACACCATGCGATCGATTTCCTCCTCGGACAGACCGGAGCCAGCCTTGATCTCGACCCGCTGTTCCTTGCCGGTCTTCTTGTCCTTGGCGCTGACATGCAGAATGCCGTTGGCGTCAATATCGAAGGTCACCTCGATCTGCGGCACGCCACGCGGTGCGGGATCAATGCCGGCCAGGTCGAAGCGCGCCAGCGACTTGTTGAACTGGGCCTGCTCGCGCTCGCCCTGCAGCACGTGCACGGTGACCGCGCTCTGGTTGTCATCGGCCGTCGAGAAGGTCTGCGAGGCCTTGGTCGGCACCGTGGTGTTCTTCTCGATCAGCTTGGTGAACACGCCGCCCAGGGTCTCGATACCGAGCGACAGCGGGGTCACGTCCAGCAGCAGCACGTCCTTGACGTCTCCGCCCAGCACACCGCCCTGGATCGCCGCGCCCATGGCCACGGCCTCGTCCGGGTTCACGTCCTTGCGCGGCTCCTTGCCGAAGAAGTCCTTGACCGCGTCCTGCACCTTGGGCATGCGCGTCTGACCACCGACCAGGATCACCTCGTTGATGTCGGACACACTCAGGCCCGCATCGTTGAGCGCGGTGCGGCAGGGCTCGATGGTGCGCTTGACCAGATCCTCGACCAGGGCTTCCAGCTTGGCCCGGGTGACCTTGATGTTGAGATGCTTGGGACCGGACGCATCGGCCGTCACGTAGGGCAGATTGACTTCGGTCTGGTGGCTGGTGGACAGCTCGATCTTGGCCCGCTCGGCGGCGTCCTTGAGACGCTGCAGTGCCATCGGATCCTTGCGCAGATCGACGCCCTGGTCTTTCTTGAACTCCTCGACCAGGTAGTCGATCAGACGCTTGTCGAAGTCCTCGCCACCGAGGAAGGTGTCGCCATTGGTGGCCAGCACCTCAAACTGCTTCTCGCCGTCCACTTCGGCGATCTCGATGATCGACACGTCGAAGGTGCCGCCGCCCAGATCAAACACCGCGACCTTGCGGTCACCACCCTTCTTGTCGATGCCGTAGGCCAGCGCGGCCGCAGTCGGCTCGTTGATGATGCGCTTGACTTCAAGGCCCGCGATCTTGCCGGCGTCCTTGGTTGCCTGGCGCTGCGAATCGTTGAAGTAGGCCGGCACGGTGATGACCGCCTCGGTCACCGACTCGCCCAGGTAGTCCTCGGCGGTCTTCTTCATCTTCATCAGCACCTTCGCCGAAATCTCCTGCGGCGCCATCTTCTTGCCGTCGGCGGTCTCCAGCCAGGCATCGCCATTGTCGTGAGCAATGATCTTGTACGGCACGATGTCGATGTCCTTCTGCACCTCGGCGTCCTTGAACTTGCGTCCGATCAGGCGCTTGACGGCATAGAAGGTGTTGCTGGGGTTGGTCACGCTCTGGCGCTTGGCCGCGGCACCGACCAGTACTTCATTGTCCTTGGCGAAGGCCACGATCGACGGCGTGGTGCGGTCGCCCTCGGAATTTTCGATGACACGCGCGCTGGAGCCGTCCATCACGGCCACGCACGAGTTGGTGGTACCCAGGTCGATACCGATGATCTTGCCCATGTCTGTTACTCCCGTGTATTTCAGCGCGGCCCGGTGGCCGCATTGGTATTGCTAGTCAATGTGGGGTGCGGCGACCGCGTTTCAAGCGTCGCGCGTGACGATGACGCGCGCGGGCCTCAGCAGGCGTTCGTTGAGCACGTAGCCCTTTTCCAGCACCTGCACGACCGTGTTGGGTTTTTGACCCGGTTGCGGCTCGACCAGGCTCATGGCCTCGTGCAGCTCCGGGTTGAACGATTCACCTTGCGGATCGACCTGCTCCAGCCCGTTGTCCTGCATCACCTTGAGCAGCGAGCGCAGGGTCAGCGCCATGCCTTCGAGCAGGCCTTCGCCACCGGGATGCTCGACCGCCAGGCCACGCTCGAGGTTGTCGCACACGGGCAGCAGATCGCGCAGCAGGCGCTCGTTGGCAAAGCGCCGGGTCTGCTCCAGCTCGCGCGCCAGGCGGCGGCGCTGGTTCTCGATTTCGGCCCGCTCGCGCAACTGGCTGTCGCGCATCTGCGCCAGACTGGCCTCGGCTTCGTCGAGCCTGGCGCGGGCCGCTTCCAGCTCCTGCATCAGTTCCATGTCCTGCGCCTCCTGATTGGCCTGCGCTTCGGCCTCGGGCGCCATGTCGGTCTTGTCGTCGTGCATGTCCGGTCCTGCTCCAATGCTCACGCGATGTCCGGTGGCGGGCCACCATTCACCATGGATGGGAAATGTCTGAGGCTGTTATTGGGCCTGAACGACACGATTCAAGGCATTGCTGAGAAGCCCCGCCGTGGCCTGCACCACGGGAATCACGCGCTGATAGGCCATGCGGGTCGGTCCGATCACGCCCAGCGCACCCAGCACGCGGCCTTCGACGCCGTAAGTGGCGCTGATCAGCGAACAGCCGTCGAGTGGTGCCAGGCCCGATTCCTCGCCGATGAAAAGCCGCACGCCGGGCGCCTCGGCACAGCGTTCCAGCAGCGCCAGCAGGTCGCGCTTGCGCTGGAAGGCTTCGAACAGCTCGCGCAGGCGCGTCATGTCGGCAAATTCCTCCACGCCCATCAGGTTGGTCTGGCCGCTGACCATCATGTCCGGTTCGCCACTGGGCGCAAAGGCGCCGGTGGCCACTTCCACCGCCTGCTTCAGCATCCGGTTCAGCTCGCTGCCGGTTTCGCGCAGCTCGCGGGCCAACTGCTGGCGGATCTGGTCGATCTGCTGGCCGGCGTAGCGATGGTTGAGGTAATTCGAGGCCTGCTCGAGCTGGCGCGGCGACAGCGGCTGACGCAACTGGATGATCCGGTTCTGGACCTGGTTGTCGGAGAAGACCAGGATCACCAGCACCCGGTTTTCCGGCAGGCTCATGAACTCGACATGGCGCAGGGCGAAATCGGCATTGCGCGGCACCGTGACCACACCGACGAAACGGGTCACCGCCGACAGCAGACTGGAGACGTTGCCGAGCAGATCACGGGTGTCGGCCGGCGACTCGGGCAGTTCGCGCTCAAGTTTCTCCAGCTCGCGATCATCCAGCGGCTGGAGCTGGATCAGGCTGTCGACGAACATGCGCAGGCCCCGCGCCGTGGGCACCCGGCCGGCCGAGGTATGCGGGGCAGCCACCAGCCCGACTTCCTCCAGATCCGACATGATGTTGCGGATCGTGGCCGGGCTCACGTCCAGGCCGGACGAGCGCGCCAGCGTGCGCGAGCCGATCGGCTCGCCTTCGCTCAAGTATTGGGCGATCAGGGTGCGCAGCAACTGGCGCGTGCGCGGATCGAGTTCGGGGCCTTGAACTGGGCTCATGGGTCCATCAATAAGGTCTGCGCGCCCCGGATGCAATAGCCACGTTCAAAATCGCTACAATGCCACTGCAAGCCCCGGAACCCGAATGTATGCTCAAGCACCTGTACGTGCGCAACTTTGCTGTTGTGGAAGAGGCCGAAATCGGCTTTGTCGGCGGCCTGACCGTGGTCACCGGCGAAACCGGCGCCGGCAAGTCGCTGCTGGTGGACGCGTTGATGCTGCTGTCGGGGCTGCGCGCGGACAGCAGCCTGGTGCGCTCCGGCAGTGCGCGCGCCGAACTCAGTGCCGAATTCGATCTGGATGGTCTGGAAGCGGCGCGCAACTGGCTTGCCGAACAGGATCTGGACGAGGGCGGTGTCTGCCAGCTTCGCCGGGTGCTGAAGGCCGAAGGCAGCTCGCGTGCCTGGATCAATGGCCGCCCGGCCACCCTTGCGCAGCTCGCGGGCCTGGCCTCTCACCTGGTTGAAATCCATGGCCAGCACGAGCACCAGGCACTGCTGTCACGCACCCACCAGCTCGATCTGCTTGATCAGTATGCGCATGCCGAGACCGAGCGCGCCGAAACTGCCCGTGCGGCGAGCGAATGGCGCAGCATCAATGCACGCATCGAGATGCTCGGCGGCGGCGAGGATCGCCAGGCCCGCATTGATCTTCTGCGTCACGAACTGACCCAGCTCGAACAATGGGCCGTGGCCGCCGAAACCGTGGCCGAAATCGAGGCCGAGCACCGACGCATGGCCAGCGCCGACCGCCTGCTGGAAGGCGCCAACGGCATCCTGGAGTTGCTCGACGGTGACAGCGATTTCGCCGTGCGCCGCGCACTGGCCCGTGCCACGGGTGAACTCGGCCGTCTGACGGAGCTGGACGAACGACTCCAGACCGGGAGCGAACTCCTGGCCAACGCTGAAATTCAGCTCGGAGAAGCGGTCGATGCACTGGGTCGCTACGCCTCTGATCTGGAGCCCGAGCCAGAACGCCTGGCCCAGCTCGAAACGCATCTGGCGCAACTGCATGCGCTGTCGCGGCGCCACCGCGTCGAGATTGAACAGCTGACGGACACGCAGGTCGAAATCGAGCAGGAGCTGGCAACACTGGAAGGCGCTGGCAACAGTCTGCAGACGCTGGCCGCGGAACGCGACGCCAGCCTGGACCGCTACCGCAAGGCAGCTGTCCGTCTGAGCCGCAAGCGCAGCGAAGGCGTCACCCAACTGACGCAGGCCGTCACCGGACTGATGGCAGAATTGGGCATGGCCGACGGGCGCTTTGACATCACGCTTGAACCCCGGCACGGTGACGCTCCGCAAGCGCGGGGGCGCGAACGTTGCGAGTTTCTGGTCAGCGCCAACCCCGGGCAGGCGCCTCGCGCCTTGCGCAAGGTCGCCTCGGGCGGTGAGCTGTCGCGCATCAGTCTGGCGATCAAAGTGGCCGCCATCGACGCCGACACCGGCCTCAGCATGGTATTCGACGAGGTCGACAGCGGCATTGGCGGCGCCGTGGCCGAGGTGGTCGGACGCAAGCTGCGCGAACTGGGGCGGCATGCCCAGGTCCTGTGCGTCACTCATTTGCCGCAGGTGGCCGCCCAGGCGCACACGCACGTGCGCGTAAGCAAGAACAGCGACAGGAAATCCGCCCGGACGCGGGTTGAAACGCTCGACGATGCCGCGCGCCGCGACGAGATCGCGCGCATGCTGGGCGGCATCGAGATCACGCGCGAAACCGAAGCCCACGCCAGCCAGATGATCGAGCGCGCACAAGCGCAGTAGCCCGCAGACCGGGCCCATCATGCGCGCCATGCCGCCGAGCCTTGCACCTGGCGGAGATTGCACCGCCAGCATCGGCCTGGCGCCACTTGAACCGCGCCATGTCAGCCTAGCCCGCATTATTCACCAGCATGTCTACTGCGCCGGCCCCAGAGTACGC
>CBFGSA010000095.1:0-10779 GCA_965651365.1 uncultured Rhodanobacteraceae bacterium | reverse complement strand
CAGCCTTGCGGGCTGCGGGTAATTTCGATGGCTGAGGAACGGGGCTAATCAGGAATTGTCTTCGGTTCACTTAGGGAGAATCAATATGTTCAAGAAAGTGAAAGCTCGCGCAATCGCGCTCTCTGCATCTATCGCAATCCTGGCAGCCACAGTCCCCAGTGCAGCATTCGCTACCATATGCGGTGTATGCAATACACCTCCTGGTTGCGTTGATCTTTGGGTCTGCTGCTGGCATGTGCTGCGCATTTGCGGCCAGTAATAGAGAATTGCTTTTCCAACAATCGTCGCGGACCGGGGATGAGTCATCGCCCGGCCCGCGACGCTGGGTCACCGAGCAAAGATCATAAAGGAGTATCATGATGAAGGTCACTATTCTGAAGCTGGTTTGTTTATCTATGCTTCTGCTGCTCTTGCTACCCTCGAACGCGGTGATTGCTTCCCCGAGCCCCGCAGGAAGTGGATATCGGCTGTCCGGAGAGGCTTGGGCCAAGAGTTACTATGAGTTTTTTGGTAAGCACAATCTCAAGATCAACTTCAGACTTATGCTTCCGCAGGTGTGGTTGTTCTCACCGAAAGGAGATATGGTCCGTTTGTCTATGAAGGATACTGATCCTAAGTTAGAAAGTTTGGCCGCAGACTTCCCTGAATCGGTAACGACCGACCCATTACCCCAACAACCCACCAGCGCACAAGCAAAGGAGTTACTTTCGCAAGCACTTTCGGACCCATCGGTACCGCCTCCCAGCGACGGCAAATGGTATGCCATACTGTTTTTGCTGGACCGTCCTGTCCCGCACGCTTGTGACACTTGTGCCACCTACGACAAAGAACTAGCCGCCATTGAGGCAAAGCATTCCAATTTGCTTGACACCGTACGTGTCACCATCGTACTAAATCGCTGACGCGATCGCCGGTGCGATTTCTGCGGGCGATTTTCCTGCTGGCAACCAGTCATCTCGGCGCAGCGCCCGGGCGCTCGCTGAGTGCCGTGGCGTCGGTGGCGGTTGCGCTGGCTTCAAGCGTGTTCTTGCTGGCGCTGGTTTCGCCTGAGCTGCCGGACGATGCCGCCGACGCCAACATACTTGTGCAGAACGCGCGCAGCGGTGCCATGCTGCCAATTCACTACGCAGACACTATCGAAAGCATGCCGGATGTGGCGCATGTGGTGTATATCGGCATGCTCGGACCGTTCTGCAAGCCGGGCGTGCCGGCGTCCATCAATGCCTACGGTGGGCCCGGAGTCGAATGGCTGCTGACCGACGAGTACGGCGTGCCGCGACAGGATTTTGCAGCCTGGTCTGATCACATGACCGGCGTGCTGGTCGGCTCGCGTCTGGCCAGGCAGTGCGGCTGGACCCGGGGCATGCGGGTGCAAGTCGGCAATGCCATGGGTGCCGCACCGATGGAGATCCGGATTGCGGGCATCATTCCAGATCGCGAGGGCGATCCCTATCTTTCCAACATCGCAATCGGCCATTACGAATATGCCAATCGTCTGGCCGGGCCAGCACAGCGCGACAGGACCGGAGGCATCGTGGCCTATCCTGTGGCCGCCGGAAGGACCGCAGCGCTGGCCGCCGGGATCGACGCCCGGTTTGCCACCAGTGACCCGCCCACCTACTCGCGGGTCAGCGGCGAGGCGCAAAGCGCTCTGCGCAAGTTCGGCCAGGTCCAGGTGATTTTGCTGTGGGTGGTGCTGGCGCTGCTGGCCTGCACGCTGCTGGTGGTGGTCAGCGTGATGGCGTACGCGGCCGTCCAGCGGCGGGCCGTTTTCGGGCTGCTGCTTACCCTGGGCTTCAGCCGCCGACATGCCGCCGGCGCATTCGCGCTGCAGTATTTTTCGTTGCTGATTGTGGGCGCAGTGCTGGGCGTGCTGGCGGCCTGGGGCCTGATCGTGACGCTCGCGCCGAGAATCGGCATGCTGGTTGGCGAAGTGTCGCTGCCATCCACCACCGTGCTGCTGGCGGGCGGTACGGTGCTGGGCATGCTGGCCTGCGGCCTGGCCTTGCCGTTGCTGCTCTTGCGCAAGGCACAACCAACCGACGCCAACGGTTTTTGAACAATGCTCGGGATGGCCAGACAGGTTCTCGCGGCGCTGCATTTTGGATTGCGCAGTCATGTCAGTCGGCCGCGCCATGCCATGCTGATGATCGCCGGCTTTGCCATTGCGGCGGTCACGGTGACCTTCATGCTTGCCATCCCGGCCGGTCTTCAGCGGCTTGCCGGTGCGACCGGGCGCAGCGACCTGGCGATCGTGCTGCAGGCCGACGCACGCAGCGAAATTGGCAGCAGCCTGTCGCATTCGGTGGTGGACATTGTCCGCAATCTGCCCGGTATCGCCCGCGATCACCGCGGCCAGCCGCAAGTGGCACCGCAATACCTGGCCAGCGCGCAACTGCGCGCGCGCGACGGAACCCCGATTACCACGCAGCTTCGCGGTATCACCGCTGCCACCTGGCGGCTGTTGGGCAAGGATGGTGCCAATACCGTGCCCGGCCAGTTCAACCCCGATACCCAACAGCTTCTGGCGGGGCAGGATATCGCGCGCATCCTGCCGGCGGCCAGATCGGGAGCGCAACTGAAGATACGTGACGATTTGTGGCAGGTTGCAGGGCTGTTTGTGCCTGGCGGATTGTGGAATTCGGAGCTGTGGAGCGGCCTGTCCGTGCTGCAGAGCGCATTCAATGCACCGCATGCGATTTCCGTCCTGTGGGTGAAACTGGTCAGCCCGGATGCCTTGCCACAGATTGCAGCCGCCATCGACCAGGACAAGCGCCTGTATGGCGTGCGGGTGCAGTCGCAGCGCGCCTACTATGCGGCCAGGGTCCGGGTGCTGTCGCACTATGCGCGGCTTGCCGCGCTGGCTGTAGCCGTATTCCTGGGCCTGGGCGCAATCATTGCGATTGGCAATGCCATCAGCCTGGCGCTTCACGGGCGGCGCAAGGAATTGGCCACATTGCGCGCACTCGGCTTCGGCGACTTGTCATTGGCGCTGGCGCTGTTTCTGGAAATCCTGCTGTTTGCCATCGGCACCGGTATCCTGGTGCTGGCCGCAATGCACTGGCTTGCGCCGGGGATGCGTTTGGCCACTTCGACCGGCGATCACGCATTCGGCTTCCAGGTGGCGATCACCCTGCCGGTCGTGATCTGGGTGCTGATCTACACCGCCGTGCTGGGACTTGCCAGTGCGGTTCTGCCATCGCTACTGGTATTGCGCGCGCCACTGACCCACGCGCTGGCACGTGATTGACGCGCGCACGAGGGCGTGGCCCGAGCGTGCGTGGTTACAATGCTGCCAGACTTGCACGGCCAAGGATTCCCTGATGAATGCACGCATCCCCGAACCCCGGGCGGTCAGCATCCCGATCCTGGGTAGCGATGACCGCTTTCCGGTGCGACGGATTTTCTGTATCGGGCGCAATTATGCGGCGCATGCGCGCGAGATGGGAGCGGAAGTTGAGCGCGGGTCGCCGGTATTCTTTGCCAAGCCGGCTGATGCGGTGGTCACGGACGGCGCGGATGTGCCCTACCCGCCGGCCACCACGGATCTGCACCACGAGGTGGAGATGGTGGTGGCGCTGGCACGGGGTGGCTGCGACATTGCGCCGAACGATGCGCAGGCGTGCCTGTTCGGTCATGCCGTGGGTCTGGATCTGACCCGGCGCGACCTGCAGGCGCGAGCCAAGGCCAAGGGCCTGCCCTGGGACACGGCCAAAGGCTTTGATCACTCTGCACCGGTTTCGGCGATCCGGCCGATGGCCGACGGTGCCCCGAACGCGGATACCGTGCTGTCGCTCGAAGTCAACGGCGAGCGCCGCCAGCAGGCGGTACTGGGCGACATGCTGTGGAAGGTCGAGGAAATCATTGCCGAGCTGTCGCGACTGTTCGAGCTGAAGGCTGGCGACCTGATCTTCACCGGCACACCAGCGGGTGTGGCCGCGCTGGAGCGGGGCGACCGCTTTGTCGCCAGGCTGGGTGGCCTCGCGGAGCTGAATGGGCGTATTGTGTAGGCGCGCTTGTTGACGCAGTTGCGCCTCGTGAGCCTGTCATGGCGTTCTTCAGGCCGCGAGGCAAGCGTGCGCCAGCGGGTGGATTCCGGGTTCTGCGCTTCGCGCAGCCCCGGAATGACGTTTGTTTCAATCTTCGAGCCATCCGTCTTTCAATATCTGGAGAAATGCAATGAGCATGATGAGTGAGTTCAAGGAATTTGCCATGAAGGGCAATGTCATCGACATGGCCGTGGGCATCGTCATCGGCGGTGCATTTGGAGCCATCGTCAAGTCGCTGGTCAGCGACGTGATCATGCCGATCGTCGGCCTGGCGACCGGTGGCATCGACTTCTCGAAGCTGAAATGGGTGTTGGTGGCGGCCGGGCCAGACGGCAAGGGCGGCACCAGCATCAACTACGGCCTTTTCATCAACACCATCATCACTTTCCTGATCATTGCCTGGGCGATCTTCCTGGTGATCAAGGGCATCAACCGCCTGAAGCGCAAGGAAGAGGAAAAACCCGAGGAACCGGCCGCGCCGACCGAAGACATCGTGCTGCTGACCGAAATCCGCGACGCGCTGAAAAAGCGACCGGTCTGAGGAACCTCGGACTCTGCGGCAGTTTGTTCATCCTGGAACTGACCGGCATCGTCTGGCCGGTATGGCAAGCTGGCCATCATCCCGGGGCCGACCGACCGGCCGGAACCCGCAGGGCGGCTGACCGTCATCCTGGGGCCAGTTGCGTGCGCCGGCCAGTTCGCGACCGACGGCGTACAGCGCCCGCACATCCTGGATCAGGTCGCGGTAATCCCAGTCCGGATCCAATCGGTCGCATCGATGCCCGGACCCGGATGGTGTTTCCATGACAATGTCGACCCGGCGCTGGATGGGACAGGCGAACCGCGCACTCAGCCACTTGTAATGGGCCAGTGGCGCAGGACATGCGGCGGCCAGTACAGCGCGCAGGGCTGCGGGGGTGATTGGGCATCAGTGGTTGCGACCCAGAGCCGGTCGCTGCCGCAGGCGAAGCCGAGGTAGCGCTCGCGGACGGCGATCTGGCTGAGCTCGTGCACGGCGGGAACGGCGCCGACGGGTGCAGTGGCGCGGGCTGAAATCCGGATATCCTGCGGCGGCACATGCCAATGCACGGCGCTGCCGTTCGGCAGTTCAGTCGCGACCGGCAGCATCACATCGGCCGCACTCCAGTGAAGGTGACCATCGGCAATAACGCCGCGGCGGATGTTGCGGTAGCCGAGCAGGCGCGCCACGCTGCCGTTGACCGGGTCGGCCATGACCTCGGCGGGCGTACCACTCTGCACAATCCGGCGCCGGTGCAGCACTACCAGGCGGTCGGCCACGGCGGCCAGCGCCGGGTCGTGGCTGACCGCCAGCGCAGGGATGCCGGCCTCGTGCACTTCGCCGATCAACTCGGCCACCACTTCGTCGCGGGTGGCCGGGTCGAGCGCCGAGGTCGGCTCATCCAGCAGCAGCAGACGCGGCCGCCGGGCCAGGGCCCGGGCCAGGGCCACACGCTGCTGCTGACCGCCGGACAGTGCGGCCGGATGCTGCTCGGCGCGCTCGGCCATGTGCACCCGGCGCAGCCACTCCAGGGCATGCGCCTTGCGCTCCGGTCCGCGCAGGGCGAAGGCCACGTTGCGCCAGGCATTGAGATGCGGGAACAGGCCGTAACCCTGCGGCAGATAGCCTACCGCGCGCTGCTGCACCGGCTGCTTGCCAAAGGGCTCGACCCCGGCGTCGAGCAGGCCGGCGATGGCGCGCAGCAGCACGGTCTTGCCCTCGCCGCTGCTGCCCAGCAGCACGGTAAAGCGCTCCACCTCGAAATCGAGATCGAGGGCAATCGGCTGCTGCATGCGGCAGGTGATCTGCACCATGCCGGGAGCTTGGTTGGCAGGAACGTTCGAGCCGAAAAGCTCTACCGCCGAGGCCAGTTTTTTGGCGATTCGAAGGGTCATAGTGGTGCTATGGGTCGAGAATCGACGAAAAAATGGACCGGCGGTGGGGCTTTGCAGGCCGAACAGTTTCTGCCACCCAAGCTCCTCTCCTCCGTCGGACGGCCAGGCCAAGCACCAGCGGCAGGGGCAGCGCCACCAGGAAGAATATCCACAACAGCGGGTACACGGCGTCCAGGCCGATGTTCTGCAGGTTCACCCACAGCTTCACCGGGATGCCCTGCGGGTAGTAGGCCACGATCAGCACCACGCCGAACTCGCCCAGCGCGCGCACCCAGGCCAGCGCCACGGCGGCGGCCAGGCCGAGCCGGGCCAGCGGCAGGCTGACGGCAAAAAAGCAGCGCGCAGGCGAATGACCCAGGGTCAGCGCGATCTGTTCCAGCTCGCGCGGCACGCCCTCGAAGGCGGCTCGGGCACCGATCACGTAGTAGGGCAGCGCAGCATAAAATTGTGCGGTCACGAAAGCGGGCGCGGAATTGGTCAACAGCAGACCGGTGCGCTCGAGCAGGCTGCCGACAGCGCTGTACGGGCCGAACACGCTGGCCAGCAGCAGTCCCATCGCCAGCGGCGGGGTCAGCAGGGCCAGCAGCAAAATCGCATCGATGACCCACTGGCCACGCACGCGATGGCGCGCCAGCCACCAGGCCAGCGGCGTACCCAGGCCTATGATCGGCACCAGCGCCAGCAGGCTGTAACCCAGCGATACCGCCACGGCACCACCATCGCCGGGCGCAAAGGCCAGATTGCTCCAGTCGGTCGCCACCACCAGACCCGCAAACGGGGTCAGAAGCAGCAACAGGGCCAGGGCCGCAAATGCGCCCGACAGGCGCAATGGACCCTGGCGGCGCAGACTCAAAGAGCAGCTCCATGCGGCGCGCTGTAGCCGTGACGGTGCAGGATCGCCTGACCTTCGTGGCTGCGAAGAAACTCGACGAAGGCCTTGGCCCGTTCCGGCTGACGCGCGTCGACCAGTACCGCGGCATAGAACACCAGCGGCTGTGCCCTGAGCTGCTTGCCATCCTGAAGTTCAAGGCCGGCCCTGGAGTACCAGATCTCGTCCATCGACGGATCGCCCAGATTGACGGCTGCGGGCAGCTCCAGGTACGGCAGATGGTGCGATCGGACCGCACTCAGATAGCCGATGGTTGCGTCGATCTGGCCGGCCTCCAGGCGCGACATCAGCGAGGTTTCGGTGAACATCTGGCGCGGGTTCTGCAGCGGGCCGGCAATGTGCTCAAGCAGATCGGGCTGGTGGTAGTAGCGCGCGGCCAGTTGCAGGCTGAGCAGGGCATTGGCGCCTTGCGGGTCGATCGCCGGATCAGTGCGGCCGAAGCGCACGCCCGGCTGGCGCAGAATGCTGGTCCAGGCGGCCTTGCCCGATTCATTCGCGGCCGCGGCAAAATCCGCCGCAAAGCGACTTGTCGGACTGTAGACCAGCACCATGCGGGTACTGGCGATGGGTTCGGCCGGACCAATCCGCCCGGCCGCTTTCAACACCTTGACCGGGCCGGGCGTAACGCCGATGAACACGTCGGCGCGCAGTTGGCGGGCCGCCAGCAGCCGCGCCAGCGCGTACGAGCCCTGGCCAATGCCCTGGTAGCGTACCGTGTGGGCCTTGGCAAATGTCGGCCCCAGCGCATTGTCCATCACCGCACCCATCGAGCCTGCGTAGGCCACGCGCAGGATTGGTGCATCAGCGGCCCCGCTCGTGGTCGGCATGGCAAGCAGTGCGAGGCAGGCGATCAGCAAGCCGAACAACCCGCACCTGAAGGATCGTGTCTTGTGCACCTTCTGCGTCTCCTGACATTTTCAACACGGCGTCTGATTATCCCTGATTCTCGCGGGCGGCATGCTCACGCTCGTCATTTCCGCAAACGCGCATTGCTGTCCGGAACAAATGTTCATCCGATAGCACCGTCATTCCGGACGTCGCGCAGCGACGATCCGGAATCCACCTGGTTACATGAGGTTCCGGGCAAGAGAGTGGATTCCGGATCACCGTTGCGCGGTGTCCGGAATGACAGATTTGTGGGTCGCCCCATTGTTCCGGATGGCACGCTGGCGCGGGAATGACGAGGAGGAAATGCCATCAATCGCAATCGGGTTGATGAATGCCCGCCCAGGCCGCGGGGGTGTTGATGTCGGCGAGCTGTGCGGCTTGTTCGGTGGACAATGGCAGTTCGATCAGATCCAGAGCCTTCTGCAGGGCGCGCAATGAGCGTGCGCGTGGCTCGGACATCTGCATGCGCCGGTGCAGCAGGGCACGCGAGCGTGTATCCAGGCGCAGCCGCAACGGCAGGACGTGGCCGACAAAGCGCAGGCAGCCCGCGGCTTCTGTGCCGGCCACAAGCAGCCGGCGCAACAAGCTGGCGGTCAGCAGCGGCATATCGACTGGCACGACCAGCAGTTCGGCGTCTCCGTCGATGGCTGCAGCGATGCTGGCCAGGCCGGCCAGCGGGCCGCGATCGGGTTCGAGATCGGGAATGCCGTCGTGCTGCGGGCGCAAGCCGCTGACGCGGGTGTCATCGACACCGGCTTCGCGCAGGGAGTCGAGCTGGTGCTGCAGCAGGGTCTTGCCGCGCCAGTCCAGCAGGGCCTTGTCACGCCCCATGCGCATCGAACGACCACCGGCCAGCACCACGCCAAGGACGGGCATCGCCTTGCGGCTCACGAACCGTGGACGTGGGCTGGCGTTTCCGGCTCGGCGCACAGCGAGCAGCCTTCACTCCAGGCGCTGTCACCGTCGACGTAGTGTTCCTGTTTCCAGATCGGTGCCTCGTGCTTGACCCGCTCGATGCCCATGCGGCAGGCGCGAAAGGCCTCGTCGCGATGCGGCGTGGCCGCCGTCACCACGACGGCCAGCTCGCCCACCGCCAGGCGCCCCTTGGCGTGAGCAATGTACAGCCGCAGCGGATCATCGATTTGCGCACGAATCTCCTCGCCGATCTGGCGAAACGTGCGCAATGCCAGCGGCGCGAACACGTCATAGGTGATGCCGGTGACCGCGCGGCCGTGGTTGTGGTCGCGCACCCGGCCGACAAAGCAGGCCAGACCTCCGAAGCGCGGATCGGACACGAACTCCATGGCCGCCGCCACATCGAGTGCCGCCTCGCTACGCTCGACCACGGCCACATGCAAATCATTCATCTCAGCCTCCGCTCACGGGGGGCAACACCGACAGTTCGCCGTCGGCGGGCAGGCTGCGCTCATCGTGCAGGATCTCTTCCTCGCTGGCGAAGGCCGAGCGCGCGACGAGCTCGGGCGTGACACCGGCCGGGTGCGCACGCAGATATTCGCCCAACTTCTCGCGCACCGTGCTGATGCGGCTGTCGGCGGGCAGCTCCAGCTCGATTCGGCCGGACGGGTCGGCCGCGCGCAGTGCGCCGTGCAATTGGATGCGAATTTTCATGCTCGATCACTCTCCGGATTGGGGGCCTCGAGATGGCCCGGGCCGTACACGTCGACGACGCTTCCCGGCCCCAGCCGGCTGGTGTCCGGCGGCGTCACCACCCAGGCATTGGCCTCGGCGAAGGGCCGGATGCGGTAGGACTGCTGGCCGTCCAGCACCCGGGCGGACAGTTTGCCTTGTTCATCGCGCTGCAAGCGCGCCTTGAGATGGAAACGCAGCGCTCGCTTCTGAGTGTATTCGCTTTCAAGGGGCACGCGCCACGGCTGCTCGGGCGTCAGGCCCAGCATCCGGCGCAAGGCGGCCTCGACAAAGAAGCGCTGGCCGACCGCGGTGGCGATCGGATTGCCGGGCAGACCAAAGAACAGTGTGCCGTCATCGAAGCGCGCGAACAGCAGCGGCTTGCCGGGCCGGATCGCCAGTTTGTGGAACAGGATGTCGCCGCCCTGTTCGGTCAGCGTGCGCGGCACGAAATCGCGCGCGCCCATCGACACCGCGCCACTGGAAATGATGATGTCGGCACCGGCCTGGCGGGCTGTTTGCACCGCGGTGACAAAGGCATCGCCGGTGTCGCCCACGGTCTCGACATGCACCAGCTCGGCGCCGGCCCGCGGCAGACGGGCGCACAGGTAGGGACCGTTGGAGTTGCGGATCTGGCCCGATTGCAAGGCCACGGCCGGATCGTCGACCAGCTCCTCGCCGGTACTCAGCACGGCCACGCGCGGGCGCCGCGCCACATCCACTTCGGCCACGCCGACCGCCGCCAGCAGCATCAGGTGGCGCGACTCCAGCACGGTGCCGACACGCACGGCGATGTCGCCGCGCGCGATGTCGCTGCCGGCATGGCGCACATTCTGCTGCGGCGGCACATCGGCCAGCAGCCGCACCCGCGGCGGCTGCGCCAGGCGCTCGGTCTGCTCGACCGGAATCACGCGGTCGAGCCCGTCCGGCATGCGCGCACCGGTCATGATTTCCCAGGCGCCCTGCCCGGCCCGGGCGGCCGGATCACCGGCGGCCTGGCTGCCCTCGATCGGCAATTCGGTACCGGCGGCGACCGGCTCGTCACTGCCGCCCAGGGCGAAACCGTCCATGGCCGAGTTGTCGAACGGCGGCAGCGCGGCGGGGCTGGCCACGTCCTCACGCACGACGCGCCCCAGCGCATCGGTTACGGCGCAACTTTCCGCGTCCGGGTTCGGCGTCGCCTCGCGGATGATGTCCAGCGCCTTGCCGGCATCCAGCAGCGGCGTGCTCATTGTCCGGCTTCCTCCGCACTGTCTGCCGGGCCGCGTGGCTGGTAGCGGCGGGTTTCTTCTTCGCTCATGCCATCGGGGTGAATCCACAGGCCCTTCTTGCCGCCTTCCTTGAACAGCAGCCGCACGGCCCCGAAGGACAGCGCCGGCTGCACCGGCTTGG
>CBFGSA010000094.1:0-11034 GCA_965651365.1 uncultured Rhodanobacteraceae bacterium | reverse complement strand
GACCGAACTGCCAGTGGCAGTTCGCAGCCGGCGAACGCCCGGCAGGGAGCCGGGCAGGAGACACCCACCATGGAAGGTTACTTGCCGAATCGGACACGGACCGAACTGCCAGTGGCAGTTCGCAGCCGGCGAACGCCCGGCAGGGAGCCGGGCAGGAGACACCCACCATGGAAGGTTACTTGCCGAATCGGACACGGACCGAACTGCCAGTGGCAGTTCGCAGCCGGCGAACGCCCCGGCAGGGAGCCGGGCCGGACAATGCCCGCCATGGAAGACTGCTTGCCTTAAATCGGGATCCGGGACGCGGGACTCGGGACTCGGGGCTCGGGACTGGTCGGCGATACCCGGGTCGACAATGCTACTATCGGCCCATGAGTGCTGTTCTTGCCCCGCGTAGCCGACAACTGCTGCCCAGCCGCTTTGCCTGGCTGATGGGCTTGCACGGCGAGAACTGCCATCGTTTGAAGCGGTTGTTCGCCGTGCACCGACTGGAACCGGGTTGCTATGTGTCCAGCGTCGACGACGGGCTGGACGTGCTGGTGGAAATCCGCGAATTGCACCCGTACACGGTGGATCTGGTCATCCGCTATGCGCATTCCGACCCGGCCAGGGTGCAGTCCGAACCCTCGGCCCAGGTCCGCTTGTACCTGGATGCGTCCGTGGCCGAGGTCCAGCACTGCCACCCCGGCAAGCAGTTGTGGCAGGTTCTGGGGCCGTGGCCGCCGCTGGCCGTCATGGCGAGGCACCGCATGCGCATGGCCACTTTCCTCAATCGCTGGCTGATCTATCTGGCCGAGCAAGGTCACTCACTGGGTACGCTGGAGCGCGTAAGCCACCGCGAAGCCGGGTGCGGCTGAGGGCGAATCGTTCCCTCGCGCCGCGGTGCGCTTCGCCTTGCTCAGCCGCGTTCTACGGGCCGTCTGCGCTTGCTGCGATGCAGGCCTGATTGCGACCGGCGTTCTTGGCCTGGTACAGGGCCTGGTCGGCGCGTTCGAGGAGGTCTCCGGGCTTGTCCTTGGGGTGCAGGGACGCGATGCCGATGCTGATCGTGATGGTCTGGCGGCCGGCGTCAAATTGAAATGGGATTTCTGCAACAGCCTGCCGCAGCCGTTCGCAGATTTCGCGCGCCGTTGCCGGGCTGGTTTCCGGCAGCAGAATGGCAAATTCCTCGCCACCAATACGCGCGGCCACGTCTTCCAACCGGGCGTGGCTGCGGATGCTGTCGGCAATGCGGCGCAGCACCTCGTCACCCTTGACGTGCCCATGGCGGTCATTGACGGCCTTGAACAGGTCAATGTCGACGATGGCCAGAGACAGCTCGCGCTGGTGGCGGCTGGCGCGGGCGACCTCCCTGGTCAGCGACTCGTTGAAATGCCGGCGATTGCAAAGTTCGGTGAGCGCATCGTGGGTGGCCAGCTGATACAGCTCCTCGTGATACGGGGCCTCGACGCTGGAGTGGCCGACGTATTTGAGGATGCTCTCGCCCACGGTAATGTGGTCGCCATCGCAGAGTATGTGTATCTCGTCGCCCAGCTCCACGTCGTTGACACGCGTGCGGTTGGTGGCGCCAAGGTCGCGCAGGTGGCAGTTTTCGCCGTCGCGCCACAGCATGCAGTGGCGCCGCGAAACGCTGGGATGGGGCAGCTGCAGGTCGGCATCTTCCGATCGGCCGACCAGGATCTCGGCTTTCTCCACGTCGATGCGCTGGCCCAGGCCTTCGCCGTAGATCACGATCACGCTGGCCGCGCGGGCTCCGGGTCGCCCCGGACCCGGGCTCAGACGTGTACGACGTGTACGATGGGTGCTGTTGCCGGAAGTACTGGATGCGGACATGATGGGTAAAGACGCCAACAGCACAGACTATCGCATTTTTCGCCGCGTTGGGCTAGACTTCACGCGCTGTTGTTGCGCGTTGTACGTTTAACAGGTACCGATCCATAGTCAGACCGTGGTGATGTCCTCCTGACAAGCTGCATGCACACTCAGTAAGCGGCGTTCCCGAAATGGGCGCTATTCATGTGTTTTTGTTTTGGAGTTCGATTATGTCTGATCGTGAGATCGGCACTGTAAAGTGGTTCAACGATGCCAAGGGCTTCGGTTTCATTTCGCGCGAGAACGAGGATGACGTGTTCGTCCACTTCCGCGCCATCAAGGGTGACGGCTTCCGCACCCTGAAGGAAGGCCAGAAGGTCAGCTTCCAGGTCGTGGAAGGCCAGAAGGGCCTGCAGGCCGAAGAAGTCGAAGCAGCCGAATAAGCCCAGGCTGAACTTTGTGTTGTAGCGCGGGGTCGGCAGCAGCCGGCCCCGTTTTTGTTTTCGTGGAAAAATATCCGTTTGCCAATGTTTGTACCGGGACAACGCTGGATATCGACTGCCGAGCCCGAATTGGGGCTTGGTACCGTGCTCAGGGTGGAGGGTCGCGGCCTCCAGGTACTGTTTGCCACCGCCGGCATCCTCAGGCGCTACGCGCAGGCGTCGGCACCGCTGCTGCGCGCCGCCTTTCGCGAGGGCCAGGTCATCACCGGCCAGGGCCGACGGCTGAAGATTGAACGCGTGGAGGAGGCCGACGGCACCTTTGTCTACCATGGTGCAGGCGACCAGCTTGCCGAGGCCGAGCTGGACGACGAGCAGAGCATTTCCCACGCCGACGAGCGCTTGCTGTCCGGGCGAGTGGACCCGGTGGACCAGTTCGAATTGCGCCTGGCTGCATTGCGTCAACGGGCCAGGGCGCGGCAGCGTCGATCCTGGGGCCTGAACGGCGCGCGCATCGATCTGCTGGAGCATCAGTTGCGGGTGGTGGCACGCGCCACGGCGCAGCGTTTCCCACGCGTCTTGCTGGCCGATGAAGTGGGTTTGGGCAAGACCATCGAGGCTGGCCTGATCATCAGTCGGCAGTTGGCGGTGGGCCGTGCGCGCCGGGTCTTGATCGTGGTGCCGGAGAACCTGGTTCACCAATGGTTTGTGGAGCTGCTGCGCCGTTTCAACCTGGCCTTTTCGATCTACGACGCCGCCCGCATCCAGGCACTTGGCGATACTGCGGACAATCCGTTCGAGCAGGAACAGTGCGTGCTCGCCAGCCGCGAATTTCTCCTGTCGTCGGAGCGGATCAGGGCACAGGCGCTGGCCGGCCAGTGGGACATGCTGGTGGTGGATGAGGCCCACCATCTGGAGTGGACGCCCGAGGCCAGCGGGCCGGCCTATCAACTGGTGGAAGCGCTGGCTGCATCGACGCCATCGGTGATTCTGCTGACGGCCACGCCCGAGCAGTCCGGTCGCCGCGGCCATTTCGCCCGTTTGCGCCTGCTCGATCCGGCGCGCTATTCAAGCCTCGACGAATTCGTGGTCGACAGCGACACCTGGGTCGGCCTGTCCGGTATTGCCGACCATCTGGCCAATGACCAGGCGTTGAGCCAGGCCGAATGCGAGGCGCTGTTTCACAGCTGCCCACATGATGAGGCATTGCGTGAGCTGGTCCTGCGCCACGTCGACAGTCCCGAGGCGCGCCGGGAGTTGCTGTCTGCCCTGATCGATCGCCACGGCACCGGCCGGGTGATGTTCCGCAATCGCCGCGACCGGATCGGCGGTTTCCCCCGGCGTCAGGCCCGGCTTGACGTGCTGCCACGCAGCACGCTGTCGAAAGGCGAACTCGAGCGGTTGACTGCCGAGTTCACTGTCGATATGGATGCGGCAGCCGCCGGGATCGAGCATGACTATTCGGATGATCCGAGACTGGTCTGGCTCAAGGGCCTGCTGCAGGAGTACCCGCACGACAAGTTTCTGCTGATCTGCCGCAGCCAGGCCAAGGTGCAGGCACTGGATGCGGCGCTGGCCAGCAGTGGTTTGAAGTATTCGCGCTTCCATGAGGGACTTACTCTGCTGCAGCGTGACCGCAACGCCGCCTGGTTTGCCGAGGCCGGTGGCGCGCAGCTTTTGCTCAGCTCCGAGATCGGTTCGGAAGGACGCAACTTCCAGTTCGCGCAGCGTCTGGTGCTGTGGGACCTGCCGCTCGATCCGGATCTGCTGGAGCAGCGCATCGGTCGTCTGGACCGGATCGGTCGTGGCGAGGAGCTTATCCACCTGCATCATGCCGTGGTCGACGGTACGTCCCAGCACGTGCTGGCCCGCTGGTACGACGAGGCACTGGATGCCTTCCATTCCGGTCCCGCCGACGGTCGGGCCTTGCTGTTGCGTTTTGGCGAGCGGGTGGTGGCCTGCGCGCGCGACTCGGCTGAGGGCGTCGAGGGTGCCGCCGCGCAGCTTGATGCACTGCTGGCAGAGACGGCCAGAGTCCACGCCGCGCAGGCCGAGGCGCTGGAGCAGGGGCGGGACCGCCTGCTGGAGCTGGCGGCAAGCCAGGGTGGCGAAGGGGCCGGACTCGCGGCCGACCTGCGCGCAGCCGATGCCGATACCGAGGCACATGCGCTGGTCCAGCGCGTGCTGGAGCACTACGGCGTGCAGATCGATGAACTTGGCGCTGGCGTCTTGCGACTGGATCCGGAATACCTCGCGACCGACGCGCTGGCCGGTTTTTCCGGCGGCCCGTTCAGCGTCACGCTGGACAGGCAGGTGGCACTGCACCGCGATGATCTGCCATTGCTGCGACTGGACCATCCCTTGCTGCAAGGTGCGTTTGATCTGCTGCTGGGCAGCGAGCAGGGCAATGCAGCGTTCATGACCGATCCGGCCCTGGCTGGCCGCCAGGCGCTGCTGCAGGCCGTGTTCGTTTTGGAGTGCGTGGCCGACGCCGAACTGGACGTGGCCCGCTTCCTGCCGCCGCAACCGATTCTGGCCACCATCGACTCGAAACTGCAGACGCAACCGCGCTATGCGGCCTCGGCGCAGGCGCTGGCGCAGGCGGCCCAGCAGCCCATCGACGTGCCGCGCTATCGTCGCTTCCTGCTGCGCCTGGTGCCACCGATGCTGGAGGCGGCCGAGGCCGAAGCGGGCACCGGGGCCAGGAAGGTGATTGGCCAGGCAGTGCAACATGCCGAGCATGAACTGGGTGGTGAATTGCAGCGCCTGCGCGCCTTGAGCGAGGTCAACCCGGCGGTCGACGATCGTGATGTCCAGCGCGTGGCCGCGGAGCTCGAAACACTGCGCCAGGTTCTGCCCAGGGCCCGCCTGCGCCTCGACTCCTTGCGCATGGTAGTCAGCCCACAATTTCTCGATTTGCGGTAGATTCTGCGACATCACACCCCGCCGCAGGGTGCCGCTGAGCACAGCGCAGCGCACCGTCCAATTCGTCATCCCGCTTTGCGTGCCTTCCTGCCAGCAGCGCCAAGCGCAGCACAAACCCGCCAAAAGCCATCATCTTGCGCGCAGCCGAAGGCGGAAACCCGGGATATTGTCGGGCGTTTCCGCGTCAGCCTCGCGCGCATGGCGTGCCCCTACAGGTGCGTGTGCCGGTTGCGAGTGCGCGCAGCGTCGGCCTGGCCCTCCAGTTCGTGCAGCGCACGTTCCACCGCAAACACATGCGGATCGTTTTCACCCATTGCGCGCAGGGCGTCCGCCAGCTTGAGCAGGTAATCGCGGTTGGGACCGCTGGGTCCGGATGAGCGGGCGATGTGGCGGGCGATGTCCTCGGCACTGGCCGGGCCGAGCCAGGCATCATTGTCGGGCTGGGCGATATAGACCAGGCCACTGGCATGGCTGCCATCGGCAAACGTCAGTTCGGTTTCAAAACGCAGGTAGCCATTCTTCTCGCGTACATCCAGCGCCTCCAGCCGCGCGGGCGTGATGCGATAGGCCATGCCGCCGCACGCGGAGCCTTCCGCCGGGATCAGCGTCAGCACCCGGCCCGGCGCTTCGGGTGTGCCGCGATGATCGTGCGAGCCCTGCCAGAAACGCCGCTGCCAGCCGCGGATGTGCGCCGGGCGCTTTTCCAGATAGTTGAAGCCGGCCTTGTAGATCAGCGAGCCGTAGCCGAACAGCCACACGCTGTCACGCGCGCTGAAGTCCTGGCGGGTGCGGTTGATGGCCGTGGTGTCGTGTGACATCCGTCCGGCTTCAGTGCAACTGGAAGCCGTCCAGGAAGATCAGATCACCCAAGTCGGTGTGGCTGCTTGCCATTGCCTGCGGAAAACCGAACTGGCCAGAAGACAGGAACCCGGAGCTTGCATCGTAGCTTGAATCGCCAAAGGTGACACCCGCGGGCAGATTGTCACTGCCATTGCCGAAGTCCACCGTGCCGGTGACCCCATACTGGGTTGCGCTGGCGTCCGGGGACGCCGCGCACAGGAGTGCGCCGAGCGCGAGCATGGCGACAAGTTCAGGGGGTTTCATGGGCTTGCCTCAGTTCTCGTTGATGAACTCGGCAACGTCGTCGCAGACTTCCTGGCCGGCATCTTCGAGCCGCCCGCCTTCACGAGCCGCGTGACGAATCTTGGCGACCACCTTGCCTGACTTGTCGCGGAAAACGAATTCGACGCCGACCCCGGCCTGGGCCAGGTGGCCGCCGGAGAACGGAATCCACGCCTTGGCGCGGTTGGCATGTTCGGCCCAGTACACCGCCAGATCGACATTCAGCGTCGGTGCGCTGGCGCTGCGTGACCCGGCCTTGCGCAATTGCTCGGGGAAGTCGTCCTTGAACACCTTCATCAGATCGTGATCCACCAGCATGGTCAGGTTCTTGGTCGACTTGATCGTGTAGCGGTAGTCGGCCAGTTTTACACCGGGGGCAACCCACAGCCAGTCGATGTCATCGCCCTCATGCATGTTGCTGTAGTCGTGAATGATGCCTTTGCCGTTCTCCTTGAGTTCGTCTTCGGGCACGCCCGAGGCGTGCACGCCAAGGACAAACAGGCTCAATGCAGCAAACACGATGGTGCGAAATGGTAATTTCATGACAGACATTCCTTGGTAGCGGGTGGTATTTCTGGAATGCGCTCGGGGCTGCGTGCCCCCCTCACGCCAGAAGTGATAATGGACAAACCTGACGAGGATGGCAAGCCATGGGCAATGACGGGTACCGCTGCTATGCTGCTTCCGGTGCCGCTCGTATGGGGAGCAATACTCGCATGGTTCTTTTCCGATACAGATGGATCATTGCAGGAGTGTCTGTCGGCCTGGCTTGCCCGGTCGTGCATGCTGTTGACGCTGCCCCGACCTTGCTGGCCAGCGCCCGGGCGAACGGCAGCGTAGCGGTACTGGTGGCCACGCCGGGCAAGGACGTGCCACCACTGGCGCCGTTGCGCGCCGATGCCGATGTGGTGGTGCGGCGGCGGGCACTGGTGGCGGCGCTTCGGGCGCGCGCCGACAGCGAGCAGGCGCTGCTGCGCGACTGGCTGGATCGGCGCGGCATTGCCCACCGCGACTACTGGATTGCCAGCGTGATCGCGACCCGACTCGATGCCGCGCAACTGACCGCCCTGGCGGCACGCGCCGATGTGGCGCGGATTGTTTCCAATCAGCCATTTCGCGGCCTGCCTCGGCCGCCTGCGCAGCGCCCCGGTCAGACGCAGGCAGCGCAGTCGCTTCCCTGGGGTCTGACCACGATCAACGCACCTGAAGCCTGGGCGCATGGCGTAACCGGGCAGGGCGCCGTGGTGGCCGGTGAGGATACCGGCTACCAGTGGGATCACCCGGCATTGAAGGCGCAGTACCGTGGCTGGAACGGCATCAGCGCCGACCACAACTACAACTGGCACGATGCTATCCACAGCGATCAGCACGGCAGCAGTTGTGGGGTGGATTCTCCCGTACCCTGTGACGATCAGAGCCACGGCACCCACACCATGGGCACGATGATCGGCGATGACGGCGGCGCCAACCAGGTCGGGGTAGCTCCGGATGCGCGCTGGATCGGCTGCCGCAACATGGATGCGGGCTGGGGAACGCCGGCGCGCTACATCGAATGCATGCAGTGGATGCTGGCACCCACCGATCTGGCCGGCAACAATCCCGACCCGGCCAAGGCGCCGGACGTGATCAACAATTCCTGGGCCTGCGTGCCTGAAGAAGGCTGCACCACGGGCGAGGAAATCCGCACGGCGGTCGACAATGTCATTGCCGGTGGCATCTTCTACGCCGCGGCCGCCGGCAACGAGGGCTCGTCGTGCAACTCGATCGTCAACGCGCCGGGCAGCTACGCCGAGAGCTTCGCCGTGGCGGCGACCGACAGTGGCGACGCTCTGGCCGGTTTTTCCAGCCGTGGACCTTCACCGGGCGCTTCGGGCGCAAATGTCTACCTGGATCTGGCAGCGCCGGGTGTCAACGTGCGCTCCAGTGTCCCGACCAACAGCTACGGCGACAAGAGCGGCACCAGCATGGCCACGCCGCATGTGGCCGGCACCGTGGCGCTGATGATTTCGGTCAATCCGGCCCTGCGCGGTCACCCCGACCGGATTGCGCAGATTCTGCACGCCAGCGCGCAGCGCAGCGGCATCACCGATCCATACCACTCCACTTGCGGCGGCCTGAGCCTGGCCGACTGGCCCAACTACCAGGCCGGCTACGGCCGCCTGGATGCCTGGGCTGCGGTACGCATGGCCGACACGATTTTTGCCGACGGTCTGGAGTTGTAACCATCGGCCTGCATGGGGCCGCCGGTGCGCGAGTGGATCCCGGATCGCCGCTGCGCGGCGTCCGGGATGACGGGATTGCCGAGAGCCGTGCCGTGGTGCCGCCAAACACAGCGCACCGCTGCGTCAAGGCGCGCTGTGCGGCCACGGAATCACGATGCTCGTCAGGGCGTCATTGCGTCGTGGCTTCGGGGTTCTTGACGATCACCTCGACGCGGCGGTTTTGCTGGCGACCCGCTGACGTCTTGTTGGTGGCAACCGGATAGTCCGGTCCCAGGCCGCGGGTGGTGATGCGGCTGCCATCAATACCATGTGACACGAGATAGGATTTCACCGACTCGGCCCGCTCGCGTGACAGCACCATGTTGTGGGCGCGGCTGCCGGTGGAGTCAGTGTGCCCTTCGATCTGGATCCTGGCGGCGGAATCATCCTTCAAGGCCTGCGCCAGCTGGTCCAGCGTGCGTGCGGCGCCGGGCTTGAGGTCCGCCTGGTCCACTTCGAACAGCACATCACCCAGCGTGATGACCAGACCGCGCTTGGTTTGCCTGGTCTTCAAGTCGCTGAGTTCGCTGCGCATCGCGTCGAGCTTCGCGTGCGCGCTGGCCGCTTCCTCGCGGGCCATCTCGGCATTGCGGCGCTCGGCCTCGGCCGTGGCCTGGGCCGCCGTGGCGGCCTGCCGCGCCTGCTCGGCCTGGCGCGATTTCACCTGCAAAAGCAACTGGTCGCGCTGACGGCCCAGTTCGTCGCCGCGCTTTTCCTGGTAACGGGCCATGCCGATGGCCTCGGCGGTCTGTACCAGGCGATCGGCGATGTACACCTTTTGCTGGTAGTGCTGCTCATCGAGATTACGCGATTCGGCAGCCAGACTGTTGACGGCCGCCTGCGCCTTGTCCAGCTCGTCCGGCGCATTGGACGCCACGCGCTGATCGGAACGCAGTTGGGTCAGTTGATTGTTCAGGCGCACCTGCTCCGGCGGCGGTCCCTTGGGTGTGGTCGCGCAGGCCGCGAGAAAGAGCAGGGCGAGAAGTGAAGTCAGTCGAACAGTCATGATTTTCATGGCTCAGCTCCCTGCAGGTGTGATTTGCTGGCGCATCGATTCGATGCTCGCCTCGATTTCGCTGGTGGCCTGGGTGGCGCGCTGCTGGCGTGCGCGGGCGCTGGCCAGATTGGCATCGGCAACCGCCTTCTGGGCATTGAGCACGGCAGCATCCCAGTTGCGCCGATCGCTGGCGCCGCGCGCTGCGGTCAGGTTGTCCTGCGCCGCGCGCATCTCGGTATTTGCTGCGGTGGTTGCGTCGGCGTTTTCGGCAGCCTGAACGGCAGCCTGCGCCTGCGCGATCGCCACGCGTGCATCATCTTTGTCTGCCGCCAAGGCTGCCGTGCTCCACACGGTTGCCAGCAACAACACTACGGATAATCGCTTCATCCTGGTCTCCCTGGTGATGGAATCGGCGTGCCGGCGCGGTGATCCATCGATTGGCCGATGGCGCGCTGGCACGGGAACACGTTCCGGGTATCACTATTTCCCGGGCAGGGTGAACCTGAACAAAATTTCCGGGCCATTCGGCGTCGGCCAGTGAGCTGCGGTTCAGTCTGGCGCAAGCGCGCCATGCGCGCGATGGGCTTGCCGCCAATCGCGGCCATGGGCCGCTTTTACGCGGATTTCTTGTGCTTCGCCAGGCGTAGCCAGGTGTCGACCACGGTGTCGGGGTTCAGCGACATCGACTCGATGCCCTGATCCATCAGCCATTCGGCCAGATCGGCATGGTCGGACGGGCCCTGGCCGCAGATGCCGACGTACTTGCCTTTCTTGCGCGCGGTGGAAATGGCCATGGCCAGCAGCTTCTTGACCGCGGCGTTGCGTTCGTCGAACAGGCCGGCGACCAGGCTGGAGTCGCGATCCAGGCCCAGGGTGAGCTGGGTCAGGTCGTTGGAGCCGATCGAGAAGCCGTCAAAGATTTCCAGAAACTCTTCAGCCAGCAGTGCGTTGGACGGCAGCTCGCACATCATGATGACTTTCAGTCCGTGCGCGCCCTGCTTGAGGCCATTGGCGTCCAGCACCTCGATCACCTTGCGGCCTTCGTCCAGGGTGCGCACGAAGGGAATCATGACCCAGACATTGTCCAGGCCCATGTCCTCGCGCACCTTTTTGACCGCCTTGCATTCCAGACCAAAGGCTTCGGTGAAACTCGGGTCGACGTAGCGGCTGGCGCCGCGGAAGCCGATCATCGGGTTTTCCTCGTCCGGCTCGTAGGCCGCGCCACCCAGCAGGTTGGCGTATTCGTTGGACTTGAAGTCCGACAGGCGCACGATTACGGGCTTGGGATACACCGAAGCCGCGATGGTGGCAATGCCCTCGGCCAGGCGGTCGACATAGAACGCCACCGGGCCGTCATAGCCGGCAATGCGCTCGTCGATCCGGACCTTGAGCTCGGCGTCCTGGCTGTCGTATTCGAGCAGGGCCTTGGGATGCACGCCGATGTGGCTGGCGATGATCATTTCCAGCCGCGCCAGGC